>NZ_JAMYMR010000020.1:0-112155 GCF_040318635.1 Mesorhizobium sp. M1066
GCGCGAGCACAAGAAGCTCGCTCTACGCCAAGCCGCATGACCAGCTTCATGATCGCCCATTTTGCAGAACTTGACGCACACAACCATGTGTGAATCGCCTAGCCCGCTTCGCGGGAGCGAGGAACCCAAGTCCTGTGAAGCGCTGGGTGTCGAAAACCACCAGACCTTTGCACCTCGGAAACCTCACTCTCGTGGCCACCACGAATATGTGGATAATCCTCCATTTCCTATTGCAGATAAAAATTATCCACGATAGTATGTGTCCATGATAAAGGAGCCGATCCAATGAAGCTGGGCGAGGGCGTTGAGGCAGCCATCCATTGCGCTGCCACGCTGGCCAGTGTGGAGGGGAACAGCACCATGCCTGGCGCTGCTCTCGCCGAGGCCTTTGGCCTGTCGCCTAGCTATCTGCTCAAGCATCTCAACATGCTCAGCGCCGCACGCATCCTGGAATCGGCGCCCGGGCCTGCCGGTGGCTATCGGCTGGCGCGGCCGGCCGAGCGCATCACGCTGCTCGACATCGTGCTGGCCATCGAAGGGCGCGAGCCGGCTTTCCGTTGCGGTGAGATCCGCCAGCGCGGTCCGGTGAAGCTCGATGCATCGGCCTATGTCAAACCCTGCGGCATCAACGCCGCGATGCTGAAGGCCGAGCGTGCCTATCGCGCCGCGCTCGCCGAGACCAAGCTGTCCGATATCGTGGCCACCTATGCGGCAGAAGGCGATCCCAGGTCGCTTGCTGCGAGCTGCGCCTTCGTCGAGCGCCACCAGCGGCCGCAGAAATCCAGTTAACCCCGTAGACCCAAACCCAAAGCAGATTTGAAAGGACAGGAAGATGAAACAGAGGCTGCAATTTTTCGCCAAGGCGCCGGAGATCATGAAGGCTGTGTCGGCGCTCAACAAGGCGGTGGACGAATGCGGGCTCGAGGTGAGCCTGCTGCACCTGATCAAGCTCAGGGCATCGCAGATCAATGGCTGCTCGTTCTGCGTCGAGATGCACAGCCGCGAGGCGAGGCGCGACGGCGAGACCGAGCAGCGGCTCTATCTGGTTTCAGCCTGGAAGGAATCGCCGCTGTTTTCCCTGCGCGAACGCGCTGCCCTGGCCTGGACCGAAGCCGTCACCTTGATCGCCAGCAATGGCGTGCCGGACGAACTCTATGCAAAGACGCTCGAGCATTTCTCGGAAGAGGAACTGGTCAAGCTTTCCGTTGCGCTCGGCATGATCAACACCTGGAACCGGCTGTGCATCCCGTTCCAGGCCATTCACCCGGTGCCGGCGGCGAAGGCCGCCTGATTGTCCGGTTATGTTGGGAGCGCCGTCGAAAGGCGGCGCTCCACTTTCAAAGGGAGCGTTTGATGCCTGCCGATTTGCCTTCGACCTTGTTGTTTCTCGCTCGCCTGTTGCTCGGCGGCGCCTTCGTCTTCGCCGGCCTGCGCAACATCCAGAACGCGGCCTTCCTGACCCAGCTGATGGCCGCGCGCGGTGTGCCGCAGGCAAGATTGGCGCTGTGGCTCGGCATCGTGCTTCAGATCGCCGCCGGCGTGCTGGTCATCGCAGGATTGTGGACGGCACTCGCGGCCGCGGTGCTGCTGCTGTTCCTCATCGTCGCCACGCCGATGTTTCACAATTTCTGGGACCATCAGGGCCAGGACCGTGCGTCCCGCATCAACGGCTTCGTCGGCAATGTCGCGCTGAGCGGTGGCTTTCTGACCCTGATCGCGCAATCTGTTTGACGCACAGTTCCATGCCGACTGCGGCCTCTGGTGCCCACGGCTCGATCATAAAATCGGAACCAATCGAGCCGTTGACGCATTTCACACCTGCATGCCCAGCATCCAGGATGGAATATGAAAATCGCCCATGTCGCGCCGCTTTATGAATCGGTGCCGCCAAGGCTCTATGGCGGCACCGAGCGCATCGTCTCGTATCTGACCGAAGCGCTGGTCGATCTGGGCCATGAGGTGACGTTGTTCGCCAGTGGCGACAGCCAGACTTCCGCGACGCTGGTACCCAGCCGGGAACGCGCGCTGCGCCTCGATCCGCGTCCGCTTAAATCCGAGATCGCGGCGCATCTTTCGATGCTTGCGCAGGTGAGGGAACGGGCGTCGGAGTTCGACGTCATCCACTTCCATCTCAGCCATTTCCTGCACTTTTCCTTCTTCGAGGATCTCGCCGACCGCACGGTGACGACACCGCATGGCAGGCTGGATTATGTCGACCTGGCGCCGGCCTATGAACGGTTTCCGCGTTTTCCCCTGATTTCCATTTCGCACAGCCAGAAGGCTGGCCTTGCCAACGCCAACTGGTTGGCGACGATCCATCACGGATTGCCGACCACTCTCTACGAACCGACTTTTGAAACGACGGCGGAAGAACCCTACCTTGCCTTCCTCGGCCGGTTCTCACGCGACAAGCGCCCGGACCGCGCCATCGAGATCGCCTTGCGTTCGGGGCTCAAGCTCAAGCTCGCGGCAAAGATCGGCGACGACGACCGCGCCTATTTCCACGAGGTGGTCGAACCGTTGATCGACGGCGATCGCATCGTCTATGTCGGCGAGATCGAGGAGGACCAGAAGGCGGAATTTCTCGGCAAGGCGGCCGGCCTGCTGTTCCCGATCGACTGGCCGGAGCCGTTCGGCCTTGTCGCCATCGAGGCCATGGCCTGCGGCACGCCGGTCATCGGCTGGAATTGCGGCGCGCTGCCCGAAATCATCGATCAAGGCGTCACCGGTTTCATCGCTGACACGGTGGACGGCGCGGTCGCCGCGGTGCCCGACTTGCTGCAACTCGACAGGCGAAAGGTGAGGGCCGGTTTCGAAAAGCGGTTCTCCGCTCGAAGAATGGCTGGCGATTATCTGGCCGCCTATGCGGGCCTGATCGGCGTCCCGAGCGCGGCGAAGGCGTCTTGAGCAACGACGTGCTCGAGCCACGACAACGAAACAACAGGGATCTTTGATGAATGGCCCAACTCGATGAGCGCCAGCTCGATCCCGCGGTTGCGCTTGCATCGCTCGACGCCACCGCCCCTCGCGAGCCGCATCGGTTGTTTGCCCTCAAGCAGGGCGATTGCTTCGCGGTTGCCGACGCCTATGGCGACATACGCGGAGCCGGCGACGGTTTCTTTCGCGACGACACACGGGTTCTTTCCGAGTTCCGGCTGACCGTCGGCGGCAGGCAGACATCGCTGCTCGGCGCCTCGCTCAGCCAGGACAATGTGCTGTTCACCACCAATTTGACCAATCTGCCGATACAGAGCGCCGGTGGACGCGACATCCCGCAGGGAGCCATTCACATCGAACGCGTCAGGCTGCTTTGGCAGGACAGGCTGTTCGAACGCATCACCCTTTCCAATTACAGCCGGGAACACTCGACGATCAGCGTTTCCCTGCACTATTCCGCCGATTTCCGCGACATGTTCGAAGTGCGCGGCTCGACACGGCTGAAGCGCGGGCTGGCCCATGCCGCCGAAACAGACGCGACGTCCGTCCTGCTGCGCTATGACGGGCTCGACGGCCTGGCCCGCCTCTCTGCGATATCGTTCTCGCAGGCGCCGGACCAACTGACAGCCACCCGTGCCGATTTCCTGATCGCCGTGACCAAGCGCAGCAGGAAGGTGCTTTATGTCGAGGTCGGTCCCGAGGTGGCCGATAAGCCCGACCGCGACCGGTTTCGCGCCGCTGCTGCCCGCGCCCGCTTTGGCATGCGGGCCAAACGTCGCCATGGCGCGACGGTGCGCAGCTCGGGCCGCGTCTTCAACGACTGGGTCGAGCGCGCCCGCGCCGATGTCGCGCTGCTCACCACCGAACTGGCGACCGGCCCCTATCCCTATGCCGGCATCCCCTGGTTCTCGACGGCGTTCGGTCGTGACGGCGTCATCTCGGCACTGCAGATGCTGTGGCTCAATCCGGGCCTGGCGCGGGGCGTGTTGGCCTTTCTGGCCCAGCACCAGGCGACCGAGACATCGCCGTTCAGCGATTCGCAGCCGGGCAAGATCATGCACGAGACCCGCAAGGGCGAAATGGTGGCGCTGCGGGAGCTCCCCTTCGGCCGCTACTACGGTGGCGTCGATACGACACCGCTCTACATCTATCTTGCTTGCGCCTACGCCGATCGTACCGGTGACATGGCGTTCATCGACGGCCTGTGGCCGTCACTGTGCGCCGCGGCCGAATGGACGGAGGAGGCAGGCCGGGAGACCGGATTCGTGACTTACCAGCGAGCGGCCGAGTCCGGCCTCGCCAACCAGGGATGGAAGGACAGTTTCGATTCGGTCTTCCATGCCGATGGCCGCATTCCCAAGGGCCCGATCGCGCTGGTCGAAGTGCAAGGCTATGTCTTTGCCGCTTTCCGGGGGCTGGCCAAGCTTGCCCGCCGCCGTGGCGAAGACGACAAAGCCGATCACTGGGAGGACCGCGCCGAGGCGATGCGGGTGGCGGTGGAACGCGATTTCTGGCTTGACGATCTCGGCTTCTACGCCCTCGCGATCGACGGTGCCGGCGAGCCCTGCAAGGTGCGGACCTCGAATGCTGGGCATCTGCTCTTTGTCGGATTGCCTGAGCCGGCGCGGGCGCAGATGGTCGCCGACCAGCTGCTTTCCGCCTCCTTCCATTCCGGCTGGGGGCTGAGGACGCTTGCCGACGATGCGGTGTTCTTCAACCCGATGTCGTACCACAATGGCTCGATCTGGCCGCACGACACCGCCATCTGCGGTGCCGGCCTGGCACGCTATGGCGAGCGTGAAAGCGTGGTTCGCCTGATGAGCGGCACATTCGAATCCGCGGTCCATTTCAACATGCGGCTGCCCGAACTGTTCTGCGGTTTTACACGCGCGCCGGGCGAAGCACCCATCGCCTATCCTGTCGCCTGCCTGCCGCAAGCGTGGTCGGCGGGCTCGGCCTTCATGCTGATGCAGGCCTGCCTTGGCCTGGAGATCGACGGCTGGGATGGCGAAATCCGCGTCACCCGCCCGAGGCTGCCGATCGGCATCGACACGCTGACACTGCGGCACCTGGGCGTCGGCGACCGGGTCGTCGATCTCACCTTCCAGCGCGTCGGCGATCGGGTCGTCGCTTTCCTTGCCGACCGCCATGAAGGGCTGGTGCCGCTCATCGTAAGGACATGATCCGAACAAAATTGGCGGAACCGATCCGAGCTTTGTGCGTTGCAAAAATACAGGTCCGAACGCTGACCACGTGGTCGGCGGACCTTTTCAAACGGGAAACACGAACAAACGGTCGCCGACGGCCGGGTGAGTTGACATTCAATGACAAACTACGGTGCGGAACTGCTCTGGGTTCTGATCTTCGCGAGCCTCGGTTTTTCCGCTCTTGCCGTATTCCTCTCCCTATCGCGGCAGCGCCGCAGTCACCCTCCGGCGGTTGCCCATACAGCGGGCGAAGACGTGGCCGCGGAGGCGGCGCGCAAGGTGATACGTGAGTTCGAAAAGAACGGCCAATCGGCCGATGCGGCGCTGGTGACGTGGTCGCCCGAGACATTGCGCAAGATCCTCGCCGACGATCTGCCCGATGCGCAGGTGATCGTGGTGTCCAACCGGGAACCCTATATCCACAACATCAGGGATGATGGCGTCGAATTGCTGGTGCCGGCCAGCGGGCTGGTGTCGGCGCTCGAGCCGATCACCCGCGCCTGTGGCGGCACCTGGATCGCCTATGGCGGCGGAACGGCGGACCGCCTCACCGTCGACGACCACGACCGGGTACAGGTGCCGCCCGGCCATCCGTCTTACACGCTGCGCCGGGTCTGGCTGACCGAGCAAGAGCATCAGGGCTACTATCTCGGCTTCGCCAATGAGGGCCTCTGGCCGCTTTGCCATATCGCCTTCACCCGGCCGATTTTTCGCGCCTCGGACTGGGAGGCCTACGAGGCCGTCAACCGGAAGTTCGCCGACACGGTGGTTGCCGAAGCGCGCAACGAGCGGCCGATCGTGCTGGTCCAGGATTACCACTTCGCGCTGCTGCCGCGCATGATCCGCGAGCGCCTGCCGGAGGCGATCGTCATCACTTTCTGGCACATCCCGTGGCCGAATTCGGAAGTGTACAGCATCTGCCCATGGCGTGAACGCATCCTCGAAGGACTGCTCGGCAGTTCGATCATCGGCTTCCACACCCAGTTCCACGCCAACAATTTCACCGAAAGCGTCGATCGCTTCCTGGAAAGCCGCATCGAGCGAGCCGATGCGGCGATCTCCTACGGTGGCCAGACGACGCTGGTGCACGCCTATCCCATCTCGATAGAATGGCCGGCCGACCTGTTGGCAAAATTGCCTGACGTCGATGACTGCCGGGCCCGTCTGCGCAATAGGTTCGGACTGAAGGCGGATGTGAAGCTGGCCGTGGGCGTCGAGCGTCTCGACTACACGAAGGGCATTCTGGATCGATTTCAGGCGCTGGACGAATTGTTCAAGCGATACCCTGAATGGATCGGAAAGCTGGTTTTCCTGCAGGTCGCGGCCCCTAGCCGCGGCACGCTGCCGGCTTACAAGCTGCTCCACGACGAATGCCACCGCTATGCCGAGGAGCTCAACCAACGCTATGGCAGCGAGGGTTACAGGCCGGTGGTCATGGTGGCCGAGCATCACTCACAGGAACAGGTCTACGAGATCTATCGCGCCGCCGACATATGCATGGTCACCAGCCTGCATGACGGCATGAACCTGGTCGCCAAGGAATTCGTCGCGGCGCGCGACGACGAACAGGGCGTCTTGATGCTCAGCACCTTCGCCGGCGCCTCGCGCGAATTGCTGGAGGCGCTGATCGTCAACCCTTACGACGCCGCCATGATGAGCGAAGCGCTGCTGCAGGCGCTGATCATGACTTCAGACGAACAGCGCGAGCGCATGCGGCCCATGCGCGAAACGATCCGCAACAACAATGTCTATCGCTGGGCCGGCAGCATGCTTCTGGATGCAGCGCGCTTGCGCAAGCGCGGTGACCTCGACCGGGTAACCGGTGTCGGTGACCGGCCGCCTAGCGTCGACAATGTCGTGTCCATGTTCGAGCGCAAACGGGTAGTCATGTCATGAACGAGGTCCTGCAAAAGATAATCAGCGAAAGCCCGCAAAAGCCGCAGGCCGTCATGCCGAAACCGCAGACTGTGCTGACCGGCGAATGGGCGTTGTTCCTCGACATCGACGGCACCCTGCTGGAACATGCCGAGCACCCGGACGCCGTCTCGGTCAGCGACGAGCTTCGCTCCTTGCTGCAAGGCCTGGACCGCAAGCTGGACGGGGCATTGGCCTTCATCACAGGCCGCTCCGTTGCGGCTGTCGACCATCTGTTTCAGCCTTTGAAGCTGCGCGCCGCCGGGCTCTATGGACTGGAGCACCGGCTCCTGCCGAACGACGACGTCGAAGTCGCGGACGAGCCGGCGGATATTTCTGCGCTTGCCGACGAGATCGAGGCCGAGCTCGGTCGTGGGGCCTATATCGAGCGCAAGGGAAGGGTGCTGGCCATCCACACGCGCGCCGCCCCCCATCTGCTTCCCCGCGCGACGCAGCTTGTCGAGCAGGCGCTGGCCACGCTGCCAAAGGGCTACCGGGTGGTTGCCGGCAACGCCGGCGTGGAATTGCTGCCGCTGGAGGCCGCCAAGGGCGCCGCCATCCGGCGTTTCATGGAGATCGCGCCATTCACGGGCCGTCGCCCGGTCTTCCTGGGCGACGACACGTCGGACGAAAACGGCTTCGAAACCGTCAATGATGCGGGCGGCATATCGATACGGGTCAAACCACCGGCGCAAACCACCGCGCAGTACGGGCTGGCCAGCGTTGCCGAGACGCTAGCCTGGCTGAGAGGTCAACTTTAGGTCCAACTGACGCAACCGCGATCGCGCCTCCTAGAAAAGACAAGGAAAGGAACGGTTTCGATGGGACGCTTTGCACAATTGGTCCGAGAGATCACCCCGAACTGGCTGCACTCTCGCTCCTCCCGCCATGACATTGCCGACGTTTCACCGTCCGACGCGGATTTCAGCTGGCAAGAGGCGATCGACAACAAGATGTATGGGGCTGATACGCCTGATTATTCCTATGTTCCGGAAAAGACCGCTTCGGATGCGGTGAGACCGGGCGTTGACAGCCCCGGCGAAAAGAGCGTGCGGGGCGGTCCAAAAAGAGCCAATTGAGGGTGAAAAGCCTGTCGGCGCCCGAGGAACGCTACGCCGCAAATCGTAGTCCGCCGTCGCAGGTCAATACCTGACCGGTCATGAAGCCGTTGGAGACGAGGAAGGCTATTGCCGCAGCGACGTCTTCGGCGCGGCCGATGCGGCCGACCGGGGTCCTGCCTGCGTAATCGGCAAACAGCGCCTGCCTCTGCTCCTCGGCCAGAAAATCCCACCAGGGCGTATCGATGACGCCGGGCGCCACGACATTGACGCGCAGCGGCTTCAGTTCCACCGCCAGGATCGGCACCACGGTCAACAGCATGCCGTTGATGGCGGCGATACCGGCGACGCCCGGCGCCGCGAGCTGCGCCGACACCGCCGAGATGAAGGTGACCGATCCGGCCTTGTTGAGTGTCGGCAAGGCGGCCTGCAGGCAGGACAGCTGCGGGCGGACCTTTTCCTCCACGCCACTGCCGATGTCGCTCAGGTCAAGCGTCGGGAAGGGGCCGAGGCCCTTGCCGCCGCTGGCCGCCAGCACCAGATGGTCGAAAGGACCGAGGCTCTCGAAGAACTGGCGGACCTCATCCGGCTTCGCGGCGTCGAAAGCAGCCTTCTCGGCAGCGCCGCCAAAGCTTTTCCAAGCGCTCTTCAGTTTCTCCTCATTGCGCCCGGTGATGGTCACCTTCATGCCCGGGCCAAGCAGTTTTCGCGCCGTCGCCAGGCCGATGCCGGACGAGCCGCCGATGACGACGGTGTGTTCGATTGTCTTGGTCATCAATGCTGTTCCTTCGATGTGAGGGAGGCCGGGTCGATGAGATCGAGGCTCAGGCTTCGCAGCCGTTGCCTTGCCTTGGCGTCATAGGCTTGGGCGTCGGCGCGGGATTCCCGCAGGCCGTCGAAATAGAGGCCGCTTTTTCCGTCGAGCGCGGGTGAGGCGGCGAGGTTGAGGATGGCCTCGGCACCGGTCTCGACCGAACTCCACGGCGTCACACCAGCCTGCCGGACCATGGTGGTATTCATGTAACTCGCCGGGTGCAGCGCGTTGACGGTGACGCCGGTACCTTTCAACTGTTCGGCCAAATCGACGGTGAACAGGATCTGCGCCAGCTTGCTCTGGCAATAGGCGCGCACGCCGTCATAGGAGCGGGTCAGCATGACATCGCTGAAATCGATCGCCTGCTGCCCCGCCGAGGCGACATTGACGATGCGGGCCGGCGTGCTCGCCTTCAGCAATGGCAAAAGCTCGCTAGTGAGCAGGAAACCGGCAAGATAATTGATGGTGAAGCGCAGCTCATAGCCATCGGCGCTGACCTGCCTTTTGGCGCCTTGGCCTGCCGTGCCGATGCCGGCATTGTTGATGAGGATGTCCAGCCGATCCGTCCTGGCGCGCACCGCCTCGGCGAGGTGGCGCACTTCGGCCAGCGACGAGAGGTCGGCGACCAGAAGCTCCGCCTTGCCGCCGGCAGCTTCGATCTCGGTAACAACGGCCTTGCCGCGCATTGCATCGCGGCCGTGCACCAGCACGCGGGCGCCTGCGGCGCCGAGCCGTTGCGCGACGACGCGGCCGACGCCATCTGTCGAACCGGTGATGAGGATCGTCTTGTCTTTGAGTTCCATGTTCAGAGCCTCCGTTCTGTTGCTCTGAACGGAAGATGGGACAGTTGGCGCGAGCCAAACAGTTCAAACTTTATCCTGGTATCAATACTGCTATAATAGACGCATGGAGTCCCAACCCCACGCGGCCCCAAACCACTCCGCTGAAGACAGCCGCCGGCGCGAACTTGGCGCCTTCCTGCGCTCGCGCCGCGAAAGGCTGACGCCCTCGGCCACCGGCATCGCCACCGGTCTCAGGCGGCGTACGCCGGGACTACGGCGCGAGGAGGTGGCGATGATCGCCGGCGTCGGCACCACCTGGTACACATGGCTGGAGCAGGGGCGGGAGGTCAGGCCCTCGGTGGAAGTGCTGACGGCGCTCGCCGAAGCGCTGCGCCTCGACGTGGCCGAAAAACAGCATCTGTTCATCCTCGCCGACCGCCAGCAGCCGGAGCGCCGTGCGGTGGCGCCCGAAAAGGTCGACGGCCCCCTGCTGCATATGCTGCAGAGCCTGGTGCTGCAGCCGGCCTATGTTGTCGGGCGGCGCTGGGACGTGCTGGCCTGGAACCCGGCGGCGGTGGCGGTGTTCGGCGATTATGGCCTGCTGGAGGGTGATGCCCGCAACATCGTCCACATGGTGTTCACCAGCCCGCACCACCGGCGCCTGCTGGTCGACTGGGAGCAACTGGCGCGCACCGTCCTGGCCTCGTTCCGGGCCGCGAGCGCCCGCTATGTCGCGATCCGGATTTCGAGCGGCTGATCGAGTTGATGACGCGTTCGAGCCCCGAATTTCGTGCCTGGTGGCCGCAGCGCGACGTCGCGCACCGGTTGTCGGGGGTGAAGCATGTCCGGCACCCGAGCACGGGCGCCATGACTTTCGAGCATATGAGCCTGTCGATCGGCGACGGTTCCGACATGAAGCTGATCGTCTACACGCCGCTCGCCGAGCAGAATTCGGTCGCCAAGCTGCAGACATTGCTGGACGCGCTGCCGGCCGAGCGGCGCAATGCCTGAAGCGTCAGGTCTTCGGCTTTAGCCCATCGAGGAACAACTGCTCAAGAAACCTTGCGGCGTCCTCGAAGCGGCCGTCGCCGCCGCGGTTCGGCCCGAGCACGGCGCGGACCTGGACGTCGAAATCGGCATAGTGCTGCGTCGTTGCCCAGATCGAGAAGATCAGGTGCCACGGATCGGTCTTGGCGATCTTGCCGGCGCGCATCCAGCCCCTGATGACGGTCGCCTTCTCGTCGACCAGCGTCTTCAACTCTCCGGCCAGCAGCGGCATGATGCGCGGCGCGCCTTGCAGGATCTCGTTGGCGAACAGCCGGCTCTCGCGCGGAAAGTCGCGCGCCATCTCCAGCTTGCGTCTGATGTAGCTGCGCAGTTCGGTGAGGGGATCGCCGATGTCGTCGAGTTCGCGCAGCGGCGCCAGCCAGGTGTCGAGCAGGCGCTGCATCAGCGTTTCGTGGATGTCTTCCTTGCGGCGGAAATAGTAGAGCAGGTTGGGCTTCGACATGCCGGCGGCTTCGGCGATCTGGTCGATGGTCGAGCCGCGAAAGCCGTTGGTGGAGAAAACCTCGAGCGCCGCCTCCAGGATCAGTTCGCGCTTTTCCTGCTGGATGCGGGTGCGGCGGGGCGCGTCCGTGGCGATGGTCACCGTTGCAAGCCCTCGTGTTGAGGGTCGTCTGGACCAATTCTCTGGACCAGTTTTTCCCTAGCCTGTGGAACGCACTTCAGGTGCCGCATTTCCGCTAGTAATCCTTGACCGCCGACAGGGCGGTGCTAACGTTTGTCCAATCGGTCAAAAATTTGCGTAGCATGAAAACGCGGCAAAGACCAAGCGTTGGGCGCAGCGAAACAGTTTACAAGGGGAAGTCCTGGTCATGTCCAACCGGCTGAAAGTCACGCCGAACGATCTCAGCGCATTCTGGATGCCGTTCACGGCAAACCGGCAGTTCAAGCAGGCGCCGCGCATGATGGTGTCCGCCAAGGACATGCATTACACGACCAGTGACGGCCGCAAGGTGCTCGACGGTACCGCCGGCCTGTGGTGCGTCAATGCCGGCCACTGCCGTCCGAAGATCACCGAGGCGATCCAGCAGCAGGCCGCCGAGCTCGACTATGCGCCGGCCTTCCAGATGGGCCACCCGATCGTCTTCGAACTGGCCAACCGCCTGGTCGACCTGGCGCCCAAGGGCATGGACCACGTCTTCTTCACCAATTCCGGCTCGGAATCGGTCGAAACCGCGCTCAAGATGGCAATCGCCTATCACCGCGTGAAGGGTGAGGGCTCGCGCACCCGGCTGATCGGCCGCGAACGCGGCTATCACGGCGTCAATTTCGGCGGCATCTCGGTCGGCGGCATCGTCACCAACCGCAAGATGTTCGGCACGCTGCTCGGCGGCGTCGACCATATGCCGCACACGCACCTGCCGGAAAAGAACGCCTTCACCAAGGGCGTGCCGGAGTATGGCGCGGAACTCGCCAACGAACTGGAGCGCATCGTCGCCCTGCATGACGCTTCCACCATCGCCGCCGTCATCGTCGAGCCGGTCGCCGGCTCCACCGGCGTCATCCTGCCGCCGAAGGGCTATCTCGAGAGGCTACGCGAGATCTGCACCAAGCATGGCATCCTGTTGATCTTCGACGAGGTCATCACCGGTTTCGGCCGTCTCGGCACGCCGTTCGCCGCCGACTATTTCGGTGTCACGCCCGACATCATGACCACCGCCAAGGGCGTCTCCAACGGCGTCATCCCGATGGGCGCGGTGTTCGTGAAGAAGGAGATCCACGACGCCTTCATGACCGGCCCCGAGCACATGATCGAGTTCTTCCACGGCTACACCTATTCGGGCAACCCGATCGCCTGCGCGGCTGCACTCGGCACGCTGGACACCTACAAGGAAGAGGGCCTGCTGACCCGCGGCGAGGAGCTGGCGCCGTACTGGGAAGACGCGCTGCATTCGCTGAAAGGCGAGCCGAACGTCATCGATATCAGGAACATCGGCCTGATCGGTGCGATCGAGCTGGCGCCGATCGCCGGTCAGCCGACCAAGCGGGCCTTCTCGGCCTTCGTCAAGGCGTTCGAGCGCGGCGCGCTGATCCGCACCACCGGCGACATCATCGCGCTGTCGCCGCCGCTGATCATCACCAAGGGCCAGATCAACGAATTGATCGACCATGTGCGGGAAGTGCTGAGGTCGATAGATTGAAGAACTGGGCGCGGATATCCCTCCCCCTCGAGGGGAGGGTGGCCGCGAAGCGGTCGGGTGGGGTCGGTGCGGCAGTGCGCCGACCTGATCTTTTGCTGCAACGAACGGTTACAGTCAGGCGGGCAGCGCGCCGATCCCGGTCAGGATCACCCGCTTGATATTTTCCTTGGCTTCCCGCCATTGCCGGTCGGACAGCGGCTTGCCGCCATTGAGCGTCTCGATCTGGTGACCGAAATCGGCGTAGTGCTGGGTCGTAGCCCAAAGCATATAGAGCAGATGGCGCGGATCCACCGGGTCCATCTTGGCTTCCTCGATCCAGCGCCTGATGATCTCGACGCGGCCGTCCGTCCATTCGCGCAGCGTCGACTCCATATAGTCCTGAAGCACCGGCGCACCGTGCATCACTTCAGAGGCCCAGACCTTCGAGCCGTCAGGATGGCGGCGTGATATTTCCATCTTGGCGTCGATATAGGCACTGATGCCGTCTATGGGTCCGCGCGCCGCGTCGAAGCAATTGGCCGCCTGTAGCCAGATTTCAAAGATGTTTTGAACTACCGACCGGTAAAGCTCTTCCTTGGTGGCGAAATAGTAGTGGAGATTTGCCTTCGGCAGTCCCGCCAGATCCGCGATCAACTGCATCGTGGCGCCGCCGAACCCTGCCTCCGCAAACACCTTCTCGGCAGCGACGAGAATGGTTTTTTCATTCTCTCGTCGGATCTCCTGTCGCCGCATGGGGCGGGTGGGTTCTGCCATGTCTACCCCAAGATTCTAGTTGACCGCTTGGTCAGGTTGTGTAGTTTAAAAGCTGACCATACGGTCAAGCTGTAAATCACTCAAGGGGCGACAAGAACCCTGGTGTAGATGGGAACTCAAGATGGCCGCACCCGGCGAGAATCTGCGAATCAATTCAGACCGTTTGTGGGATTCCATCATGGAGATGGCGAAGATTGGCCCCGGCATTGCCGGCGGCAACAATCGTCAGACCGTGACCGACGAAGACGGCGAAGGGCGGCATCTGTTCAAGCGCTGGTGCGATGCGGCCGGGCTCGAAATGGGCGTCGATGAGATGGGCACGATGTTTGCCCGCCGCGAAGGCACCGATCCCAGCCTGCCGCCGGTCTATGTCGGCAGCCATCTCGATACGCAGCCGACCGGCGGCAAGTATGACGGCGTGCTCGGCGTGCTGGGTGGGCTTGAAGTGGTGCGCTCTCTCAACGATCTCGGCATCAAGACCAAACATCCGATCGTCGTCACCAACTGGACGAACGAGGAGGGCTCGCGCTTCGCGCCGGCTATGATGGCGTCCGGCGTGTTCGCCGGCGTGCTCGACCAGGCCGATGTGTACGGGCATGTCGACAAACAGGGCAAGAAATTCGGCGAGGAACTCGAGCGCATCGGCTGGAAGGGCAGCGAGAAGGTCGGCGACCGTAAGATCCACGCCTTCTTCGAACTGCATATCGAACAGGGTCCGATCCTCGAGGACGAAGATATCGACATCGGTGTCGTCACCCATGGCCAGGGCCTTAAATGGCTGCAGGTGACGCTGACCGGCAAGGAAGCCCACACCGGCTCGACGCCGATGCCCAAGCGCCGCAATGCCGGGCTCGGCATGGCGCGGGTGATCGAACTGGTGCACGAGATCGCCATGGACTACCAGCCCGATGCCGTCGGCGCGGTCGGCCACATGGAGGTCTATCCCAATTCGCGCAACATCATTGCCGGGCGCACCGTCTTCACCGTCGATATCCGCTCGCCGGAAAAGGAAGTGCTGGACGCGATGGACGGCCGCATCCGCGAAGGCATCGACATGATCTGCGATGCACTCGACATCCGCTACGAGATCGACCAGGTCGGCGCTTTCGATCCGGTGACCTTCGATGCCGGCTGCGTCAAGGCGATCCGTGATGCCGCCGAACGCCTCGGCTATTCCCACCGCAACATCGTCTCCGGCGCCGGCCACGACGCCTGCTGGATCAACCGCGTCGCGCCCACCGCCATGGTGATGTGCCCTTGCGTCGATGGCCTCAGCCACAACGAGGCCGAGGAGATCACCAAGGAATGGGCTTCGGCGGGCGCGGACGTTTTGTTCCACGCGGTGGTGGAGACGGCTGTCATCGTGGAGTGAGCTTAGAATCTACCTTCAAACGACGCTCGTAAGAAGCGCGGCAAGAACAAGGGAACAGCTAATGACCAAAGTCATCCGAAACGGTACCATCGTCACCGCCGACCGCACCTGGAAGTCCGATGTGCTGATGCAGCACGGCAAGATCGTGGCCATCGGTTCGGGCCTGCATGGCGACCACGAGTTCGATGCCACCGGCTGCTACATCATGCCGGGCGGCATCGACCCGCACACCCATCTCGAAATGCCGTTCATGGGCACCTATTCGGCCGATGATTTCGAATCCGGCACGCGCGCGGCGCTCTCCGGCGGCACGACGATGGTGGTCGATTTCTGCCTGCCGGCGCCGCAGCAGTCGCTGCTCGAAGCCTTGCAGATGTGGGACAACAAGACCTCGAAGGCGTCGTGCGACTACTCCTTCCACATGGCGATCACCTGGTGGGGCAAGCAGGTGTTCGACGAGATGGCCACTGTCGTCGACAAGGGCATCACCTCGTTCAAGCATTTCATGGCCTACAAGGGCGCGCTGATGGTCGACGACGACGAGATGTATGCGTCGTTCCAGCGCTGCGCCGATCTCGGCGCGCTGCCGCTGGTGCATGCCGAGAATGGCGACGTCGTTGCCGCCCTGTCGCAGAAGCTGCTGGCTGCCGGCAACAACGGCCCCGAGGGCCACGCCTATTCACGGCCACCCGAAGTGGAAGGCGAGGCGACCAACCGCGCCATCATGATCGCCGACATGGCCGGCGTGCCGCTCTATGTCGTGCATGTCTCCTGCGAGCAGAGCCACGAGGCGATCCGCCGGGCGCGGCAGAAGGGCATGCGGGTGTTCGGCGAACCGCTGATCCAGCACCTGACGCTGGACGAGAGCGAGTATTTCGACAAAGACTGGGATCATGCGGCGCGCCGCGTGATGAGCCCGCCCTTCCGCAACAAATTGCACCAGGATTCGCTGTGGGCCGGCCTGCAGGCGGGCTCGCTGCAGGTGGTGGCGACCGACCATTGCGCTTTCACCACCAAGCAGAAGCGTAACGGCATCGGCGATTTCACCAAGATCCCGAACGGCACCGGCGGGCTCGAAGACCGCATGCCGGTGCTGTGGACCACAGGCGTCAACACCGGCCGGCTGACGATGAACGAGTTCGTCGCGGTGACCTCGACCAACATCGCCAAGATCCTCAACATGTATCCGAAAAAGGGCGCCATCGTCGAAGGCGCGGATGCCGACATCGTCGTCTGGGATCCCAAGCGAAAAAAGAAGATCACTTCTAAGCAGCAGCAGTCCGTCATCGACTACAACGTGTTCGAAGGGTTCGAGGTGACGGGTCTGCCGCGGTTCGTGTTCTCGCGTGGCGAACTGTCGATCCAGGAGGCCGAGATCAAGGCCAAGCCCGGGCATGGAGAATTCGTCGGCCGCGAGCCGAATGCGGCGGTCAACCGGGCGCTGTCGACGTGGAAGGAAATCTCCGCGCCGCGCAAGGTGGAACGCACCGGCATCCCGGCGACCGGGGTTTGAGCTTGGCGCGTTCGGCCGCGCTCATTTCGTTGGTCCTGATGGCAACTGCCTCAGGTCCGGCAGCAGCGGACGGCCTACTGGCCGGCTCCTGGGGCAATGATGTCGGCTGTGCCGGCGTCAAAGCCGGTTATCAGGAGAGCGATGCCTATATCGTGCTGACCGCCGAAGGCGTCGAGACTTATGGCAGCGGCTGCCGGTTCACACAGCAATTGACATCGGTGCTGGGCGCGCAATCGCTTGGCGCGACCTGTTCGGTGGAAGGCGAGGCCGGAACGACAATCGAAACCGTCGTGGTCGCCAACAAGGGAGAGGATGGTTTCTTCGTCACCATCCCCGGCCTTGAGGAAATGGGGCCGCTGCAATCATGTTCGTGACGGTGCCGATGGCGGCCATTCCGTCGATGCTGGCCTCACGCGACCAGCGCATCCAGTTCCGGCAGCAGGACGACGCTTTCCTGTTCGTTGGGATCGGTGCGGGCAATGACGGCCGAAGACGGAGCGCTGCTCAGATTGGCCGGCAGATGCGGCACGCCGGCGGGAATGTAGAAGAGGTCACCGGCCTTGGCGACGATATGATGCTCGAGCCGGTCGCCGTACCAAGTGTGGACTTCGCCGGAGAGCACATAGATCGCCGTCTCGTGGCTCTCATGCATATGCGCCTTGGCGCGCGCGCCGGGCGGGATGGTGAGCATGTGCATGCAGATGCCGGAGGCGCCGACGGTTTCGGCGGTAATGCCGGCGAAATAGGTCAATCCCTGCTTGCCTTCATAAGTGCTTTCAGGGCGGATAAGATGACAAGTGGGTTTGGGCGACATCGGGGAAACTCCGGGCGTCGATCGAGTGGGACAAGACCAATGGGACAGGGCGAGTGGAAAACAACATCGCGATAAAAGCAATCGGATTCCAGCCGCCGCAGGGACGGAAACAGGCAGGCGGCAGCCGATGACGGGGACTTCGCCAGCCGTCGTCGCGGCAAGCAAACTCGGACTGACCTTCCAGACCAATGACGGGCCGGTGCAGGCGCTGTCCAATGTCGATCTCACCATCGGCAAAGGGGAGTTCGTCTCCTTCATCGGGCCTTCGGGCTGCGGCAAGACCACGCTGCTGCGCGTCATCGCCGATTTGGAGAAGCCGACCTCGGGGACGATTTCGGTCAACGGCATGACAGCAGAACAGGCGCGCGAGAAACGCGCCTATGGCTATGTTTTCCAGGCCGCCGCGCTGTTTCCCTGGCGGACGATCGAGCGCAATGTCGGGCTGCCGCTGGAGATCATGGGTCTGTCCAAGGCGGAGCAAGGCGAGCGTATCAAGCGCACGCTCGAGCTCGTCAACCTCTCTGGCTTCGAGAAGAAATATCCCTGGCAGCTCTCGGGCGGCATGCAGCAGCGCGCCTCGATTGCCCGTGCGCTGGCCTTTGATGCCGACCTGCTGCTGATGGACGAGCCGTTCGGCGCCCTTGACGAGATCGTGCGCGACCATCTCAACGAGCAATTGCTGGAATTGTGGGGACGCACCGACAAGACGATCTGCTTCGTCACCCACTCCATTCCGGAGGCCGTCTATCTGTCGACGCGCATCGTCGTCATGTCACCGCGCCCGGGCCGCGTCAGCGACATCATCGAATCGACGCTACCGAGAGAGCGGCCGCTCGACATCCGCGAGACGCCGGAGTTTCTGGCGATCGCAGCGCGCGTGCGCGACGGACTGCGGGCAGGGCACAGCTATGATGATTGAGGGAGCAAACGACGGGCTCCCTCCTCTCCCCACCAGGGAGAGGGTGGCCGGAGCGAAGCGGAGGTCGGGTGAGGGGGCGGCCACCCGCGCCTTCGTCATCCTAGGGCGGAGCCGATGCGAAGCGGCCTGCGTAAAGGGAGCGGCCAACCACGCGTTCGTCATCCTAGGGCGGAGCAGGCGCGAAGCGACCTGCGTAGACCCTAGGATCCATGCCGTGACGCCTGCCGGAAGGTGCAAGCGGTCCAGAATGTCTGCGAGGCAGGGCGAGGCACAGGGAGCCATGTTCCGCACCGTTGCGGAGCGGAGAGGTAACGGCATGGATCCTAGGGTCTGCGCCGCGTCGCTTCGCTCCTTGCTTCGCCCTAGGATGACGAACGCGTGGTGGGTCGCTCGCGTTACGCAGAGCGCACGCCTGTCCGGCGAGGTCTGCTGATGGACACCTTCCGCGACAAACTCATCCCCGTCACCTCCATCCTCGCTGGGGTGGTCGTGCTCTGGTATGTTTTCGCCGTCATCCTCAACGCGCCGTTCCAGCGCGATCTCGACCGCCGTGCCGGTGAAACCTCCACGTTCAGCGAACTCATCGGCAAGACGCTGTCGCAGCCGAAGCCGACATTGCCGGCGCCGCACCAGGTGGCAGTGAATTTCTTCGAGAACACCTTCCTGCGGCCCATCACCTCGAACCGCAGCCTCGTCTACAATGCCTGGGTGACGCTGTCGTCGACGCTGCTCGGCTTTGCCTTCGGCACCGCGCTCGGCATCATCATTGCGGTCGGCATCGTGCATGTGGCGACGCTCGACCGCAGCCTGATGCCGTGGATCATCGCCTCGCAGACCATCCCCATCCTGGCGGTGGCGCCGATGATCATCGTCGTGCTGGGGGCGATCGGCATCAGCGGTCTGATCCCGAAGGCGATGATCTCGACCTATCTGTCGTTCTTCCCGGTGACTGTCGGCATGGTGAAGGGGCTGCGCTCGCCCGAGATCATGCATCTCGACCTGATGCACACCTACAATGCCAGTCGTGCGCAAACCTTCTGGAGATTGCGCGTGCCGGCTTCGGTGCCGTTCCTGTTCACCTCGATGAAGGTGGCGGTGGCGGCAAGCCTGGTCGGCGCCATCGTCGGCGAATTGCCGACGGGCGCGGTCGCCGGCATCGGCGCCAAGTTGCTCGCCGGCGCCTATTACAGCCAGTCCATCGACATCTGGTCGGCGCTGGTTGCTGGGTCCGTGGTGGCGGCACTTCTGGTCATGGTTGTCGGCATTGCCGGGCGTATCGTCGACCGCGCCATGGGCGGGAGGCCGGCATGAACTGGCTGAAACCCTCCTGGCAAGCGGTGCTGGCGATCGTGCTGTGCCTGATCGCTGTGGCGCTCGGCGCGATCGCCGTGCCGAAAGTGGATGCACTGGCGCAGCCCGCAGGGACGTTGATATATCCCTATGCGGCGACGAACTGGCTGATCTTTGGCGTGCTGCTTGTCGCCGCTTTGATCTCGATGGCCAGAATACCGTCCATCGTCGAAGCCGTTGTGCTTTTCATCGGCGCGCATCTGGTCGCCTGGCTGCTGATTGGCGGCATCGCCGGCTTCGAAGGTCTGGCGCGGGCGCCGTATTTCCTGCTGCTCGCGGGTGCATGGCTGCTTGGCTGGCGCTGCGTGGCGGTGCTGTCGTCGTTGCGTCCTTTCGCCAAATGGGCGCGGACCGCGTTGCGCCTGATCATCCCGGCCATCTTCGGCGCCTGGATACTGATCATCTGGGAAGCGGTGACGCGCGGGGCCGGCATACCCTTCATCCTGCTGCCGCCGCCAAGCGCCATCGGCGCTCGCATCGCCGGTTCGCTGCCGGTGCTCGGCGCCGATATCAGGCAGACCATCTTCAAGGCAGTGATCTTCGGCTATGTGGTGGGCAGCGGCGCCGGCTTCATCACCGCGGTCCTCGCCGATCGCGTGCCGTTCCTGCGGCGCGGCCTCTTGCCGATCGGCAACATGGTCTCGGCACTGCCGATCATCGGCGTCGCCCCGATCATGGTGATGTGGTTCGGCTTCGACTGGCAGTCCAAAGCGGCGGTGGTCATCATCATGACCTTCTTCCCGATGCTGGTGAACACGGTCGCCGGCCTTGCCGCCTCCGGCCACATGGAGCGCGACCTGATGCGCACCTATGCGTCGGGCTACTGGCAAACCCTGCTGAAGCTCAGGCTGCCGGCAGCAGCTCCCTTCATCTTCAACGCGCTGAAGATCAACTCGACGCTGGCGCTGATCGGCGCCATCGTCGCCGAGTTCTTCGGCACGCCTGTCGTCGGCATGGGCTTCCGCATCTCGACCGAGGTCGGGCGGATGAACATCGACATGGTCTGGGCCGAAATCGCAGTTGCAGCACTTGCGGGTTCGGTCTTTTATGGCGTGGTCGCTCTTGTCGAAAGAGCCGTCACGTTTTGGCATCCCTCTGTCCGTGGTGGATAGGGGCGGTGGGTTTAGGGCACTAACTTCAGAGGGTAAAAAAATGAAAAGACTGATTATTCCCGTTCTGGCCGGCGCGATGTCGCTCGCCGCGTTCCAGGCAATGGCCGCCGACAAGGTGACGTTGCAGCTGAAATGGGTCACGCAGGCCCAGTTTGCTGGCTACTATGTCGCCAAGGCCAAGGGTTTCTATGAGGCCGAAGGTCTCGACGTCGACATCAAGCCGGGCGGTCCCGATATCGCGCCCGAGCAGGTGATCGCCGGCGGCGGCGCCGATGTCATCGTCGACTGGATGGGCGGTGCGCTGGCAGCCCGCGAAAAGGGTGTGCCGCTGGTCAACATCGCCCAGCCGTTCAAGAAGGCAGGCATGGAGCTGGTCTGCCCGAAGGACGGCCCGATCAAGACCGAAGCCGACTTCAAGGGTCACACGCTCGGCGTCTGGTTCTTCGGCAACGAATATCCGTTCTACGCCTGGATGAACAAGCTCGGCTTGAAGACCGAAGGCGGCGCCGACGGCGTCACCGTGTTGAAGCAGAGCTTCGACGTGCAGCCGCTGATCCAGAAGCAGGCGGATTGCATCTCGGTCATGACCTACAACGAGTACTGGCAGCTCATCGATGCCGGCTACAAGCCGGAACAGCTGACCGTGTTCAACTACTCGGCGATGGGCAACGACCTGCTCGAGGACGGGCTCTATGCGTCCGAAGACAAGCTCAAGGATCCGGCCTTCGAAGACAAGATGGTGCGTTTCGTGCGCGCTTCGATGAAGGGCTGGAAATACGCCATCGACAACAATGACGAAGCCGCGGGCATCGTCATGGACGGCGGCGGCCAGGACGAGAACCACCAGAAGCGCATGATGAGCGAAGTCGCCAAGCTGATCGACAATGCCGACGGCAAGCTCGACCCGGCGACCTACGAGCGCACCGCCAAGGCGCTGCTCGACCAGAAGATCATCACCAAGGAGCCGACCGGCGCCTACACCACCGCCATCACCGACAAGGCCGTGAAGTAAGCCTAGTCGGCAACACATCTATCCAGAAAGCGGCGCCTCCGGCAGAAATGTCAGAGGCGCCGTTCTTTTATGGTGTTCATGACGAAGCTGGTTTCGATCGAGGCGACGCATTTCAGCCGCGCGATCTTTTCCTTGATGAAGCGCTCGTACTGCTCGAGGCTTCCCGTCACCACCTTCAGCACATAATCGCGCGAGCCGGTGACGAGGTGGCATTCCAGCACCTCTTCCCAGCCGCGTATCGCGTCCTCGAACATCACGATCTCGTCCTCGTTCTGGCGGCTGAGCCGGATGGTGGCGATGGCGACCATGTTCCAGCCGAAGGCTGAGAGATCGACCAGCGTGGTGTAGCCTCTGATAATTCCGGTTTCCTCCAGCCGCCGCACCCGCCTCAGGCAGGGCGACGGCGACAGGCCGATCCGCTCGGCAAGCTCGTTGTTGGTGATGCGGGCGTCTGCCTGCAGTTCGCGCAGGATCTTGCGGTCGAAATCATCGGCTATCTTCTGCTGCACGTTCGGTCTCTCCAGGCAATTTGTTGCGGGAATGCAGCCATGAGAGCCCAAAAATAGCAAGGACTGGTGGAACAGGATCGCATAAATTGCCGTTCAATATTTCACTCGAACAGGCAGGAAAGATCATGACCGCGCCACGCCCGTCGAAAACCCATATCGGCAACCACAAGCTCCACCCGGAGACGCTGATGCTGAGCTATGGCTTCGATCCGCAGCTTTCGGAAGGCGCGGTCAAGCCGCCGGTGTTCCTGACCTCGACCTTCGTGTTCAAGTCGGCGGAAGAAGGACGCGACTTCTTCGATTACACCTCCGGCCGCAAGGAGCCGCCGAGCGGCACGGCGTCCGGCCTGGTCTATTCGCGCTTTAACCATCCCAACAGCGAGATCGTCGAGGACCGTCTGGCAATCTATGAAAGGACGGATGCCTGCATCCTGTTTTCATCAGGCATGTCGGCGATCGCCACGACACTGCTCGCCTATATCAGGCCGGGCGACGTCATCCTTCATTCGCAGCCGCTTTACGGCGGCACCGAGACGCTTTTGACGCGCACGCTCTCCGGTTTCGGCATCGGTGCTGTCGGTTTCGCGGACGGCGTCGACGAGACGGCGGTGCGCACGGCCTCTGACGCCGCCGTCGCGAAGGGCCGCGTGTCGGTCATCCTGATCGAGACGCCATCAAATCCGACCAACAGCCTGGTCGACATCGCGCTGATGCGCAAGATCGCCGACGAGATCGGCGCGAGCCAGGGGTCGACGCCGATCGTCGTCTGCGACAACACGCTGCTCGGCCCGGTGTTCCAGCGGCCGATCGAACATGGCGCCGACGTGTCCGTCTATTCGCTGACCAAATATGTCGGCGGCCATTCCGACCTGATCGCGGGCGCCGCCATGGGCGGCAAGGCGGTCACCAAGCCGATCAAGGCGCTGCGCGGCGCGATCGGCACGCAGCTCGACCCGCATTCCTGCTGGATGCTCGGCCGCTCGCTGGAGACGCTGTCGATCCGCATGGAGCGGGCCAACGACAATGCGCGGCTGGTCGCCGAATTCCTGCGCGACCATGCCAAGGTCGAGAAGGTGCATTACCTGCCGTTCCTGGGCGAGGACACGCCGGCTGGCCGCACCTACAGGGCGCAATGCACTGGTGCCGGCTCGACCTTCTCCTTCGATATCAAGGGCAGAGAGAAGGCGGCTTTCGCCTTTCTCAACAACCTGCAGATCTTCAAGCTGGCGGTGAGCCTGGGCGGAACGGAATCCTTGGCCAGCCACCCCGCGGCCATGACGCATTCGGGCATACCCTTCGAGGTGCGCGAGCGCATCGGCGTGCTGGAGACCACGGTCAGGCTGTCGATCGGCGTGGAGCACCCGGACGATCTGATCGCCGACCTGACGCAGGCGCTGGCGGCGGTCTGACGCTCCCCGTATCCGGGGTATCGCGCGGTCCATTAGTTTGCACGTAAGTGTTACTCGCGCGCAGCCATTCGCTCTTATAAGCGTTGTGCCGATACATCCGCGCGCCGGGGAGCCGCGGCTGGATGTCATCAGCAAACGGAGATCCTCATGCGTATCCAATCCTTGGCGCCGATGCTTTCGGCACTGGCCATCTCGGCGTCCTTCCTTACGGCAGCGCCGGCCCTGGCCGAGACGGTGAAGCTGAAAGCGACGCTCGACGGCGCCCAGCAGAACCCGCCGGTGACCACAAAAGGCAAGGGCACCGCAGCTCTTACCTTCGACACGGCCACGAAGAAACTCAGCTGGAACGTCAAATATTCCGGCCTCAGCGGGTCGGCGACCGCCGGGCATATTCACGGCCCAGCCGCGATGGGTGAAAACGCCGGGGTGGCGATCCCGTTCAAGGGCAAGCTCAAGAGCCCGATCAAAGGGTCGGCCGTGCTGACCGACGCGCAGGCCGCCGACCTGATGGGCGGCAAGGACTATGTCAATTTGCACACGGCAGCCAACAAGGACGGCGAAATCCGCGGACAGATCGAGGCCGCGAAATAGCGCAAGCCGCATGACAAAAAGGGGCGGGCGACCGCCTCTTTTTTTGTTTGGACTACGCCTTGTCGCGTATCTGCGTCATCGTCTTGGTCGGCGTGATCGCTTCGGGGTCGAGGCGGATTTCCACGATCGCCGGCTTGCCGCTGGCGCGGGCTCGTTCGAAGGCCGGGGCGAAATCGGCGGTCTTCTCGACCGTTTCGCCATGGCCGCCATAGGCGCGGGCGAGAGCCGCGAAGTCGGGGTTCTTAAGATCGGTGGCGACGACGCGGCCGGGATATTCGCGCTCCTGATGCATGCGGATGGTGCCGTAGATGCCGTTGTTGACGACGACCACAATGATAGGCAGGTCATACTGCACGGCGGTGGCGAATTCCTGCCCGTTCATCAGGAAGCAACCGTCGCCGGCAAAAGCGACCACGGTGCGCTCCGGAAACAGCTCTTTGGCAGCGACGGCCGCAGGCGTGCCATAGCCCATCGAGCCCGATGTCGGCGCACCTTGAGTGGCGAAGCGGCGGAAGCGGTGGAAGCGATGCACCCAGGTCGCGTAATTGCCGGCGCCGTTGGTGAGAATGGCGTCGTCGGGCAGCATCTTTTCGAGGTAGTTCATGATCGGGCCCATCTGGACCGAGCCGGGGCCGCCTTCAGGTGGCGTCGACCAGTCGAGATAGGCGGCATGCAGCTTTGGTGTCTCGGCTGCCCAGGTCGGCTCCGAGGCCGGCTTGCGCTTGGCGAAAGCGTCGATGAAGGCGGACGGCGAGGCGTTGATCGCCAGTGTCGGCCTGTAGACGCGGCCGAGCTCGCCGGCGGCGGCATGGATGTGGACCAGCGTCTGGTCGGGGTAGGGGCTTTTCAGCAGCGTGTAGTCCGAGGACGGCATTTCGCCCATGCGGCCGCCGATCAGGAGCACGAGATCGGCCTGCTTGATCGCTGTGGCCAGCTTCGGATTGATGCCGATGCCGACATCGCCGGCATAGTTCGGGTGCAGATGATCGAACAGCATCTGGCGGCGGAAGGAGCAGCCGACCGGCAGCGACCAGGCCTCGGCGATCGTGCGCATCTGTGCCACGGCATCGGCGTCCCAGCGCGTGCCGCCGAGGATGACGAACGGCCGCTTGGCCTTAGCCAGCAGCTTTTCCAGCGCATCGAGCTCCGCTTCGCCCGGCCGTGTCTCAACCGGCGTGTGTGGCAAGGCGATAGGTGCTTCGACGACGCTGGTCAGCATGTCTTCGGGCAGCGAGATCACCACCGGGCCGGGACGGCCCGATGTCGCCACCGCGAAGGCGCGGGTGACGAATTCGGGGATGCGCGAGGCGTCGTCGATCTCGACCACCCATTTGGCGATGTCGCCGAAGAACCTCTTATAATCAACCTCCTGAAAAGCCTCACGCTCCTTGGCGTGGCTGGCGACCTGGCCGATGAACAGGATGACGGGTATAGAATCCTGCATGGCGATGTGGATGCCGGCCGAGGCGTTGGTGGCGCCGGGGCCGCGGGTGACAAAGCAGATGCCGGGCTTGCCGGTCAGGCGGCCGTGGCAATCGGCCATCATCGCGGCACCGCCTTCCTGGCGGCAGACGATGGTGCGGATCGCAGAATCGTGCAGCGCGTCGAGCACCGCCAGATAGGATTCGCCGGGCACGCAATAGATGCGGTCGGTGCCGTTGGCTTCGAGCGCGTCGACGATGAGTTGTCCGCCGGTCTTCATTGTCCAGACTTCTCCAGTTCGGCAAGGATTTCTTGCGTGTGCTCGCCCAGGCGCGGCGACGGGCGCTCGTAGACCAGAGGCGTGCCGGACATCACCATCGGCGCGCGCACCGACGGCAGAAGATTGCCATGGCCGTCGTCGAGATCGAGCCGCATGCCGCGCGCGATCGTCTGCGGATCGGCAAACATCTGGCCGATCGTGTTGATCGGGCTCGCCGGCACGCTGGCCGCTTCCAGCTTGGCCAGCAGCGGATCGCGGTCAAAAACCTTCAGCGCCTCGATCATGCGCTCGCGCAGCTTGACCCGGTTGGCGACCCGGGCGGGGTTGGTGGCGAAATCGGGATTGGCAGGCAGATCGTCCAGCCCGACAGCGGCGCAGAATTTGGCGAACTGGCCGTCATTGCCGACCGCCAGGATGATGTGCCCGTCCCTGACCGGCACCACCTCGTAAGGGGCGATGTTCATATGCGCATTGCCCATCTGCACCGGCGATTGGCCGGAGACGAGATAGTTCAAATTCTGGTTGCCGAGCGCCGAGATCTGGGTGTCGAAAAGCGCCATGTCGATGTGCTGGCCGTCGCCGGTCTGCTCGGCATGGCGCAATGCTGCCTGGATGGCGATGACCGAATAAAGGCCGGTGAAGATGTCGGAGATGGCGACGCCCGCTTTTTGCGGCTCGCGGCCGACCTCGCCGGTGATCGACATCATGCCGGCCATGGCCTGGATGATGAAGTCGTAGCCGGCGCGCGGCGCATAGGGTCCGTCCTGGCCGAAGCCGGTGATCGAGCAATAGACGAGGCGCGGGTTGATCTTGCGCAGGCTGTCATAGTCGAGGCCGTATTTCTTCAGGCCACCGAGCTTGAAGTTCTCGATCAGCACGTCCGAGGTGGCGACCAGCCGGCGCACGGTCTCGGCGCCTTCCGGCGTCGAGAAATCGATGGCGATGGAGCGCTTGCCGCGATTGCAGGAGTGGTAATAGGCGGCCGACAGGTTCTCGCCGTCCTTGCCCATGACGAAGGGCGGGCCCCATTTGCGGGTGTCGTCACCGCCATCGGGGCTTTCGACCTTGATGACATCGGCGCCGAGATCGGCAAGCAATTGCCCGGCCCATGGCCCGGCAAGGATGCGGGCGAGTTCGACGACGCGGACGCCTTTCAGCGGGGGCTCAGCCATGGATCACCGTGGTTGCCGCAATCACCGTGATTGCTGCGAAAGCAGAGCCTCTATCAAGCCCTGCAACGGCTGTCACGGCTCTTGCAATGGGCCAATCCGTCACGCTTTGAGGACTTCGTCGGCCCAAATGGCGAAATCATCCATGATGATATCGCGATTCACCTCGTTCAGGCTTTCGTGGCGGGTGTCGGCGTAAACCTTTGAAACCAGATTCGAAAAGCCCATCGTGCGCATGCGATCGGCAAGATGGGTGATCCCTTTGCCATAGTCGGAAGCCGGATCCCTTTCGCCGCCGACGATGCTGATGGGCAGGTCGCGCCGGATGCCGGCAAAGCCGGCATCCTTGCCGCCGTTCAGCGCCATCGAGACCACATCGCGCCACATCGACACCGAAGCATCCCAGCCGCAGAGCGGATCGGCGATGTATTTCGCCACTTCCGCCTCGTCGCGCGACAGCCAGTCGAACAATGTGCGGTGATTGGGCACCGCCTTGCCCCAGGCCTGGAAGGTGAGCTTTGGCAGAAGGCGCGACGGCACGTCGGAGCCGAGGCGGAACCGCTCCCAGGCAAGGATGCCCAGCGCCGCCTGCCCGAGCAGGCCTTGCGAAAAATTGCCGTTCCAGATAGCGGCGGCATGGACGCGTGGCGAGTGACCCAACAGGAAGTTCAGCGCGACCGACGCCCCCATCGAATGGCCAAACAGGATGACCGGTCTGTTTGGCTGTTCGCGGGCGATGAGATCATGGATGGCGCCGACGTCGGCTATCACCTTGGCCGGGCCGTCGCTGGCGGCGAACCTGCCGAGCGGCGCGTCGGGGGCCTTGGTCGCGCCATGGCCGCGATGATCGTGGACATAGACGTCGAAGCCGCGGGAGCCAAGAAAATCGGCAAAGCGGGCATAGCGCGCTGCGTGCTCGGCCAGTCCATGATTGATCTGGACGACGGCGCGTGCCCGGCCATCGGCCTGCCTGACGAAAAGATTGAGCTCGGCACCGGTTGGGGAGCGAACCACGCGCTGCTGGCTGAATGACATGCCGCCTGGTCCCGCCCTTGCATTATCGTCGTTGGCTTTGTTTGCGCCGGCCCACATTATGCGTCAATCCGGCAACCCCGCTTTTCGCGACGATGTTTCTTGCGTTCGGCCAGCAAAATATCGCAATTCTGACATGGAGACAGCTTCAGTCTGTCGCCCACTTGTCCAGCCGGGGATTTTCCATGCGTATTGGTGTCGTTTTCGGATTGGCCATGCTGGCCGCGTCGCTGGCCGGTGCCGCGCGTGCCGACGTCAAGATGAGCGGCTCCTTTGTGGCCGACGCTGCCTGTCCGGCAACGCAAGCGATCAAGAACGGCAAGAACCCCGGCAATGTCTCGACCGATGCCGGGCAGAGCTATCAGCTGCTTGCCGGCAACAAGGATACGCCGACGCATTATCTCATCCTGGTGCCGGGTGCCGATCCGGAGCGCCGCTGGGTGAAGGTCAGCTGCGGCCACGTTTCCGGCAGCAGCGCGGTGACCGTGCCGGCCGCACCTGACGGGCAAGGCAAGCCGGCGGCATCGGGGAAACCTGAATACGTCTTCGCGCTGAGCTGGCAGCCGGCGTTTTGCGAGACAAAGTCGAACAAGACCGAATGCAGGGCGCAGAGTGCTGGTGATTTCGACGCCACGCATTTCACCTTGCACGGTCTCTGGCCGCAGCCGAACGGCAATTTCTATTGCCAGGCGACGGCGAGCGACAAGGCCAACGACAACCCGGCCCACTGGAAAGACCTGCCGCCGGTCAATCTTGACGCCAACACCCGCACGGAACTCGATCAGGTGATGCCTGGCACGGCCTCCCACCTCGATCGGCATGAATGGATCAAGCACGGCACCTGCTACGGCAAGAGCCAGCAGGACTATTTCTCCGATGCGCTCAACCTGATGCGCGCGGTGAACAGCTCGCCGGTGCGCGATCTCTTTGCCAAGAACATCGGCGGCAAGCTGACGGCGGACCAGATCCGCGGCGCTTTCGACACTGCCTTCGGGGCGGGAGCAGGGGATCGCGTGCGCGTTTCCTGCGTCATCGATCCGTCGAGCGGCAGGCGGCTGATCGGCGAACTGACGCTCGGCCTCGCGGGTCCGATCGGGCCCAACAGCTCGCTTAAGGATCTGCTGCTGGCTTCGGTGCCGACCAACAAGGCCGGCTGCCCGACAGGCAATGTCGACGCGATCGGGTTCCAGTAAGTACGGGCGGTTTCCTGGTGGCGGTTTCCACCGTGACCGGTCTTCGGCGGCAGAAGAAGTCGTAACGACAGAACTAGATCTGTGCGGATTTGGTCCGCGCAGCGGCCGTGTCGGCTTCTTGGCCGCCCGGCTCGCCGATGACGCGATCGCGGCCGGTCGACTTCGCCTTATAGAGACGCTGGTCGGCAAGCGCGAACAGGTCGGCAAGGCAGCGCGTGGTTTCGCTGACGCTGGAAACGCCGGCGCTGACGGTGAATTCGAATCGACTGGTAGCCGCTGAAGCCTTGATCGCATGGCGAATGCTTTCGCCAAACAGCCTGGTGACCGAGTGCGGACGAGAACTGAGGATGGCGAATTCCTCACCGCCGATGCGGAACACCTGGTCCTCGGGACTGGCGACCTCGCGCAGCAGCGCGGCAACGGCTTTCAACACCTTGTCGCCTTCGGCATGGCCGAAACGGTCATTGATCGATTTGAAATGGTCGACATCGATGATCAGCAGGCTGAGCGGCCTGGCGGTGCGCAGGCTGGTCTGGACGGCGGCTTCACCGTCGGCGTCGAAGCGCCCGCGGTGCAGCAGGCCGGTCAGGCCGTCCCGTCCGACATGCTCGACCAGCGCTTCGTAGCGTTCGCGATAGGTCAGCGTATCGAAGATATCGGTCAGGCCGCGTGGCGCCGTGATCTGGCGCTCCTCGAACCATTTGAGATAGGCGACGAGCATGGTGCTGAACGTCACTGCCGCCGCCATCTTGGCGAACCAGCCGCCGAAAAAGACGGCTATCGGCGCGCCGGCAACGAAATGCAGGGCGGTGAAAAACCCGGCCTGGTCGAAGGTCAGCACGCAAGCGACCGAAATCAGGATGCGCGCGAACGGCGCCTTGCGCAGATGACGCCCGAGCTTTTCATAAAGCAGGATGATCAGGATGGCATCGACGAACAGCAGCGTCGTGCCCCACACCATCAGCCAGCCCATCTGGTCGATGAAGCCGATGTCTGGAAGCCTGCCGTCAGGAAGTGCCGCGATGACGTGCAGGCGCAGCAGCAGCACCAGCCCGATCATCAGCGCATTGCCGAGCAGCAGGCCGTAGATCGGCTGACGCACAGTTGCAGCGTCCTCCTTCATATAGAGCAGCAAAAGCATCACCAGCTTGCCGGAAAACAGCACCGCCGAGCCAGGCGAGACCATGCCGAACGGCAAGGCGACGTAAAAAACGCTGGCGAGGTAGGTCTCGAGGAAGTGCATGACACCGAGCGCGCAGATGAACACGCCGAGGCCGATACGCCTCCGGAAGCGGAAAAGCGTCACCATGACGCTGAAGTAGACGACCGCTTCGGCAAGGAGCAGGAAACTGTTCAGCAATGCCGTCGACCCGATCTCTTTCTCGAAATCGCGAATAGCGAGCGATTCCACTCCGATCCTGTTTTGACGCCGAAGAGTTAACCGGAGATTTCAGCACGCTTCGTGCTGGTGGAAAACTTCGGCGGTTGGCGGACACTTCCGCGTGTGACCGGGCAGATATGGCAAAAGCGATTGCCGTTCGCCGCCGCATCGCCTACATAGCGGCCAACCTCCACTCAATTCGACAGATCCAGTCAGTTTTCTGGGCAGTCAGTTTTTTCAGGGAAAGCGCGCGTGGCACGCCAGTTCATCTATCACATGGCCGGCCTCAACAAGGCCTATGGCACCAAGAAGGTGCTCGAGAATGTCCATCTCTCCTTCTATCCCGACGCCAAGATCGGCATCCTCGGCCCCAACGGTTCGGGCAAGTCGACGATCCTCAAGATCATGGCCGGGCTCGACAAGGAGTGGAACGGCGAAGCCTGGCTGGCCGAAGGCGCCACCGTCGGCTACCTGGCGCAGGAGCCGGCGCTCGATCCGGACAAGACCGTGTTCGAAAACATCATGGAAGGCGTTGCCGCCAAGACCGCGATCATCGAACGCTATAACGAATTGATGATGAACTACTCCGACGAGACGGCCGACGAGTCGGCCAAGCTTCAGGACGAGATGGACCGGCTCAACCTGTGGGATCTCGAACAGCAGGTCGAGATGGCGATGGAAGCGCTGGGCTGCCCGCCCAAGGATTCGGAAGTCACCAAGCTTTCGGGCGGCGAGCGGCGCCGTGTCGCGCTCTGCCAGCTCTTGCTGCGCCAGCCGGATCTTTTGCTGCTCGACGAACCAACCAACCATCTCGACGCCGAAACCACGGCGTGGCTGGAAAAGCATTTGCGTGCCTATCCGGGCGCCGTGATGATCATCACCCACGATCGCTACTTCCTCGACAATGTCACCGGCTGGATCCTCGAACTCGACCGCGGCCGCGGCATTCCCTATGAGGGCAACTACACCAAATACCTCGAAGCCAAGGCCAAGCGCCTCAAGCAGGAAGGCCGCGAGGACGATGCCCGCCAGCGCGCCATCGGCCGCGAGCGCGAATGGATCCAGTCGAGCCCGAAGGCCCGCCAGACGAAGTCCAAGGCGCGTATCCAGGCGTTCCAGGATCTTTTGGATGCAGCCGACAAGCGGCGTCCGAGCGATACGCAGATCGTCATCCCGCATGGCGAGCGGCTCGGCAATGTGGTGATCGAGGCGGAAGGCCTGTCGAAGGGCTTTGGCGACACGCTTTTGATCGACGGCCTGGAATTCAAGCTGCCGCCCGGCGGCATCGTCGGCGTCATCGGCCCGAACGGCGCCGGCAAGACGACGCTGTTTCGCATGATCACCGGCCAGGAAAAGCCGGATGCGGGCTCAGTGCGCGTCGGCGAAACGGTGAAGCTCGGCTATGTCGACCAGAGCCGCGATGCGCTCGATCCGTCAAAGACGGTGTGGGAAGAGATTTCCGGCGGCGCCGAAGTGGTCAAGCTCGGCAAGTTCGAGGCCAACACGCGTGCCTATTGCGCGTCGTTCAACTTCCGTGGCGGCGACCAGCAGCAGAAGGTCGGCAATCTATCCGGCGGCCAGCGCAACCGCGTGCATCTGGCCAAGATGCTGAAGACTGGCGGCAACGTCCTGCTGCTTGACGAACCAACCAACGATCTCGATACGGAAACGCTTGCCGCACTCGAAGACGCGCTGGAAAACTTCGGCGGCTGCGCCGTCATCATCTCGCACGATCGTATGTTCCTCGATCGCCTGGCGACGCACATCCTTGCCTTCGAGGGCGACAGCCATGTCGAATGGTTCGAAGGCAATTTCGAGGATTACGAGCAGGACAAGATCCGCCGCCTCGGGCCCGATGCCGTCAACCCGCACCGCATGACCTACAAGAGGCTGACGCGGTAAGGGGTTTTTCGGGCGGCGAATTCTCAAGAAGACGTGAGGAGTTCACATGGCTGATTGGTCCGCCGCCCAATATCTGAAATTCGAGGATGAGCGCACGCGGCCCGCGCGGGATCTGGTGGCGCAGGTCCCCGTCGACTTCCCGCGCCGGGTCGTCGACATCGGCTGCGGGCCGGGCAACTCGACCGCGCTGCTCGTCGAGCGCTGGCCGGATGCGCAGGTGAGCGGCTTCGACACCTCTCCCGACATGATCGAGAAGGCGCGGGCGCGCCTGCCCGAGGTCACCTTTGATCTGGCCGATGCCTCCAAATGGCAGCCGGCGGAGCCGGTCGACGTGATCTTCGCCAATGCGGTGTTCCAGTGGCTGCCCGAGCATCCCGCTGTGTTCCAGCGGCTGATGGGTTTTCTCGCGCCAGGCGGCGCGCTGGCCATCCAGATGCCCGACAACATGGGCGAGGACTCGCACCGCCTGATGCGGGATACCGCCGCCGAGATGGCGTTTGCCGAAAAGCTCAAGGGCGCGGCACGCGGGCCGTTGCCGCCGGTATCGTTCTATTATGATCTTCTGTCGCCGCTCAGCGATCGGCTGGATATCTGGCACACCATCTACAACCACCCGCTTGCCGATGCGCAGGCGATCGTCGAATGGGTGAAGTCGACGGGCCTGAAACCGTTCCTCGATCCGCTGGGTGCCGATGAGCGGACGCTGTTCCTCGAATGTTACACGGCCAAGATCGCCGAGGCCTATCCAAAGACGGCTGATGGCAAGGTGCTCTTGCGCTTTCCTCGCATTTTCATTGTCGCAAAACGAGCTTGATTATCCGTGTTGCGCGGCGTCTTAGGGCCGCTTGGCTTTGCCTGTGGCCATGTCGAGGATCGGCTTAAGTCGGCCCAGATCTTTGGTTTAAGCCGGCGTAAACCGCCTCGGTGAGAAAACTGTTGCGTCGGAGCATTCCGGCGCCCACATGAAGCCGCAGCGCCTGCGGATGGGACGGACTGGACATGCATCGCGTCATCATCAGCGGCATCGGCGTTGAAATCCCCGAACCCACAATCACCAATGAAGAACTGGTCGCCAGCTTCAATGCCTGGGTCGACCTGGAAAACGCGCGTCGCCAGGATACTGGCGAGCCGCCGCTGCCGAAATCGGACAGCGACTTCATCGTCCACGCCTCGGGCGTGCGCACCCGCCATGTCATCGAGCGCGAGGGCATTCTCGATCCGACCCGCATGGCGCCGCGCATTCCGGCGCGGCCCGACGACGCGCTGTCGCTGGAGGCGGAGTTCGGCATCGCCTCGGCGAAGAAGGCCCTCGACCACGCCGGGCTGCAGCCGTCGGATATCGACCTGGTGATCTGCTCGGCCTCGCATCACCAGCGGCCCTATCCGGCGATCGCCATTGAAATGCAGGAGGCGTTGGGGACGAAGGGCGCCGGCTTCGACATGGGGCTTGGCTGTTCCTCGGCCGCGGCCGCCTTGCACGTCGCCGTCAACCTGGTGCGGTCGGGCGCGCACAAACGCATCCTGGTGACGACGCCGGAGATCATCACCGGGCATCTCAATTTCCGCGACCGGCAGACGCATTTCATCTTCGGCGACGCTTCGGTGTCGATGGTGGTCGAAGGCCTGGCCAAGGGCGACAAGCGGCCGGGGCGCTTCGAGGTGCTCGACACGCGCGTCTGGACGCAGATGTCGAACAACATCCGCACCAATCTCGGCTACCACACCCGCACCGCCCAGGATGATCCCTACATGATCAATCTGGAAGGCAATCTGATCAAGCAGGTCGGCAACAAGGTGTTCAAGGAAGTCACCGTCGCCGGGCAAAAATTCATCGTCGAATTCCTCGCCGAGCATGGGCTGACGCCGCAGGCGATAAGGCGCTTCTGGCTGCATCAGGCCAATGCGCGCATGAATGCGATGATCCTGAAACTGTCGTTCGGCCACGAGGTCGACCACGACCGCGCGCCGATGGTGCTGGAGCGGCTTGGCAACACGGCGGGCGCCGGCGCCATCGTCGCGCTGTCGGAGAACCACGCCGACATGAAGCCCGGCGATTTCGGCCTGATCTGCGCCTTTGGCGCGGGGTATTCGATAGGCGGTGCGCTGTTGCGGATGCTTTGAGCTTGTCTGGTCAAGCTGGTGCGAACGGCACCAGCATTGGAACGCGGCTGGCATAGTCGTCATAGGCACTGCCCAACTCGCCGCGCAGGAAGCTTTCTTCCAGTCTTGCCTTGGTCACGATGCCGATGATGAGCAGGGCGGTTCCGGCTATGCCCCAGACCGTGCCCTTGGCCGCCATGGTGGCGAGGATCGCCAGCAGCAATCCGGTGTAGATCGGATGCCGGACCAGGCCATACGGGCCTGTATTGATGACCCGATGCCCGGCCTTGGCGGTGATGGTGCCCGACCACAGCCTGCCGAGATGCAGGCGCGCCCACCAGGCAAAGGCGATGCCGATGGCGATCAGGGCGACACAGATCCAGGCTTCGGAGAGATCAGGCATCCACAGCCTGAGCCGGCCTTCATAGCCGTGCGCCGGAATGAACAGCAGCACCGCGCCGGCCACCCAGAGACCCCGATAGCGGGCCTCTGCCCTGAACCCGGCGCGCTTCTGGGCAGGGTCGGACCACAGGGCGGCGACGGCCCAGCTTCCTGCCCAGATCAACCAAAGCAACGTGATTGCCGTCACAGGTCGCATGATCAGCCTCCGCAAACCGTCTGGACGTCACTATGAGACCGGCACCACGCGGCAGCAATGCGGTGCGAAATCGATGACAGGTAAGAAAAGCGTGATCGCGATCCTATCGGCGCTGTTGATCGGACGATCAGCACTTTCGACTGGACGCCGGGAAGCCCGCCCGGCTAACTCGTCGAATGACGATTGGAAAGAACGCCATGCCGGATCTCTTCCCCGAGGCAGAAAAGCCGGTTGAAATCATCCCCGCGCGAAAGCTTGCCGCCAGGGCGGCAGCGCTTTACGTGGCGCCGGCGGATCATTTTCAGACCCGCCCGGTGGATGAATTGCGGCTGGGTTTCGACGGCATTTCAGGCGACTTCCATGCCGGACCGACACGGCGCTCGGGCGGGCGCGAGCCCTGGTATCCGCGCGGCACGGAAATACGCAACGAACGGCAATTGTCCATAGTGGCGGCGGACGAGCTGGCCACCGTGGCCGAACGCATGGGCCTGGCCGAGATCAGGCCGGAATGGATCGGCGCCAATCTGGTGATCGAGGGAGTGCCGAACCTCTCCATGCTGCCGGCCGGCACGATGCTGTTCTTCAAGGACGGCGTGACCATCAAGGTCGACGCGCAGAACGGCCCGTGCCGCATCGCCGGCCGGTCGATCGCCGAAAACGCCGGATTGGCCGACGTGGAAGCCGGCGCGATGTTGTTCCCGAAGATGGCGAAACGTTTGCGTGGCGTCGTCGCCTGGGTCGAAAAGCCGGGAACGGTCAAGACCGGCGAGGAGATTTCGGTGCGCGTGCCGGAGCAGTGGATTTATCGTGCCTGAGGGTATGCTGATATTCAGGTAATGCCGGCCTGCGAAGAGGTGACACCGCGCTTCCATATTCAGGTATCTAAATGTGCGCTCCATTTCGGTTCTCGGAGCCCGCTATTCTCGATTCGACCTAACCTGAATCTCAACAGTACGTGCGGTATCCGACACCGCCGGCTGCTTAGCCGTGGTCACGCCGGTGCGTTCAGGCGTTTACAGCGTCGGTGAATTGCATGGTATGAAGCGTCCTGGTTGCTGGGGGGCTCAAGCAAATGGAAGATAGAACTGTCCGCAGCGTCGCGATCGGCGCTTTCATTCTGTGGTTAATCTGGGCGCTGCACCCATTTCTCGCGAAACGGATGTTGATCCCGTGGGACCCGGAAATCATGGGGCAATGGGGAGACAGTTTCGGTGGACTGAGCGCGTTAATGTCAACGCTAGCATTCGCTGCCGTGTTCTTCACTCTGCGCCTCCAGCAGCGCCAAATTCGTGAAGCCCAGCGCGACCAGCATATCCAGCGGTTCGAGAGTACCTACTTTGAGGTTCTTCGCTTATTCCGCGAGGCTCGTGACGCTGTCCAGTACAAATATGGCGACGACTACATCAAAGATCGCAAGATGAAGCCAATGTTCAACGTTCTTGCCTCGGGGTCTGAGGCCATTCGTCGAGCCAATTTTGAAATTCTTTGGCAGCTCGAAAATGTCACGCAGGAGAAAATTGATTCAAGCCTTGTGAGCATGATCTACGAGAAAGCGGTCATAGACAGATATGAAAGCACAACCGGCCCTTATTTCCGGCTGCTTTACACGATGTTGTTCCGTATTAAGGAGGACAAGCTTCTGACCCTTTCTGAAAAGCGGCGTTATGCAAACCTTTTTCGAAGCCAGTTATCCTCGCATGAGGTGGCGCTGGCAGGATTCAATGGACTTAACCCTGTATCGAAAGACCTCTCTGATCTAATCACCGAATACCGTCTGTTGAAGTATCTTCCAGAAGATTTTGGCCGTAGCTATCTTGGTAAATGTTATCCCAAGCAAGCATTCGAAGACAGACCTGACTAGGAATCGCAGGTCTTTAATTCCGTCCCCATTCTGAAGTCACTTCGGCGGGGTTGTCATTTGCCACAACTGCAGCAGGAATTTCTCTAATCGCGTCAGCGCGCTACGCCGCCCCGGGGAGACGGCGTAGCAAACACGCTGGGCTTCAACCCTTGCGGTTCTTCTTGGCGCCTTGTGCCATGACGGACACGTGGTCCCACTTGTCCCAGGTGGCGAGCCGGTTGGCGTATTCCTGGCGTATCATCGGCAGGCCGCCGTCGCCGAAGAACACTCTGAGCGGTGGCTCGACCGCATCGACAATGGCCAGCATGGCCGGCCCGGTGGCCTCGGGATCCCCGGCGACCGAATTGGCGCGGCGCTCGGCCATCTTGGCACGGGCGGGCGCATAGGCCTCGATCGGTTGTGACACCTTGGCCGACGGGCCGGCCCAGTCGGTGGAGAAACCGCCGGGTTCAACCAGCGTCACGTGGATGCCGAATTCCGCGACCTCCATGCTCAGCGACTGGCTGAAGGCCTCCAGCGCCCATTTCGAGGCGTGGTAGAGGCCGAGCGAGGCAAAGGCATTGACGCCGCCGATCGACGAGATCTGGATGATGTGGCCTGAACGCTGTGCCCGCATGATCGGCAGTGCGGCCTGAGTGACCCACAGCGCGCCGAAGACATTGGTTTCGATCTGGTCGCGGGCTTCCTGTTCGCTGACCTCCTCGATGGCGCCGAAATGGCCGTAGCCGGCATTATTGATGACGACGTCGAGCCGACCAAAACGCTTGTGCGCTTCGGCGACAGCGGCATCGACGGCTTTCTTGTCTGTGACGTCGAGCTTAATCGCGGCAATCCTGTCGCCGTATTTCTCGACGAGATCGGCGAGCGTGCCGGCATCGCGGGCAGTCGCTGCGACGCTGTCGCCACGCGCGAGTGCCGCCTCGGCCCAGACGCGGCCAAAGCCCTTCGACGATCCGGTGATGAACCAAACCTTGTTTGTCATGATCTTGGAGTCCTTGCCCCTGCGGGCGTGATTTTGGGTGAAAGCGGAGGCTTCTCCGCTTTCGGGCATATACGGTCGATCCTCTGATTTTCCAGAGGCGGCGGGTATCTTTTGAAAAAGACGCTTGAATTATCAGGGATAATGCACCGGGCTCGACCAAGCCGGGTCGTCGTGCTTCTCCCAGTAGAGTGCCATCAGCCGACTGGTGATCGCGCCGACCTTGCCGTGCGCGATCCGGACGCCGTCGATCTCCGTCACCGGCATGATGCCGCCTGCGGTCGAGGTAATAAAAACCTCGTCTGCCTCGCGCAATGCGGCGACACTGACATCGGTGGCGGTTGCGGCAAGACCTTCTTCGGCGCACAGGTCAAAGACAGTGCGGCGGGTGATGCCGGGCAGCACGCCAATAGAAGGCGTCGAGAGTTTTCCATCCTTGACGCAGAAGACGTTGAAGCCCGGGCCTTCGGCGACATTGCCGTTGAAGTCGAGAATCAGCGCGGTCTCGGCGCCGCGGTCATAGGCGTCATAGAGACCGCGCACCAGATCGAGCCAGTGGTAGTTCTTGATCGCCGGGTCGATCGAGGCCGGCGGAATACGCACCTTGTCGCTGATGGCGACACGCAGGCCGCGCTGCAACTGCTCGGCATTGGCGACCGAGCCGAACGGCACGGCGAACGCCATGAAGCGGTTGACCGCCTGGCGCGGATCGCGGCTGAAGGTCGGCGATGCGCCGCGCGTGCACAGCATTTCGACATAGGCGGCGCGATGACCCGACAGCGCCACGCAATTGTGCAGGATTTCGGTCACGCCCTCGCGGTCGAACGGGATGGTCATGCGCAGCTTTTCCAGCCCGCCGAAGAAGCGGTCGAGATGCAGATCGAGGCGGAAGAAGCGGCCGTTCCAGACATGCACGGTGTCGTAAGTGGCGTCGGAATGCAAAAATCCCCAATCCAGCACTGAAATCTTGGCTTGCGACATCGGCAGGTACTGACCGTCGAGAAAGGCGATGCCGTTGGGGTAGGAGTGCGGGTCGACATGACGGTCGCCAACCACGGGCAGTTGCTTCTCGTCGTGTGTCGTCGTCTGGCTCATCGGGGCCTCCTGTCGCGCAAGGCGAGATCAGCAGGCTATCGGCGCTGGGCAGAAGGCATAGAGCCACCCGCTCGGCGCTGTTCGGCCTCCGGGGATCGATACATTGGTTTAGAATTGACCTATGTTGTGGGCGTCGATCAGGAGGGGATATGGACAGGTTTGGGATCGTGGTTACAGTTCTGTCGATTTTCGCAGCCGCGGGCGAGGCCAGCGCGCAATGTGTGAAAGAAGGCGAGGAACTCTGCCAGAGCGGCCAGACCTATCGCTGCGAGAAAACCGGCAGCGAATTGACACCGATCTTCCAGAACCTGCCTTGCGCGGTGCCGTCGCTGAGCGGCACCTGGGTCGGCAGCGGCCACCAGAGTCCGGCCGGCGATGCCGGGGCCGACTGGCCGATCGCCATGACGATCAACGATGGCGGTGCGTCGATCGACTATCCGTCGCTCGGCTGCGGCGGCTCCCTGTCCCAGACGTCCCGGGACGACACATCGGCGGAATACCACGAGAGCATCACCTACGGTCAGGACAAGTGCATCGACGGCGGCAACATCACCGTCAGGTTTTTCAAGGGAAATCTGTCCTGGACGTGGGTCGGCCAAGCCGACGGCCAGCCCTACAATGCCGTCGCCGTGCTCGCGCGGAAATAACGGCGTTCATTCATCCTCGTCGTCGGCATCCAGCAGGCGTGTCGCGCGCCAGCGGGTGAGCACGATGTTGGTCTGCTCGATGACGAAGAAACGTGCCGAGTCGCGGTCATAGCCTTCGCTGAGCAGTTTTTCGTAGTCGGTGTGCACGTGGCGGATATGGGCAATGGTCGCCAGCCACACGGCGATGCCCGGCGGCAAGGTCTTCATGTGAACCAGGCCGGCGTCAGTGCGGATCTTCTCCATGTCGGCATAGGGCGCCAGCGGCAACAGCGCGGTCAGCGCCTTGGCGATGGCACGGCGGCGGCCGGTCGGCGCCGTCATCGGCGAATCCTATTGGGCTCGTCGCGCCCTTCGACGGTCGCCTCGGCAATGGCGTCGGTCGAGGCGAAATAGGGTTTCAGGTCGATGATCGGCGTGCCGTCGAGCACGTCGATGGCGTCGAGATCAATGCGGCCGGTGCCGATGTCGACGGCAATCAGCCTCGCGATGTGCAGCCCGATGGGATTCGGGCGGGCAGGGGAGCGGAGCGAAAATACGCCTTTCGCTTCAGCCGCATGGCGCGGTTTCTGCACAATCAGGTCCCGCGGCGCATGATGCAGCCAGGACAGGATGATGACGTGGCTGGCCCGCTCCAGTCCTTGCAGTCCATTGCGATAGGGCGCGTCGATGGTCAGCACCGCCGGCTGTCCGGTCTCGCGCGCGCTGCGCATGTTCTTCGGGCAGGTTTCGCGCGTCGTCCATAGCGAGGCGATGCGGCCGACGAAGACGATGCCGCCGTCAGGCGTCATCAGTGCCGGATCGTTTTCCAGCCTCTGCTCGCCTTCGCGCTCCTCGAACATCTCACGCGGTCCGGTCATTTTGCTCTCATCTCGCATCTTTTGTTCGTGCATGTCGTTGTCCCAAAATCGCAACGCACTTTTGGGGACAGGCACCAAGCGGCCACGCAAGCGCCATTTTCTTGTCCGGAAGCGACATAGCACTTGCATGATTTCGAAAATCGACATAAACATATGTTTATATCTTTTCAAAGAGAATACGCTGATGCATGTCTCGCTCGACACCATGGTGGATACATTGAAGGCGGCGGCCGAATCCAGCCGCTTGCGCATACTGGCACTGTTGTCGCGCGGCGACCTCACCGTTTCCGATCTTACCGAAATTCTCGGCCAGTCGCAGCCGCGCGTTTCGCGTCACCTGAAGCTCTTGCTGGAAGCCGGGTTGATCGGCCGCTACCAGGAGGGATCTTGGGCCTTCTTCCGCTTGTCGGACGCGGATTCCGCGCGGGACTTTGTCATGGGGCTGGTGTCCGGCATTCGCGGCGCCGATCCGCAGGTCGAACGCGACCTCGAGCGGCTGGCTTCGGTCAAGCGCAAGCGGCAGGACCGGGCGGTCGAGTATTTTTCCGTGAATGCGGCGAGCTGGGATCATATCCGCTCGCTGCATGTGCCGGACCGCGCCGTCGAGGCCGCAATGCTGAAGCTTGTCGGAAAACGGCCGTTCCAGTCGATGCTCGATCTCGGCACCGGCACCGGGCGGCTGCTCGAAATCTTCTCGCCGCTCTATCGGCGCGGCGTCGGCATCGACATGTCACGCGAGATGCTGACCGTGGCGCGCGCCAATCTCGACAAGGCCGGTGTTTCGAATGCGCAGGTGCGGCAGGGCGACATCTTCGCGCCGCCGGTCGAGCGCGACGCCTTCGATCTCGTCACCATCCACCAGGTGCTGCACTATCTCGACGATCCCGCCCGCGCCATCCATGAGGCGGCGCGGCTTTTGCGCCCGGCCGGGCGCCTGGTCATCGTCGACTTCGCGCCGCACGCGCTGGAATTCCTGCGCGACGAGCATGCGCATATGCGGCTCGGCTTTTCCGACCGGCAGATCGCCGACTGGTTCGCGGAAGCCGGGCTCGATCTCGAAGAGGCCCAAGAGTTCGAGCCGCGCGGCGGCAACGAGGCCAGGCTCACCGTGAAACTCTGGCTTGGCCGCGACCGGCGCCTGCTGATCGCCGATCCTTCCAACGACACAAGGCAGATAAGGGAAATCGCCTGATGAACCAGTTCCGTTTTTCCCGCCGCCCCGACATTGGCGACAAGGTCAGGGTTTCCTTTGAATTCTTCCCGCCGAAGACCGACGAGATGGAGGCAAGGCTGTGGGACACGGTCACAAGGCTGGAGCCGCTGAAGCCGAAATTCGTTTCGGTGACCTACGGCGCCGGCGGCTCGACACGCGAGCGTACCGCGCGCACCGTGAAGCGCATCCTGACGGAAACCGATATTCCTGCCGCGGCGCATCTGACCTGCGTCGGCGCAACGCGCGACGAGGTCAACGCGGTCATCCAGGATTACAAGTCGATCGGCATCAACCGATTCGTGGCGCTGCGCGGCGACCCTGCCTCCGGCGTCGGCGAACCCTATCGCCCGCATCCCGGTGGCTACGAGAATGGCGCGGAGCTGGTCGCCGGGCTTAAGACGATCGCGGATTTCGACATCTCCGTCGCAGCTTATCCGGAAAAGCATCCGCAAAGCCCCGATTTCGCCACCGACATCGAGATGCTGAAACGCAAGGTCGACAATGGCGCGACGCGCGCCATTACCCAGTTCTTCTTCGACAATGATCTCTACGAGCGCTATGTCGAGCGCGTCCGCCGCGCCGGCATCTACATCCCCATCGTGCCGGGCATCCAGCCGGTTCACAGTTTCAAGCAGGTCGCGAACTTTTCCGCGAGGGCGGGCGCGCATGTGCCGGGCTGGCTGGTGGAGCGGTTCGAGGGCCTCGACCGGGACCCGCAGACGCATGCGCTGGTGGCGTCGGCGGTGGCGGCCGAGCAGGTCATGGACCTGGTCGAGCGCGGTGTCGGTGATTTCCACTTTTACACGATGAATCGAGCCGATCTGGTCTTCGCCATCTGTCACATGATCGGCATCCGATCGCATGGAGCGGAGGTCGCGGGATCGGCTGCGGCTTAGGCCTGAAGAAGCGTCCGAAATGCAAAAAGGCCGGGTAAAACCCGGCCTTTTCAATGATTTGGACTATGTAGTGCTGGTCTTCCCCGTCTTGGCGGGTCAGGGAAGAAAGCCCATAATAAGGGCTCCGATAAAGGCGAACGCAGCACAGATCATCAATGCGTTGATAGGCCTCGTAAGTCCCATGACATAGCCTCCTCTTAAAGAGCTATGCCTAGGAGTCTAGGTTCATTTGTGCCACAGGCAAGCGGAAAATGTGCTGCATTGCGACGTGATTGTGGAATTCGCGACCCGTCTTTTGCCGTTAGGCGTTGAAACTCCTAGGCAAAATCCAGCTTCAGACCTGTGAATAAATTATGGCGGTGATGTGTCTCTGTCGTGTCATGGCAGCGCTACCCCGGCGAAAGTCGAATCGACTTTCGCGCTACGGCGCGTCCAGTTGGACGCACGGCTAACGTCTTGCGAACAGCCGCCCGTCAATGGTGACGAGGCCGAGCGCGATCAGCACCACGCCGCCGATTTCGAACAGCTCCAGCCGCTCGCCAAGGAACAGGAAGCCGAGCAGCATGGCGCTGGCCGGCACGACAAGCGTGACCAGCGAGGCGTTGGTCGCGCCGGCCGAAGCGACGAGGTTGAAATAGAGGATGTAGGCGAAGGCGGTGGACAGAAGCGCCAGCGCCAGCACCGCCGCCCAGACCGGTGGTGAGGCCGAGAACAGGCCGGATGGACCGTGGGTGAAGAGCACGATCGGGATCATGATGATGGTCGACGCCGTCAACTGTCCGGTAGCGATGACCGGCGATGGCACGCCTCTGAAGCGGCGGGCGACCATCAGCGCAATACCGTAGGACAGCGAAGCGCCGATCAGCGCGAATTTGGCCCAGACCGGGCCGCCGAGCCCAGCAAGCAGGCCGGGGCCGATCATGACGGCCGTACCGGCGATGCCGAGCGCAATGCCGGCGAGCTTGTTCCAGGAGAGCTTTTCGTCGGATGTCAGCGCGTTGGCGAGGATCAGCGTCCAGAATGGCGTCGTCGCGTTGAGCACCGAGGCGATGCCGGCTCCGAGTTCCGTCTGGCCGGCGAAGATCAGCGAGAAGGGCACGACATTGTTGGTGAGCGCCAGCAGGAAGAACAGGCCGGCATGCGGAAGCGCGAGGCGGAAGGACGGACCGCGCAGGCCGAGATAGATCTGCAGCGCAATCGCGGCGATGGCGACGCGAAACAGCACCAGCACCAGCGGGGGGAGTTCCGCCACCGCGATGCGCGCAAAGAAGAACGAGCCGCCCCAGATCGCGCCGAGCAGCAGGAGTTGCCCCCAATCCTTGAGCACCATCGGCCCGCGTGGTGCGGATGTAGCGGCTATTGCCATGTGAGTCGCCCTCCCAGACGTATGCCAGTCAGGCAGAAGCCATATCCGGTTCGGAGACAAGGGCCACCCGAAACGTGATTGATGGCAAACGCCTGCCGCCAAGACCTAGCGCCCCAGCGTCAGCCGTACGAGACACAGAATTGTTTTCATTAGCCGCTAGCTTGGATTAATTGTGCGCAGGCTAGATCAAGGATTCGTCGATGCAGCGATTCGAGAATGCCCGCGAGGCGGCACTGGCGCTTCGCCCGGACGATCCGGTCTATTGTTTCCGCCCGCAAGTGCTGATGGCGGATGCCAGACAGTTCATGGGCATGTTCCCGGGCAAGACCGCCTATGCGGTCAAGACCAATGGCGAGCAGATCGTGCTGAAGACCCTGGTCGAAGCCGGCGTCAAGGCTTTCGACGTCGCGTCGCCGGGCGAGTTCGCCGCCGTGCGTGCGGTCTCTCCGGATGCCGAGATGCTCTACATGCATCCGGTCAAGGCGCAGTCGGACATCAAGCTGGCGCTGGAGAAATACGCCATCCGCGTCATTTCGCTGGATCACGAGGACGAGATCACCAAGCTGACGCGAGTGGTGCGGGCGCTCGACATCGATCCGGGCTCGATCAGCGTGTTCGTGCGGGTGCAGACCAAGGGCCATGCCGCTTACGAGCTGTCGAAGAAGTTCGGCGCCGGGCCGGCCTATGCCGTCGAACTTGCCGAGCGGCTGAACCGTACCGGCTACAAGGTTGGCCTGTGTTTCCACGTCGGCAGTCAGATCGAGGATCCCGACACCTATGAGCGGGCGCTGGCCTCCGCCGATTGGGTGCGCAACCGGCTGACCTTCGATATTGCCGGGCTCGACGTCGGCGGCGGTTTCCCCGCCGAATACGGCCACGATCCCAACCGCAAGCAGATCGAGATGCCGTCGCTCGGCCAGATCATGTCGCGGCTTTCGGGCGATCTGAAAGAGTATCAGTTCGACCAGATGTCGCTGGTGGCGGAGCCGGGCAGGGTGATCGTGGCGCGCTGCCTGTCGCTGATCGTGCGGGTGCTGCTGCGCAAGGGCAAGCGGCTCTACATCAATGACGGCATCTGGGCGTCGCTGTCGGATTCATGGACCGGCAAGATCACGCTGCCGGCCCGCTTCATTCCCGATCCTGCAATCCGCTCGCGCAATGGCGAGGAGAAGAACATCGTGCCGTTCAAGGTCTGCGGGGCGACCTGCGATTCCGTCGACATCCTGTCGCGGCCATTCTGGCTGCCGGAAACGGTCGATACCGGCGACTGGATCGAGATCGGCCATATCGGCGCCTATTCGCTGTCGCTGAGGACCCGCTTCAACGGGTTTTACCCCGACACCTTCGTCGAGGTGACGACGCCGTTCGACGAGGGCGACGCGCCACAGGGGTTTGCCAGTTTGGAGACGATGGCGGATTAGTAAATAGGGAATAGGGTGGCAGGCACGGCTTTCGGGATAATTTCTACTGCCTACTGCCTACAATTTCCCCAGAAGCTCCGGCGTCGGCCAGCCATCCACCGGCAGGCCTAGCCGCATCTGCTCCTTGCGGATCGCCTCGCGGGTGTTGGTACCCAAAATGCCGTCGACCGTGCCGACGTCGTAGCCCCTGGCTTCCAGCTTGGTCTGCAACGCCTTCATCTGCTCGTTGTTGAGGCCGGTTTCGGGATTGCGCGGGTCGAGCGGCGGCGCGCCTGCCAGTCGTGCGGCAAGGTTGGCTGCCGTCAGCGCATAGGTGAAGGACTGGTTCCATTCGAGATAGATGTCGAAATTGTCGTAGGCGAGGAAGGCTGGCCCCTTGCGGCCCATCGGCAGCGCCAGGCCTGCTTTCAGGCCGTTGTCGACCAGCGGCGCGCCACTGGGGTAGGTGACGCCCCATTGCGCCCACTGCGACAGCGGCAGCTTGTTGGTGCGACCGGTCTGGTCCCACGGCATGTCTTCGGGCACGCGGACTTCCTGAATCCAGGGCTGGTCGCGTTTCCAGCCGCGCGACAGCACTTTGTTGGCGGTGGTCATGATCACATCGGGCACGCTGCCGCGCAGGTCGATCTTGCCGTCGCCGTCGCCGTCGACGCCGCGTGCCAGATAATCTGAGGGCAGGATCTGCGTCTGGCCGATTTCGCCGGCCCAGGCGCCCGTGACATCGGCCGGCAGCACGCCGCGATCGATCAATTGCAGAAGCGGTATCAACTGAGGCCGAAACAGTTGCGGCCGGCGGCAATCATGGGAAAGCGTCACCAAGGCGCTCAGCGTGTGGAAGTCGCCCTGCACGGCGCCGAAATCGGTCTCCAGCGCCCAGAAGGCGGCGATGATCGGCGCCTGGACGCCGAACTGCTGATCGGCGCGGGCGAAGACGTCGGCGTATTTCTTCATGTTTGCCGCGCCTTGCTTCAGCCGGTAGGCCGAGATCATGCGGCTGGAGAATTCGACGAAGGTTTGGGTGAAAACGCCCTGGGCGCGGTCGCGCGCCAGCACCTTGTCGTCGATGGTTGCCGCTTCAAGGGCGTCGAGACCCGCTGTACCTACGCCAGCCGCCTTGGCTTCCGCAGCGACGCCCTGCTTCCAGGATTCGAAGTCGCCGCCGCATTCCTGCGCCATCGCCGGCAAGGCCGTGGCGCACAAGGTCAGCGCAGCCGCGAGGACTTTGGAACGCAGTCGCATCAGCTTCCTCTCGAAACGAATAGCGGGCAGTTGTTGTGCTCCCCGGAAGCCCAACGCCCTGAATTACTGGCGGTTGCACTTTTCACCGCTGGCTGTGTCGAAAAGCAGGCGGCAGGCCCGGTGTCAACGGGTGTTCTGCCGCAGCCACTTATTCCCTGCGGCTTCGCTGCCGTTGACCCGGTGTCAACGGGTGTTCTGCCGCAGCCACTTGTTCCAGGTGGCTTCACTGCCGTTGAAGACGTTGATGTCGGCCTTGCCGGTCATACCCGGAATGATCCCGGTTCCGGTGTACTGCCAGAATGTGAAGGGGTGGCTGCCGTATTTCTCACGCGGATGGCCGGCGACGGAACGCAGCCAGTAGGGATAGCCGCGGAACCCCGCCAGCCCGTTGTCGTCGAAGAAGTCGACCGAGGTGTAGATGATCGGCTTTTTGCCGTAGTGCCGTTCGACGATCTCGAGGAAGGTGGTCATCTCCGCGCGCACCGTGGCGGCGTCGGGACGCAGCCTGCAGGTTGGCGACTGCGGGTTCCATTCCATGTCGAGGACGGGCGGCATTGCCGAGCGATCGACGGGGACGTTGCGGATGAACCAGCGCGCCTGCACGGCAGCCGGGGTGCAGAAATAGTAGAAGTGATAGGCGGCTCGCGGAATCCCGTTGGCCTTCGTGTGCGCCCAATGCTCGTTGAAGTATTCATCGAAGCGATCGCCGCCCTCGGTCGCCTTGATGAAGGCGAAGGAGATGCCGCTGGCCCTGGCCGCCGGCCAATCGACCGAGGTCTGGTATTTGGAAACATCGGTGCCGTGGACGGCATAGTTCCACGGCGCGCCGCTTTCCCATTCATGCGGTTTGGAATCGGCAAAGCGCGGCGCGCGCACGGCAACCGTCGGGCTGCTCGAAGCGGACGGCGACAGCGGCGAGAGATCGTCCACGGTCGAGCAGGCGCCAAGCAGCGTCAGCATGATGAGGCCCGCAAGACGGCGCATCGCAATTCCCGAGCCGGATTCAGCCGGTCGCTGATGGGTCTATACACTGATGGCCGGTTTTGTGATCGGGCCCCCTCCGAGCGATCGCCCCACAGCATCGCTCAGCATATCCTGTGATCGCCGATCATGGTTGATAATCCGTTGATGGCGCTCGACAAGCATTGTGATTTGCGGAAGCAATGGCGGCAAATCGATGACATAAGGGTCGCGCAGGGCCCGGAGGAAATAAATGCGGATCGTGGTCAAGATCGTCAAATGGCTGCTTGGCCTGATCGTTCTGGCGATCGCCGCCCTTTTTGCCTGGCTTTATATCGCGCCGCCGGAGTTGATCAGGGTCGGCTCGGGCTACTCGGCCAAGATCGTGTGTTCGAACGTCTTCATTGCCGGCCGCGATCCCAATGAGGTGCTCGCCGTCGACGTGCAGGCACCCGGGCATCCCCTGCTGCGGCTAATGCGTGTTTCGGTGGACAAGAACAGGGGAACGGTGTCGGCGGGCCTGTTCGGCTTCCTCGGCAAGAGCATCGCCGTCGCCCGTGACGGGCTGGGCTGCGCTTCGGTTCCGGACGGCGATGTAGGCAAGGCGCGGCGGACCGCAATCCAGGCGGAGCCGTCGGCGGCCACCATGGGCGACCTGTGGCCGCACGGCGAGCGCGTCGAGGCATCACAGGATCCGGTGATTGCCAAGCTGCTGGACGATGCGGCGCTGACCGGCGCCGGCATGCGCGCGGTGGTGGTGGTCAAGAATGGCCGTGTCGTCGCCGAGCGCTACGGTGATGGCTTTTCCGCCAGGACGCCGCTGCTCGGCTGGTCGATGACCAAGACGGTGAACGCCGCCATCGTCGGCACGCTGGTCAAGGACGGCAAGATTGCTTTCGACGACAAAAACCTGTTTGCCCCGTGGAAGGCGGACGGCCGCGCCGCGATCAGCCTTGCCGACATGATGGCGATGTCGAGCGGGCTGGAGTTCAACGAGGATTATGGCGACGTCGCCGACGTCACGCGCATGCTCTATCTCGAACCTGACATGGCGGGCTTCGCCGAATCCAAGCCGCTGGCTGCAGAGGTCGGCAAACAGTTTTCCTATTCGAGCGGCACGGCGGTGATGCTGTCGCGCCTCTGGCAGGACGCGATCGGCGACAAGGCCAAGGCGCTGACGTGGCCGCGCACGGCGCTGTTCGAGCCGCTCGGCATGCACAGCGCGGTGTTCGAGACGGACGAGCAGGGCACCTTCGTCGGCTCGTCCTATCTTTACGCGACCGCCCATGACTGGGCGCGCTTCGGCCAATTCCTGCTGCAAAGCGGGGTGTGGAACGGCAACCAGATCCTGCCAACCGGTTTCGTCGACTGGATGCGCGAGCCGGCATCCGCCTCGAAAGTCTACGGCAAGGGTCAGTTGTGGATCGAGGCCCCGGGCGATGAGGAAAACCCCGGCGCCAGCGTCGCGGCAGGCCTGCCCAAGGACACGTATTGGATGGAAGGCCATGACGGGCAGACGGTCGCCATCATCCCCTCGGAGCAGTTGGTGGTGGTGCGGCTAGGGCTGACGCCTGCCAAGTTCGGCTACCGGCCGCAGACGATGGTGGGGGCGCTGATCAAGGCGCTGCATTAGCGCGGCGCAACTCTTGCTATGCAGCTGTCGCCAATGGCTTGGCGCGGTCAACTCGCGCCCGCTCGTCGGGCGAGTTCATGACCTGCCAAAGATCGCTGCGGCGCTGGACGTTCAACCAGAAGTCCGGGCTGTTGCCGAACACCCGTGCCAGAATGAGCGCGGTCGCCGCCGTCACGTTGCGGCGGTCGTTGCACAATTCGTTCACATGTTTGCGCTGGACCCCCATCGCCTCGGCCAAAGCTGCCTGCGTAAGGCCAAGCGGTTGCATGAATTCTTCCGTGAGAATTTCGCCAACCGTTGCCGGCTTGCGTGCGGTCATCAACATGTTCTCACCTCATCTATAGCTGTGGTCGTCGAGATAGATGTCCGACGCCTCACCGCGGCCACCGTCCCAGTGGAAGATCAGCCGCCATTGCTTGTTGACGCGTATTGAATGGAAGCCTTCGAGAATGCCGCGCAGCTTCTCGAAATGATTGCTGGGCGGCACACGCAAATCCTGATCGATCATCGCGTCGTCAATCATCTGGAGCTTGCGGAACAAACGGCTTTCGAGATCGGACGGAATGTTGCGAGAATGGGTGTCTTCCACGAAGAAGGCCCGCAGCCATTCATCCCTGAAGCCGACGGTCATCACATGCTTCCATACATGTGAGATAGTGTACCGCTCTCGGGGTCATAAGGCAACGTTGATCCAACGGATCGTGGCTGCTTCGCCTTTATGTGCCTTTCCCACGGCAATATTCAGGAAGTGATCTTGATAACCGCCAGCCAGGCATAGCCGCGATAAAGCGTGCGGAAACGGAAGCTTGCGCTGGTTCGCCGAGATTCCGATTCCAGCACTTCGCGCAACGATTCACGCGGCGCGACGTGGAATTTTTTCAGCCAGCCGCGCAGCAAGGTCCGGAACCAGCCCGGCAGGCCTTCCTGCTGGCCGAAATCGACGATGTGCAGCGAACCGTTCGGTAACAGCGCGGCCAGCGCTGCCGACACAGTTTTTTCCCAACCGGGGATCATCGACAGCGAATAGGACACGAAGACGCGATCGAAGCCGTTGCGCCCGAACAGCGCCTTGGCATTGAATCCCGTGGCGTCGCCCTGGGCGAGCGTGACACGACCGACCAGGCCCTCGCGGGCAATCGCGGCGCCGGCCGTCTCCAGCATTTCGGCTGAAATATCGAGGCCGAAGAAGCGGGCGTCGGGGTAGCGACGCGCGGCCAGGATGATGTTGCGGCCAGTGCCGCAGCCGAGTTCCAGCACGGTGCCGCCGGCGGGCACATCGAGCCCTGCGATCAGCCGGTCGCGGCCAAGCAGGTAGTATTTGCGGGTCAGGTCATAGATGTGGCGCTGCCAGCGGTAGACGCCGTCCATCAATTCGGCATGGTTGGCCGGCAGCTCGGTCGTGCTCATGCCGCACGCTTCACATAGAGGTGGAAGCCGCCATAGATCGCCGAGCGGTCGCGGGCCGAAAACTCCCGCGAAGCCTCGTCCTGATAGTCCCACTGGTCGAGCAGCGAGCTGGAGACTCGGCCCGGCAACAGGCTGGGTTCGGCGGCGGTGCGGAAGATGACGCGGGCGTCGGCCGATGCGGTGCGGGTGATTTCGGCCCACAGCGCGTTGAGCTGGTCGTCGGTCATCCAGTCCTGTGCATCGAGCAGGATGAAGCGGTCGACGGAGCCTGCGTCCTTGCCGGCGAGGAACTCGATCAGATTGGCGTGGTGAATGGCGACGCGGCCGACATTGCCGCGGATGGTCTCGTAGTTCTGTTTTTCGAGATAGGCGGGCAGGGCGGCCTCACCGGGGTTCGGATAGCGCCGGGCGAAGGCCTGCCAGGCGAAGTAGTTGTTCTCCAGCGGAAAATCGCAAGCGAGCTTTTCCAGCCGGGCTTTCAGCACGCTGGCCATGGTGCCGTCGCCAGAAGTGATCAGCGAATCGTACTGCGCCGGCGGAATGCCGAGGCCGAACAGAGAGGCCTTGCGCGACGTCGCCCATTTCAAAAGCTTCTTGTCGAAGACCGGCGCCAACTCCTCGTTGAAGAAGCGGCGCTGCTCGCCGATGTTCTTGGCCTGCATGATGCCGGCAGGGTCGACGCCAAAGAATTTTGCCGTGCGGTGGCCCATGGCGATGAACAGGCCGAGCAGGCCGGTCTGGTAGAAATTGCGGTCGAACACAGTGATGCGCCTGATGCCGCGCCAGTTGCGGCGCTCCCAGTAGTGACGGCTGACCGGATCGAGATGCGGCGCGATGAAACGGTCATACGCTTTCGAATTGTGGCTGGTGTCGGCGGCGCCGAAGAAGCGGAACAGGTCGCCCTGCGATGGCAAATGGCGCACCGCCTCCAGCTTCATGCGGTTCAGCGCGATATGTGCGGTGTTGAGGTCGACGGCGTCGACCCGGGCCGGCGAGCGCGTGAGGTAGGCCAGGATGTTGCAGCCGCCGGAGGCGATGGTGACGACGCGGTGGCCCTGGCCAAGCTGCATCGCCTCCATGTCGACATCAGGGTCCTCCCAGATCTGCGGATAGACGAGGCCGGAAAACAGGAACGCGAACAGCCGCTCCGAAATGCCTGCCTTCGACAGTGGGCGGTTCTGGTAGACGGCCTTTCCAACTTCCTTGCCGCGGCGAAAAACCAGATCTGCGGAAACGTCCGTCATGGCAAGATGATTCCCCATTTGCTTTGCCGCAAGCGGGTAACCCAGGGTCATGACAGGCCGGTGACAGCCTGTTGATGCCTCCTTACGGCTTGCCAAATCCGCCCGGCGTCGGCGTCGTCAGTATGACGGCGTCGCCGGCCTGCAGCACGGTCTGGTCGCAGGCTTTCAGCATGTCGATCGTGCCGTCCTTGCGGCGGACCTTGGTCGAGCCGACCTCGCCATCGCCGCCTCCGTCCAGCCCTTGCGGCGGGCGGTTGCGGTGCGAGGACAGGATCGCGCATTCCATCTTTTCGAGGAAGCGGATGGTGCGTTTGGTGCCGTCGCCGGCGCTCCATTTGCCCTTGCCGCCTGAGTTCTCCCGAATGTGGAAATCCTCGAGCAGCACGGGAAAGCGCAGCTCTAGCACTTCCGGGTCGGTGAGGCGCGAGTTGGTCATGTGGGTGTGGACGCCTGAGGTGCCGGCAAAGCCGCGGCCCGAGTTCATCTGGCCGGCCGGCGAGCCGGAACAGATCGTCTCGTAGTATTGGTAGATCTTGTTGCCGAAGGTCAGGTTGTTCATCGTGCCTTGCGCGTTTGCCATGGCGCCCATGGCGCCGAACAACGCGTTGGTGACGTGCTGCGAGGTCTCGACATTGCCGGCGACGACGGCGGCGGGGTAGGCGGGGTTCAGCATGCAGCCATCGGGAATGATGATGTTGATGGGCCGCAGGCACCCGGCATTCATCGGGATCATGTCCTCGACCATGACGCGGAAGGCATAGAGCACGGCCGCTCGGGCGACGGGTTCCGGCGCGTTGAAATTGTTCTTCATGACCGGTGATGTGCCGGTGAAGTCAACTGTCGCCTCGCACTTTTGCCGGTTGACCGTGATCTTCACCTTGATGATTTGGCCGGTGTCGGTCGGGTATTCGTACTCAGAACTATCGGGCAGCCGCTCCAGCACGCGGCGCACGCTTTCAGCCGCATTGTCCTGGACATGGCCCATATAGGCCTCGACGACATCGAGGCCGAAATGCGCGACCATCTTGCGCAGTTCCGCGACGCCCTTCTCGTTGGCGGCGATCTGTGCCTTGAGGTCGGCGATGTTCTGGTGCGGATTGCGGGCCGGGTAGCGGTGGTCGGTGAGCAGCGTTTCCAGCTCCTTCTCGCGGAATTTTCCACGATCGACGATGCGGAAATTGTCGAACAGCACGCCTTCCTCGTCGACCGTGGTGGCAAGCGGCGTCATCGAGCCGGGTGCCGTGCCGCCGATATCCGCATGATGGCCGCGAGAGGCTGCCCAGAACAGGATTTCGCGTTGGGCGTCGTCGAATACCGGCGTCACCACGGTGATGTCGGGCAGATGCGTGCCGCCATTGTAGGGCGCGTTGAGGGCAAAGACGTCGCCGGGGTGGATGTCGCCGGAATTCAGCCGGATGATGGTTTCGACCGAGCGGTCCATCGAGCCGAGATGCACCGGCATATGCGGTGCATTGGCGACCAGCGCGCCAGTGCGATCGAAGACGGCGCAGGAGAAATCCAGCCTTTCCTTGATGTTGACCGAATAGGCGGTATTCTGCAGCGTCACACCCATCTGCTCGGCTATCGACATGAAGAGGTTGTTGAAGACCTCCAGCATGACCGGATCGGCCTCGGTGCCGAGCGCTGCCTGCCGGCGCTTTTTCTCGACACGGCGCAGGAGCACGTGGTTCCTGGCGGTGATTTCGGCCTGCCAGCCCGGCTCGATGACGATTGTCTGGTTCGGCTCGATAATCAAGGCAGGTCCCGCAACCCTGTTTCCCGGCTTCAGCGCCTCGCGGCGGAAGATGGGTGACGTGCGCCACTCTCCTTCGGTGAAGATTTCGCGGGTTTGCGAAGGGCTTACGGCAAGGTCTTCGGTTCGCGATTCAGTTTCGTCGCGCCCGGTGCCGCCGGTGTCGGTGCCTTCGACGCCGACGGTCTCGACGATCATCGGCTTGTCGTCATAGACGAAACCGAACTGCGCCTTGTGGGCGATTTCAAAATCGCGCCTGGCCTGGAAAATCGAATCCGCCTCGAAATTCACCGGCAGTGTCGTGTCGGTGCCGTCATAGCGAATGTGCAGCACGGGCTTTGTGGCGACCGTATCCTCGCCGATGCCTTGCGCCGCGAGCTCGGCGATGACGGCTTTTCTCAAGATGGCGATGAGGTTGCCGATCTCGGTTCTGGACTCCTCGGCAAGCGGTTTCAGCAGCGCCTGCTGGCGCGAGGCAAAGACCGAGGACAAGCCGATGCCATAGGCTGACAGCAGGCCGGAGAAGGGATGGATCAGCACAGCCTCCATGCCGAGCGCGTCGGCGACCAGGCAAGCGTGCTGGCCGCCGGCGCCGCCGAAGCAGTTCAGGAGATATTCGGTGACGTCATAGCCGCGCTGGACGGAGATCTTCTTGATGGCGTTGGCCATGTTTTCGACGGCAATGGTGACGAAGCCTTCGGCGACAGCCTCGGGTGTGCGGCCATCGCCGATTTCGGCGGCGAGTGCTGCAAATTTTGCTCGCACCGTCTCGACGTCGAGCGGTTCGTCCTGGCCGGGTCCGAATATTGCCGGAAAGAAATCGGGCTGCAGCTTGCCCAGCATGACATTGGCGTCGGTGACGGCGAGCGGGCCGCCGCGCCGGTAGGCTGCCGGGCCGGGATTGGCGCCGGCCGAGTCAGGTCCGGCGCGAAAACGGCCGGCCTCATAGTGCAGGATCGAGCCGCCGCCGGCGGCGACGGTGTGGATGCGCATCATCGGCGCGCGGATGCGCACGCCGGCGACCTCGGTGTCGAAGGCACGCTCATACTCGCCGTCATAATGGGCGACGTCGGTGGAGGTGCCGCCCATGTCGAAGCCGATGACCTTGTCGAAGCCGGCGAGCCTGGCCGTCTCGACCATGCCGACGACGCCACCGGCGGGCCCCGACAGCAGTGCGTCCTTGCCCTGGAACATGTCGGCGGCGGTGAGACCGCCCGACGACATCATGAACATGAGGCGAGGCGATTGGCCGGGCGCCACGCCCAACTCTCCCGCCACCCTTTGCACGTATCGCGACAGGATCGGCGACAGGTAGGCGTCGACCACAGTGGTGTCGCCGCGGCCGACCAGCTTGATCAGTGGCGAGACTTCATGGCTGACCGAGACCTGGCTGAAACCAAGTTTGCGGCAGACTTTCGCCACAGCCTTCTCGTGGTCGGGGTATTTCCAGGCGTGCATGAAGACAATGGCGACCGCATCGATGCCATCGGCCTTGGCCTGTTCGATCGCCGGCCGGCAGGCGGCGATGTCGAGCAATTGTTCGACGCAGCCATCGGCGCGCACACGCTCGTTGATTTCGATGACGCGCTCGTAGAGTTGTTCGGGAAGGATGATCTCCTTGGCGAAGATGTCGGGGCGCGCCTGGTAGGCGATCTTCAGCGCATCGCGAAAGCCCTTGGTGATGAGCAAAAGCACGCGGTCGCCCTTGCGCTCCAGCAGCGCATTGGTGGCGACCGTGGTGCCCATCTTGATGTCGCCGATCAGGCCGCTCGGGATCGCGTCGCCGGCCGACAAGCCAAGAAGGTCGCGAATGCCCTGGATGGCAGCATCGTTATAGGCTTCGGGATTTTCGGAGAGAAGCTTGCGCGGGTGCAGCCCGCCTTCCGGATCTCGGCCGATGATATCGGTGAATGTGCCGCCGCGGTCGATCCAGAAATCCCATTTTTCGGTCATGACAGCCCCTGGCGCTCTTCCGTTCGATCGGTGGTTCGGCACATGCTGTTAGTTCGCCACGGCCTGAGCGGCAATCGCAAATGAACCAGATGATGTTACATGCGGAAACGCAACGTTACGAAACTCATGGCCGTTTGACGCATTTGTCCTTCGACCGCTCACGGCAACGTGAGCGTGTGTTGAAGGAGAGACAAATGAAAAAGCTCATTCTCGCGTCCGTTTCCGCTCTGGCCTTGCTTGGCGTCGCCGCCTGCAGTGACAGCGGTACGGACAATACTACCACCCAGAGCACCAATCCGCCGCCCGCCGAGGAACCGATGAAGCCGGCTACCCCGGAAGCCACGCCGCCGGCCGCGACGCCTCCGGCAACGGATAATTCGACCACGAAGAGCATCACACCCGAGAAGCCTGCCGAGCCGGCTCCGGCAACACCAGCTCCTGCGCCCGCGCAGTAGCGAGCAAGCAGTACTTCGTGTGATGAATGAGAAAGGCCGGCTCGCGCTGGCCTTTTTCATATTGTCCGAGCGCCGTGGCGTTCGAGTCCGATCGATTTGTCGCGCAAAGCCTGCGGCACTGTCCCGGCTTGATAGGAGCGGGCGGTGGCTCTAAGAAGCAGGCCATGTCCATTTGGGATCGCCTCGGCGAATTCATCACCCGCGTTTCATCCTCAGCCTCGTCGGGTGTCGCCGACGTGGTCGAGGCCGTGCGCACGGTTTTCGCCGGCGATGCGGATTTGCGCCGGCGTGTCGCCTTTTCGGTGGCGATGATCGCGCTGTCGGCCAAGATGGCCAAGGCCGATGGCATCGTCACCCAGGACGAGGTGCGCGCCTTCCAGGAAATATTCGAAGTGCCGCCGAAGGAGACGCGCAATGTGGCGCGGCTGTTCGATCTCGCCCAGCGCGACGTGGCCGGTTTCGAGACCTATGCCGAGCGGATGGCGCAGATGTGCGGTTCGGGGCATTCCAATTGCGTGATGCTGGAAGACATACTCGACGGTCTGTTCCACATCGCCAAGGCCGACGGGCTGGTGCACGAGCGCGAAGGCCACTTCCTGCACCGCATCGCCGAGATTTTCCGCATCGACGAAGCGCATTACGAGGCCATCATGGCGCGGCACGTCAATCTAGGCGCCGGGGATCCCTATGTCGTGCTTGGCATCGAGCGCGGCAAGCCGTTCGAAGAGGTCAGGAAACGCTATCGCAAGCTGGTTTCCGACAATCATCCCGACCGGCTGATCGCGCGCGGCCTGCCTCAGGAATTCATCAAGATCGCGACCTCCAGGGTGGCGGCGATCAACGCCGCCTACGAGATGATCGAGCGGGGCCTGCGCCACGCATGAGCGGCTTTCTGCCCGACGAGCCACGTGCCGAAGTCAGGGTATCGCCGAATTTCGGCCCGCGGACCGAGACGCCCAGGCCTGACATGATCGTGCTGCACTACACCGGTATGGCGACCGGCGCCGGGGCCGAGTCTTGGCTTTGCGACCCGGCCAGCGAGGTCTCGTCGCATTATCTCGTCCACGAGAATGGCCATATCGTGCAGATGGTCAGGGAAAGCGACCGCGCCTGGCATGCCGGCAAGAGTTCGTGGTTCGGACGGGCCGACATCAATTCCTGTTCGGTCGGCATCGAGATCGTCAATTCAGGGCATTCGCTGGGCTATCCCGGTTTTCCCCGCCGGCAGATCGATGCGGTGATCGGGCTGTGCCGTGGGATCGCCGGTCGGCATTCGATCGCCGCCGAGCGGGTACTCGCGCATTCCGATATTGCGCCGGGGCGCAAGATCGATCCCGGCGAGAAGTTTCCGTGGCGGACGCTGTTCGAAGCCGGTGTCGGTCATCTCGTGGCGGCCGCACCCGTCAGGCGAGGCGCCACTCTGACAACCGGCGATACCGGCGGCGACGTCGAAGCGTTGCAGTCGATGCTGGCGCTCTACGGTTATGGCGTTGAAATATCCGGCGTTTTCGACCGGCAGACCGAGGCGGTGGTCGAGGCCTTCCAGCGGCATTTCCGGCCGCGCAAGGTGGACGGCGTTGCCGACGGCTCGACGCTGCGGACGCTGCAAAGGCTGCTTGCTTCGGTGAGGCGCTGACCCCCTGGGAGGCCTCTCTCAAGCAATTCTTTCCCATCCTTAAGTTACAAGCTGTCACTCAAAGTGACTTGCCTGGCCTTGTTTGACACCAATTCGGGCGTCAAACGGCTGACGTGTAGATGTCGGACCCCAAGCCCCCCGGGTTGTTCCGACGTTGGTTAGGCGTTGCTGCGCGAACATCTTCGCGCGGTTCAGACAGAACAGGATCACATGCAGAAATTTACCGTTTTAACGGCAGCTCTTGCTGCCGGCGTAATGACTTTTGCCTTCAGTGCCGCAGATGCCGCGCCCCTCAGCCCGCGAGCCGATCAAGGGCCTGTCGTGGCATCCGCGAAAAGCGGCAAGGCCCCACAGGCCAGAAGCGGCAAGGCAGGCCAGGACGCCAAGGCGACGAAGCGGGCTTCCGCGAAAATGGAAAAAGCAAGCTGGTCCAAGCCGAAGAAGTCCGCCAGAAAGCAGACGAAGCGTGGCCGAAAAACCGTCGACATGACGGCAACGGCGTCGATCGGTGTCCGAAACGCGGCAGCCTCGGCGGCCGCGGTGGCCAGCAGCGGGCAGTATTCCGCAATCGTTGCCCGCTATGCGGCGATCGAAGGCGTTCCGGTATCGCTCGCCTCGGCGGTTATCCAGATCGAAAGCAACTATCGGCCCAACATCGTCGGCGGCGCCGGCGAGATCGGCCTGATGCAGATCAAGCCGGCCACGGCTCGGATGATGGGCTATAGCGGCTCCGCCAAGGGTCTGTTCGATCCCGACACCAACATCAAATACGGGATGAAATACCTTGCCATGGCGCGGAGCCTCGGCGGCGGCACGACCTGCGGCACAATTCTGAAATACAATGCCGGCCACGCCGCAACGCGGATGAACCCGGTGTCGGCAGCCTATTGCGGCAAGGTGAAGGTGCAGATGGCTGCGCTGGGATCGCCCGCATAAGTCTGCTTTTTCGTTTGCGTTTTCGGGCGTGAACCCTTTTATACGCTCTGCCAGCTGGCTGGGCGGCCGCACCCGCAAACGCCGAAAGGTCGTGGGTGAGGAAAGTCCGGGCTCCATGGAAACACGGTGCCGGTTAATGGCCGGCGGGGGCGACCCCAGGGAAAGTGCCACAGAAAGCAAACCGCCACGATCCGGCTTGCCGGATTCAGGGTAAGGGTGAAAGGGTGGGGTAAGAGCCCACCGCGCGACTGGCAACAGGAGCGGCACGGTAAACCCCACCGGGAGCAAGACCGAATAGGGGCGGTGCGGGGGGAAACCCTCGAGGGCTGTTTCCGGCTCACCGTCCGGGTAGGTTGCGTGAGGCACATGGCAACATGCGCCCAAGATGAATGGCCGCCACGTTCTCGCCTCGCAAGGGGCGAGGGCCATACAGAACCCGGCTTACAGGCCAGCTGGCAATTCTCTCCATATCGAAGAGAAGTCTTTTGAGATCAGCAGGATGCGCCCTCGGGCGCGCCTGTTGATTCAAGCCTGTTCAGCCCGGCATCCGTCATCAGCTCGTCGTCGGCGACTATCTCACCTCGTATCGTGTCGGTAGCGACGCGATCGAAATAATCCGCGTGCTGCATGGCAAGCGCAACATCGAGGCCGATGACGTCGGCGCGTAGCCGTTTCGTCAGCCGCCGATCTTGTCCAGTGACGCCTCGATCGCCTTCCAGAGCTCGTCCACCGGCTCGCAGCCGACCGAGAGGCGAACGAAGCCGGCGGCAACGGCATCGCCTCGCTTCAAGCGCCGCTCGGCGGAGGTGTGGACGCCGCCGAAGGATGTCGCGGCCTGCATCAGGTCGCAATTGTTGATGAAACCCTCGGCCTTGTCCTCCGAGGCGAGCTCGAAAGAAATGAGAAAGCCGAAGCGCTCCATCTGGGCGCGGGCAAGGTTGTGCGACGGATCGCCTTCCAGTCCGGGATAACGCAGACCGCTGATTGCCCGATGGCCCTGCAGCCGCCGCGCGATGACTTCCGCCGAGGAACACATGCGATCGAAGCGCACATCCAGTGTCTCCAGGCCGCGATGCACCAGCCAGGCTTCGAATGGTCCGGGAATGCTGCCGGAAACTTCGCGCCAGCCGGTCACGGCGGCGATGATATCGGCATTGCGGCTGGCCACATGGCCGAACAGCACGTCGGAGTGGCCATTGGGTGCCTTGGTGTCGGCGGCGACGACGATATCGGCGCCATGGTCGAGCGGCCGCTGGCCGAAGGGTGTCATGGTCGTGTTGTCGACGACAAGGATCGCGCCGGCTTTGTGAACAGCATCGGCAACGGCGGCGATATCGCAGATATCCAGCCCCGGATTGGCAGGGGTTTCGACAAACGCCAGCCGATAGCCATCGAAGCCGCCATCGAGGAAGGTCGAGGTCGGCCTGACGTCGTAGGTAATGCCGAGCGGCTTGAGGAAGCGATCGGCCAAAGCCCGCGTCGTGTGATAGCCGTCGGAAGGCAGCAGGATACGGTCGCCAGTTTTGAGCACGGCAAAGAACGCCGCCGAGATTGCCGCCATTCCTGAAGGGAACCCGACGCAAGGTGCGTCCTCCAGATGAGCCAGCATATGTTCGACTGCGTCCCAGGTCGGGTTGCTGAATCGCCCGTACTGGTTGAAACCGGTGGCGTCGCCGGGCGCATGAAAGATGGCGGCCATGGTCAGGGGCAGGGGAATGGAATCGCCCATGGCAAGCCTGCTGCGACGCAGATGAGGAAGCGCTGCAGCGCGTGACTTTGCAGTTTCAGACATCGAATTTCCAACCCTGTTTGCGACCGGCGATATGTGGCGAGACGCTATGCCCGGCAGCGGCGCGCGGCAAGGCGCGTCCGGTTGGGCCAAGCGGCTCTAAACGGTTCGTTAGGCTTAATAGACGATAAAGACGAGACGTGTCGTCGAGGCTGTTCTCATTGGTCGCGGCGCGCGTGTTTGTGAAGCCTAATCCCGTTGACGCCCATAGTGCCCCATGATATCCCATCCAGACATCAAAGCCTTCGTTCCGTGTCAGGGTAAAGCGTACGCCAATCGGGCAGCCGCGGCGGCTGCGCGTCTGCCGGTTTTTGCCCGTGCGGACGAGGCTGATACGGGGCAGGGAACGCGCTGCGGCGGCGCGGGCGACAAGATGGAGAGGGGTGCGGCGGCGAAAGCGGCTGTAGCGTTTAATGGACCGGTTTCTGTCAAACACGGTGAGCAGGATCGATGCGAAGGGACGGGTGTCCGTTCCCGCGCATTTCCGTGCGGTCGTGCAGAAGCGCGGCTATTCGGAACTCTATGCGCTGCGCTGCCTGGATCTGCCGGCGATGGATGTCGGCGGGCTCGATCTGCTCGACCGCTACGAGCAGCGCATCGCGCTCGAGGATTCCTTCCTGCAGACGGCGGACGATATGTCGTTCTTCTGCCATGGCGACGGAACCTTCTTGAAACTCGACCAGGACGGCCGCATCACGATGAGCGATTTCCTTCGCGAACACACCGGCATTTCGGCGGAAGTGGCCTTTGTCGGGCGCGGCAATTTCTTTCAGATCTGGGAGCCGGGACGGCTTGCCGCCTATGGGGCGCAGGCGCGGGCACGGCTTTTGCAGCTTCGGCAGGGGACGAAGCCTGGGGAGCGACCGGAATGACGGCAGGCCACGGCGATGACCTTCCTCACGCCGTAGGTGGGCACGCCGTTGGCGGATCGGCCCGCCACATTCCGGTCCTCCTTGCCGAAGTGCTTGAAGCACTGGCGCCGGCGCAGGGCGACATCATCATCGACGGCACGTTCGGCGCCGGCGGCTACACCAGGGCCATTCTGGCGACGGGCGCCTCGGTTGTGGCGATCGACCGCGATCCGGATGCAATCGATGCCGGGCGCGATCTGGAAGCGCAGTCCGGCGGCCGGCTGCGGCTGGTGCAGGCGCCGTTCTCGACGCTGGACGAACATGTCGAGAGCGCCGAGGGCGTCGTGCTCGACATCGGCGTGTCCTCGATGCAGCTCGACCAGGCCGAGCGCGGGTTTTCGTTCCGGGCCGACGGGCCGCTCGACATGCGCATGGCGCAGGCTGGTTTGAGCGCCGCCGACGTCGTCAATTCCTTCAAGCCGGGCGACCTTGCCCGTATCTTCGGCTTCCTCGGCGAGGAGCGCCATGCCGGACGCATCGCCCGCATGATCGAGGCGCGCCGCGAAAAGCGTCCGTTCGAACGGACGCTGGAACTCGCCGACGCCATCGAGACGCATATCGGCCGGGCGCCGAAGGACAAGATCCATCCGGCTACGCGCGTGTTCCAGGCGCTGCGCATCTTCGTCAATGACGAGCTTGGCGAACTGGCCAAGGCCCTGTTCGCGGCCGAACGCGCGCTGAAGCCGGGCGGTCGGCTCGCCGTGGTCACCTTCCATTCGCTGGAAGACCGCATCGTCAAGCGCTTCATCGCCGACCGGGCCGACGTCGCGACCGGTTCGCGTCATCTGCCCGAGGCGCATGCGCGCACCGCGACGTTCCGCAAGGCGGGCGGCGGCGTGACTGCCGGCGACGCCGAGGTGGCGGCCAATCCGCGCGCCCGTTCGGCCAGGCTGCGCGCGGCGATCCGCACCGAGGCGCCGGCGCGCGGCAGTGATTTTTCGATTTTCGGCCTTCCAAAGCTTCCCGGTATCGACCGGCCGGGGGAGAGGTAACACGTGTTTCGTACCAGCGACATTGTCCTGATCGCCGTCATGGTTGCGGTCGCGGCCCTTACCTACAAGGCCAAGCGCGAGGCCGAGGAACAATTGGCCGCGGTGCAGAAGATCCATGCCCAGATACGCTATGAGGAGGATACGATCGACCTGCTCAAGGCCGACTGGAGCCTGCTTACCCAGCCGTCGCGGCTGCAGAAGCTCGCCGAACTCTACAAGTCGCAGCTCGAACTCGAGCCGGTCAGCGCTCGCCAGATCGGCGGCATCGCCGACCTGCCGGCCAAATCCCTTGACATCCAGGACATCCTGTCGGGACGCCAGGGCGGCATGGCCGACAATTCGGGCGGCAAGGCGCCGTCGGACGGCAGGGATCCCGTGGTGACCGGAGGCATCGCCCAATGATCGGCAAACTGCTGAAGCGTCGCTCCAGGACGAGTGAAGATGGATCGATCGTGGTCGAGGGCGCCCGCAAGGCGACCGGCGGCAAGGGCAGGACGCGCATCGTCATGACGATGGCGGTGTTCTTCGGCATCTTCTCGACCATATCAGGGCGGCTGGTCTATCTCGGCTTCCAGACCCCTGATATGTCGGGCGGTCCGCAGAGCCGGGTGACAGCATCGCGGCCCGACATCGTCGACCGCAACGGCGAAGTGTTGGCCACGGATATCAAGACGGCGTCGCTGTTTGCAGAACCGCGCCGGATTGTCGACGCCGACGAGGCGATCGAGAAGCTGTCGACGGTGCTTCCGGACATCGACTATGAGCAGACCTATCATAAGCTGAAGAGCGGCGCCGGTTTCGTCTGGCTGCAGCGGCAGCTGACGCCCAAGCAACAGTCCGACATCATGCAACTCGGCATTCCCGGTTTCGGCTTCCGCACCGAAAAGCGCCGCTTCTATCCGAGCGGCGAGACCTCGTCCTACATTGTCGGCCTCACCAACATCGACAACCAGGGCATCTCCGGAATGGAGAAATATGTCGACGAGCAGGGGCTGAGCGACTTGCAGGCATCGGGCCTTGCCATTGCCAAGGATCTCAAGCCGGTAAAGCTTTCGATCGATCTGCGCGTGCAGCATGTGGTGCGCGACGAGATCGCCGCCGGCCTGGAGCGCTATCGTGCCATGGGCGCCGGCGCCGTTGTGCTCAACGTCAAGACCGGCGAAGTGGTGGCCATGGCCTCGGTGCCGGATTTCGATCCGAACAATCCCTACAATGCACAGGACAAGGACCGGCTGAATCGCATGTCGGCGGGCCTCTACGAGATGGGCTCGACCTTCAAGAGCTTCACCTCAGCCATGGCGCTCGATTCCGGCAAGGCGACGATGGCGAGCCGCTTCGATGCTTCGCATCCAATCCGGGTCGGTCATCAGGCCATTCACGATTTCCACGGCAAGAACCGTGTGCTGTCGTTGCCGGAGGTGTTCCTCTACTCGTCCAACATCGGGTCGGCCAGGGAAGCCGAGATGGTCGGCATCGAGGGGCATCGCGAATTCCTGCACCGCCTTGGCATTCTGGACAGGATGCAGACCGAATTGCCGGAGACTGCCCGTCCGACTGAACCGAAGGTCTGGAAACAGGTCAATTCATTCACCATCGCCTTCGGCCATGGCGTGTCGACGACGCCGCTGCAAGCGGCTGTGGGCTGCGCGGCGTTGATGAATGGCGGCTTTCTGATGAACCCTACCTTTCTGGTGCGGACGCAGGCGGAAGCGATGGCCACCGCCAAGAAAGTGGTGAGCGAAAAGACCGTCGAAGGCATGCGCTACCTCTATTCGCTCAATGCCGAGAAGGGCTCTGCCCGAAACGCCAGAGTCCCCGGCTACCGCGTTGGCGGCAAGACCGGAACGGCCGAGAAGGTCGTCAATGGCCGCTACTCCAAGGACTTGAATTTCAACACTTTCGTCGCCGCCTTCCCGATGGACGATCCGCAGTATCTGGTGTTTACCATTGCCGATGCCCCGCACCCGGAAAAGCCTGGTATGACGGATGTCGCGGCCGCAAATGCGGGGGTCATGGCCGGCAATATCATCAGGCGTTCAGCTGCCATGCTTGGCGTGAAGCCAGATTTCAGCCATGAAAATGGTGCAACGCTGGTTTCCTATCAGTGATTCTTAGGGCGCGCCGGCAACAGCGCGCTATTTTGTTGCGGTGAACGGGACTCGATGAAGCTCAGAGATCTAGCCGGTATCCTGCCCGTCGAGGGAATAGCTTCCGTCGATCTGGAGGTTACAGGGATTTCTTCGGATTCCCGCCAGGTAAAACCGGGCGTTGTCTTTTTTGCGCTCGCCGGAACCAAGGCCGATGGTGCCGTTTATGCCGCCGACGCCGCCTCGCGCGGTGCGGCCGCGATCGTGGCGGGCAAGGGCAGCACCATTGCCGGGCTGTCGGTTCCGGTATTGGCGGTCGACGATCCCCGCCTGGCGCTGGCGCTGAGTGCCGCCCGTTATTCCGGCAAGCAGCCTGAGATCATGGTCGCGGTGACCGGCACCAGCGGCAAAACGTCGGTCGCCGCCTTCACCAGGCAGATCTGGGAGCAGGCCGGTTATGCCGCCGCTTCGATCGGCACCACCGGCGTGGTGGCGCCTGGACGCAACGATTATGGCTCGCTGACGACACCCGATCCGGTCGCCCTGCACCAATTGCTGCGGGAATTGGCGGATGCCGGCGTTACCCACGCCTCGATGGAAGCCTCCAGCCATGGGCTCGACCAGCGCCGCCTCGACGGCGTGAAGCTGGCCGCCGGCGGCTTCACCAATCTCGGCCGTGACCATATGGACTATCATCCGACCATCGAGGACTATCACCGCGCCAAACTGCGTCTGTTCGACACGCTGCTGCCCAAGGGCGCACCAGCCGTGATCTTCGCCGACGATCCATGGTCGGCGCCGACGATCGGGGCCGCACAGACCGCCGGGCTCAATGTGCTGACGGTCGGCCGCCATGGCGATTTCCTCAGGCTGAAGCGGGTCGAGCATGAACGCCATCGCCAGCGGGCCGAGGTCGAGGCCGATGGCGTGCTCTACGAGATCGACCTGCCGCTGGCCGGTGATTTCCAGATTTCGAACGCGCTGGTTTCCGCGGGTCTTGCCATTTCCACGGGAACATCTGTCGCCAAGGCCTTGTTGGCGTTGGAGAAATTGAAGGGCGCGCCGGGCCGGCTCGACCTCGTCGGCACCACCGGCAATGGCGCGCCGGTCTATGTCGATTATGCCCACAAGCCCGACGCGCTGGAAAACGTGCTGTCCTCGGTGCGCCCATTCACCACCGGCCGCGTCATCGTCGTGTTCGGCTGCGGCGGCGACCGCGACCGCGGCAAGCGACCGATCATGGGCGAGATTGCGACGCGGCTTGCAGATGTCGTCATCGTCACCGACGACAATCCGCGCTCCGAAGTGCCGGAAACGATCCGCGCCGCTATTTTGGCCGCTGCTCCAGGTGCCATCGAGATCGGCGACCGGCGCCACGCGATCCACGAGGCGGTCGCCATGCTGCATGCCGGCGACACGCTGATCGTGGCCGGCAAGGGCCATGAGGAGGGCCAGACGGTCGGCTCAGAGACCTTGCATTTCTCCGATCACGAGGAAGTCCGCGCGGCACTCACGGAGCGTGCCGCATGAGCTTGCTGTGGACCTCCGAGGCGCTGGTTGCCGCCATGGACGGGCGGCCGCTCGGGCCGATGCCGGACGGCATTTCAGGCATTTCGATCGACAGCCGCAGCCTGCAGCCGGGCGACGCCTTCTTCGCTATCAAGGGCGAGGCGATGGACGGCCATGACTTCGCAACCGCCGCCATCAAGGCCGGCGCCGGCGTGTTGGTGGTGGCCGAAGGCAAGCTGCCGTCGCTCGGCCGGCTGACGGCGCCGATCATCGTCGTCGAGGACGTGCTGGTCGCGCTGGAAAAGCTTGGAGTTGCGTCGCGCGCCCGCTCGAGCGCGAAAATCATCGCTGTGACCGGTTCGGCCGGCAAGACCACCACCAAGGAAGCGCTGCGCCATGTGCTGCAAGCCGTCGGCAAGGTGCATGCCTCGGCGCAGTCTTTCAACAATCACTGGGGCGTGCCGCTGACCTTGGCGCGCATGCCCGATGATTGCGACTATGCCGTGTTCGAGATCGGCATGAACCATCCCGACGAGATCCGTCCGCTGGTCAAGATGGTGAGGCCGCATGTCGCAATCGTCACCATGATCGCGGCGGCCCACCTAGGTTTCTTCCGCAATCTGGACGAGATCGCCAAGGCCAAGGCCGAGATTTTCGAGGGGCTGGAGCCCGAGGGGGCCGCCGTCCTCAACCGCGACGATACGCGCTTCAAGCTGCTCGACAAGATGGCCCATGCCGCCGGTGTCGAGCACGTCTACGGCTTCGGCGAGAATGCGCGCTCTACCTTCAAGCTCACCAAATGCGAACTGCATGCGGATCATTCCGACATCATCGCCAGGATCGGCGGCCACGAAGTGAAGGCGCGGATCGGCGCGCCCGGCCGCCATATGGTGCAGAACGTGCTGGCGGTGCTGGGTGCGGCGCATCTGGTCGGCGCCGATCTCGACAAGGTGGCTTCGGCACTGGCCGATCTCTCCGCCGAGCGCGGGCGTGGCAAGCGCCATGTGCTGCGCCATCCCGGTGGCTCGACTTCGAGCCACCCAGGTGGACCGATCACGCTGATCGACGAAAGCTACAACGCCAATCCGGCATCGATGGCTGCTGCCATGGCATTGCTCAACGCGACGCCTGTGACGGGCGAGGGCCGCCGCATCGCCGTGCTCGGCGACATGCTCGAACTCGGCGACCACTCGGCCAAGCTGCATGCAGCCCTTGCCGATCTCGTCGTAGGCACCGGCACGCAGACCGTCTTCCTCGGCGGCCCGGAAATGCGGGCGCTGGCCGACGCGCTGCCGGCTGAGATCAAGACGGAATACCGTGCTGGTGTCGAGGAGCTGAAGCCGGTGCTGCTTGCCGCGCTCAAGCCGGGTGACGTGGTGATGATCAAATCGTCGAAGGGCATCGGTTTTGCAAAATTGGTCGATGCGCTGCTGGGCAAATTCCCGGCTGAATCGACAGCCAGAAAACAGACCTAGGTCGGGGGACGAAAACGCATGTTTACACTGCTCGTCGATTTTGCGGACAAGGTCTCGGTCTTCAATGTCTTCCGCTACATCACCTTCCGCACCGGCGGGGCGCTAATCACGTCGGCGCTGATCGTCTTCATCTTCGGACCGACCATCATCAATTCGCTGCGGCTGCGGCAAGGCAAGGGGCAGCCGATCCGCGCCGACGGGCCGCAGACACATTTCAAGAAGGCCGGCACGCCGACCATGGGCGGCCTGATGATCCTGTCGGGCATCATCGGCTCGTCGCTTTTGTGGGCGAACCTGTCGAGCATCTATGTCTGGGTGGTGCTGCTGGTGACGCTGGGCTTCGGCTCGATCGGCTTCTACGACGACTATCTCAAGGTAACCAAGCAGTCGCATCTCGGCTTTTCCGGCAAGGCACGCCTTGCGCTTGAATTCGTCATTGCCGGCATCGCCGCCTGGGTGATCATGCACAATGGTCAGGCGCCGTTCTCGTCGTCGCTGACATTTCCCTTCGCCAAGGAATTCATCGTCAATCTCGGCTGGTTCTTCATTCCGTTCTCCTGCTTCGTCATCGTCGGCGCCGGCAATGCGGTCAACCTGACCGACGGCCTGGACGGGCTGGCGATCGTGCCGATCATGATCGCGGCGGCCTCCTTCGGTGTCATCGCCTATCTCTCCGGCAACGCCGTGTTCGCCGAATATCTGCAGATCCATTTCGTGCCCGGCACCGGTGAACTGGCGGTCGTGCTCGGCGCGGTCATCGGCGCTGGTCTGGGCTTCCTCTGGTTCAATGCGCCGCCTGCGGCGATCTTCATGGGCGACACCGGCTCGCTGGCCATGGGCGGCCTGATCGGCACCGTTGCGGTCGCCACCAAGCACGAGATCGTTCTGGTCATCGTCGGCGGATTGTTCGTCGTGGAAATCCTGTCGGTCATCATCCAGGTCGGCTACTTCAAGATGACCGGCAAGCGGGTGTTCCTGATGGCGCCGATCCACCATCATTTCGAAAAGCTCGGCTGGACCGAAAGCCAGGTGGTGATCCGCTTCTGGATCATCGCCGTCATCCTGGCGCTGGTCGGCCTGTCGACCCTCAAGCTGAGATAGGAAGCCCTTTGATCCCCGCCGCATCCTTTTCAGGCAAGCGCGTTTCGCTCTTCGGGCTCGGTGGCTCGGGGATCGCGACGGCGCGCGCACTGATCGAGGGCGGCGCGGACGTGCTGGCCTGGGACGACAATCCCGAAAGCGTGGCCAAGGCCACGGCTGCCGGCATCGCAACCGCCGACCTCCGCGGCGCCGACTGGGCGAAATTCTCGGCCTTCGTGCTGTCGCCAGGTGTGCCGCTGACGCATCCCAAGCCGCATTGGACGGTGGAGCTGGCGCGCGGTTCGGGCGTCGAGATCATCGGCGACATCGAGCTTTTCTGCCGCGAGCGGATGCTGAGCGCGCCAAATTCGCCTTTCATCGCCATCACCGGCACCAACGGCAAGTCGACGACGACCGCGCTGACCGCGCATATCCTGAAAGCCGCGGGACGCGACACCCAGATGGGCGGCAATATCGGCCGCGCGGTAATGACGCTCGATCCACCCGAGCCCGATCGGCACTATGTGGTCGAATGCTCGTCCTACCAGATCGACCTCGCGCCTTCGATCAATCCGACGGCAGGCATCCTGCTTAACCTGACGCCCGATCATCTCGACCGCCACGGCACCATGCAGCACTACGCCGCGATCAAGGAGCGGCTGGTGGCCGGCAGCGAGACGGCGATCGTCGGCATCGACGATTCCTGGTGCGCGCAGATCGCCGAGCGGTTGGAGCGGGCGGGCCGGCCTGTCATCCGCATTTCCAAGCGCCTGCCGCTGACCGATGGCTATTTCGCCGACGGCAGCAACCTGATGGAAGCCGTGCACGGCCGTTACAGCCGTGTCGCCTTCCTCGAAGGCATCGGCTCGCTGCGCGGCCAGCACAATGCCCAGAACGCTCTGGCGGCGGTCGCCGCTTGCCTCAAGGTCGGGCTGGAGCTTGGCGAGATCCAGTCGGGGCTGGAAAGCTTTCCCGGCCTCGCGCACCGCATGGAGCAGGTCGGCCGCAAGGATCATGTGCTGTTCATCAACGATTCCAAGGCGACCAATGCCGATGCTGCGGCGCCGGCGCTGTCCAGCTTCCCGCGCATCTACTGGATCGCAGGCGGCCTGCCCAAGGAAGGCGGCATCGAGCCCTTGCGCGGCTTCTTCCCGCGCATTGCCAAGGCCTATCTTATCGGCGAGGCGGCGCCGGTTTTTTCGGCGACGCTGGGCGAGGCAGTTCCCTACGAGATTTCAGGCACGCTGGCCGCGGCGGTCGAGCACGCCGCGCATGATGCGGCCAAGGACGACAGCGGTGAGGCGGTGGTGCTGCTGTCGCCGGCCTGCGCCAGCTTCGACCAGTTCAAGAATTTCGAAGTCCGCGGCGAAGCCTTCAGGCAAGCTGCGAATGCTATCGAGGGTGTGAAACCCATCGGAGGGGCACGATAATGCAGAGCCGTCTCGACAAAAGTCCGGTTGCGACCTGGTGGTGGACGATCGATCGCTGGTTCCTGGCGGCGTTCCTGTCGCTGATGGGGCTTGGCATCGTCTTGTCCTTCGCTGCCAGCCCGGCGGTGGCCGAACGCATCGGCCTCGACAGTTTCCACTTTGCCACCAGGCAGATCATCTTCACCGTGCCGGCGCTCGGCGTGATGCTGGCCGTTTCCTTCCTCGATTCCAGGCAGATCCGGCGCATGGCGCTGGTCATCCTGTGCCTGATGCTGGTGCTGATGGTGGCGGTGCTCTACATCGGCGTCGAGGTGAAGGGTGCGCGCCGCTGGGTGTCGCTTGCAGGCCTGTCGATCCAGCCGTCGGAATTCCTGAAGCCGGCCTTCGTCATCATGTGCGCCTGGCTGTTCGCCGAGCACAAGCGCCAGCCTGACATTCCGGGCAATCTGTTTGCCATGCTGCTGCTGGTGCTGGTCGTATCGCTGCTGGTGGCGCAACCGGACCTCGGCCAGACCATGCTGACGACCGGCACCTGGGGCATCATGTTCTTCATGGCCGGGCTGCCCTGGCTGTGGATCGTCGCGCTCGGCGCGGCCGGCGTCGGTGGCGTCTTTGCCGCCTATACGGTGTTCCCGCACGTTGCCTTGCGCATCGACAAGTTCCTCACCGGCGAGGGCGACACGTTCCAGGTCGACATGGGGCGCGAAGCGCTGATCAATGGCGGCTGGTTCGGTGTCGGGCCGGGCGAGGGCACAGTCAAGCGCGTCATTCCCGATAGCCATGCCGACTTCGTCTTCTCGGTCGCGGGCGAAGAGTTCGGGCTGATCATGTGCTTCTTCATCATGTCGATCTTCGCCTTCATCGTGCTGCGCGGCCTCAACACGGCGCTGAAGGAGCATGACGATTTCACCCGCTATGCGGTCGGCGGCCTCGTCACCGTGTTTGGCCTGCAAGCGGTCATCAACATGTGCGTCAATCTCCAGCTTGTGCCGGCCAAAGGTATGACGCTGCCGTTCATCTCCTATGGCGGCTCCTCGCAGATCGCCATCGCCATCTCGATGGGCATGGTGCTGGCGCTGACACGCAAGCGGCCGGAAAAGCGCAAGCAGATGGGCTTTGGCCTGTCGCAACGCGCCCTGCCGGCGGAGTGATATGGCCAGAGGCGTCATCCTTCTCGCGGCAGGCGGCACCGGTGGGCATCTTTTCCCGGCCGAAGCGCTGGCGCATGAGCTGAACGAGCGCGGCTGGTCAGTGCATCTGGCGACCGACGACCGTGCAGAGCGTTTCGCCGGCCATTTCCCGGCCGCAGCCGTCCATCCGATCCAGTCGGCGACGATGGGCTCGAAAAACCCCTTTGCCCTGCTTGGTGCCTTCTGGAAAATCTGGCGCGGCGTGCGCCAGGCTTCCGCCGTCATCGCCAGGATCAAGCCGGATGCGGTCGTCGGCTTTGGCGGCTATCCGACCTTGCCGCCGCTCTACGCGGCGACACGGCGCAAGGTGCCGACCCTGATCCATGAGCAGAACGCGGTGATGGGGCGCGCCAACCGGGCGCTGGCCGGCCGTGTCGATGCCATCGCCGGCGGCTTCCTGCCGCAGGACACCAGTGCTGCCGGGGTCAAGACGGTGACGACAGGCAATCCGGTCAGGCCGGCCGTGCTGGAAGCTGCCAGGACGAATTATGCGGCATCGACCGGGGAACAGCCGTTCCGCCTGCTGGTGTTCGGCGGCAGCCAGGGCGCTCAGTTCTTTTCCGATGCCGTGCCGGGGGCGATCGCGCTGCTTTCCGATGCTCAGCGCAAGCGGCTGGTCATTACCCAACAAGCTCGCGCCGATGATGTGGCGCGGGTCAAGGCGGCCTATGCGGCACTGGGCGTTGCTGCCGAGGTCTCACCCTTCTTCACCGACATGGCGCAGCGTATGGCGGCTGCGCATCTGGTGATCTCGCGCTCCGGCGCCTCGACCGTTTCGGAGATCGCCGTCATCGGCCGGCCGGCGCTGCTGGTGCCTTACCCCTACGCGCTCGACCACGACCAGGCGGCGAACGCGGCGGCCCTTGCCGCTGCCGGCGGCGGCGAAGTGCATCCGCAATCCTCGCTCTCGCCCGAACGCATCGCAGCGCTCATTGGCGAGCTGATGGACGACCCCGATCGGCTTGTGGCGATGGCGGCGGGCGCGAAATCGGCCGGCCGGCCGAACGCGGCACGGTTGCTCGCTGATCTTACAGAGGCTATTGCGTCCAAAAAAACCATTTCGGATTTCAGGAAGGGGACGCAAGCATGAAGATGCCGCAGACCATCGGCCTTGTGCATTTCATCGGCATTGGCGGCATCGGCATGAGCGGCATTGCCGAAGTGCTGCACAATCTCGGCTACAAGGTGCAAGGCTCCGACCAGGCCGAAAGCGCCAATGTGCAGCGGCTGCGCGACAAGGGCATCGAATGCTTCGTCGGCCATAGGGCCGAGAATCTCGGCGATGCCGAGGTGGTGGTCGTCTCGACGGCGATCAAGAAATCCAACCCTGAGCTCAAGGCCGCGCGCGAAAAGCTGCTGCCGATCGTGCGCCGGGCCGAAATGCTGGCCGAGCTGATGCGCTTTCGCCAGGCGGTGGCGATCGGCGGCACGCATGGCAAGACGACCACGACTTCGATGGTGGCGACCTTGCTCGATGCCGGTGGGCTCGATCCGACCGTCATCAATGGCGGCATCATCAATGCCTACGGCACCAACGCGCGCATGGGCGACGGCGAGTGGATGGTGGTCGAGGCCGACGAGAGCGACGGCACTTTCCTGAAACTGCCGGCCGAGATCGCGGTCGTTACCAACATCGATCCCGAGCATCTCGATCACTATGGCAGCTTCGACAAGGTGCGCGAGGCGTTCCGCCAGTTCGTCGAGAACGTGCCGTTCTATGGTTTTGGCGTGATGTGCACCGATCACCCCGAGGTGCAGGCGCTGGTCAGCCGCATCGAGGACCGCCGGGTCATCACCTATGGCGAGAATGCGCAGGCCGACGTGCGCTTTACCAATCACCGCATGGCAGGTGCCATTTCTGAATTCGACGTGGTGATACGCGACCGCAAGACAGGCGGCCAGACTGTCATAGCAGGCCTGCGCCTGCCGATGCCCGGCCGCCACAACGTCTCCAACGCGACGGCAGCGATCGCGGTCGCGCATGAGCTCGGCCTGTCGGCCGAGGCGATCAAGAAGGGCCTGTCGTCCTTCGCCGGCGTCAAGCGACGCTTCACCCATACCGGTTCGTGGGACGGCGTCGAAATATTCGACGATTACGGCCACCATCCGGTCGAGATCTCGGCGGTGCTGAAGGCGGCGCGCAGCGCCACCCAGGGTCGCGTCATCGCCATTGCCCAGCCGCATCGCTTCACCCGGCTGCATGATCTGTTCAACGAGTTTTCCACCTGCTTCAACGACGCCGACACAGTGATGGTGGCGCCGGTCTACGCGGCCGGCGAAGAGCCGATCGACGGCGTCAGCTCGGACGCGCTGGTGTCGCGCATCCGCGCCGGCGGCCATCGCGACGCGCGCTACATCGAGGGTCCGGCGGCGATCGCGCCCGTCATCCGTGATCTGGCCAAGCCGGGTGACTTCGTCGTCTTCCTCGGCGCCGGCAACATCACCCAATGGGCCTATGCGTTGCCCAAGGAGCTTGGCGGGACCGTCTCATGATGCACGGCCAGGCCCTGATCGACAGACTTGGCGACCGGCTTGCCGGCCTGCGCGGCCGCCTCACGCCGAACGCCGAGATGGACAAGATCACCTGGTTCCGTGCCGGGGGTCTGGCTGAAGCGTTGTTTCAGCCGGCTGATGAGGAGGATCTTGCGGTGTTCCTCAAAGCCGTTCCTGAAGAAATACCTCTTACCGTCGTTGGCGTCGGCTCCAACCTGCTGGTCCGCGACGGCGGCATCGAGGGCTTTGTCATCCGCCTTTCGGCCAAGGGCTTCGGCGAGGCCGAGGTGATTTCGCCGATCAGGATCAAGGCGGGAGCTGCGACCCCCGACAAGCGTGTCGCAGCGGTGGCGCTCGAGGCCGGCATTGGCGGCTTTCATTTCTACCACGGCATTCCGGGTGCAATCGGCGGTGCGCTGCGGATGAATGCCGGCGCCAATGGTGTCGAGACGCGCGAGCGCGTCGTCGAAGTGCGGGCGCTCGACCGCAAGGGCAATGTGCAGACGCTGAGCAATGCCGATATGGGATACGCCTATCGCCATTCAGCGGCGCCCTCCGGGCTGATCTTCACCTCGGCCGTGTTCGAAGGCTTTGCCGAGGAGAAAACGGCGATCAAGGCGGCGATGGAGGCCGTGCAGAACCATCGCGAGACCGTGCAGCCGATCCGCGAGAAGACCGGTGGCTCGACCTTCAAGAATCCGGAAGGCACGTCGGCCTGGAAGGAGATCGACAGAGCGGGCTGCCGCGGCCTGATGATCGGCGGCGCCCAGATGTCGCCGATGCATTGCAACTTCATGATCAACACGGGAACCGCGACCGGCTACGACCTGGAATATCTCGGCGAGACGGTGCGCACGCGGGTGCTGGAGAATTCCGGTATCCGGCTGCAATGGGAAATCAAGCGAATCGGCAATTTCCGGCCGGGGCATGCCGTGCAGGAGTTTCTAGGGCAGCTCCTTTAAGGTGCACTTTGCGCGCGTTGAAGTTAATTTGTTGCATGAACTTAAACGCGGCCGAAACGGTCGGCGACCGTTGCCGCAAAGACTCAACGACACGCTTTTCGCATCCATTTTCTCAGAAAGTGAATCTCTCGGAATCGTAAGCACTTGCCAGTGAATCAACTCTCTGATTCTCTGCTCGAAAGCGTTTCCTGATTTGAGTCGTTCGACGCGTTTTCAGCGTTTTCCGTCTGGGGGGGCAACCTGCCGGGAGACTCTGACTCAATGTTGCGGAAAATCTGATTTTGGTCCGCCGTGAGAGAGGGGATGCCGGGGAATGAAAAACAAGCATGTGGCCGTCCTGCTGGGTGGTTTTTCGTCCGAGCGGCCCGTGTCTCTTTCGTCGGGGAAGGCTTGCGCCGATGAGCTCGAGAAGGAAGGCTACCAGGTCACCCGTGTCGATGTCGGGCGCGATGTCGGCTCCGTGCTTGCCGAGCTCAAGCCTGATGTCGCGTTCAATGCGCTGCACGGCCCTTTTGGCGAGGACGGCACCATTCAGGGCATCCTTGAATATCTCGGCATTCCCTACACCCATTCCGGCGTGCTCGCCTCGGCTCTGGCCATGAACAAGGAGCAGGCCAAGCGGGTTGCCAAGTCGGTCGGCATCGTGGTCGCCGAATCGAAGGTCGCCAGCCGCTTTGCCATCCAGAACAAACATCCGATGAAGCCGCCCTATGTGGTCAAGCCGGTCAATGAGGGTTCGAGCTTCGGTGTCGTCATCGTGCATGAGGGCCAGTCGCATCCGCCGCAGGTTCTTGGCTCGTCGGAGTGGAAATATGGCGATGCCGTCATGGTCGAGCGCTACATCCACGGCAGGGAGCTGACCTGCGCGGTGATGGGCGATGTGGCGCTGGGGGTCTGCGAGATCATCCCGACCGGCCATTCCTTCTACGACTATGATTCAAAATATGTCGCCGGGGGATCAAAGCACGAATGCCCCGCAAAAGTTTCACCGAATATTTACCAAAAAATACAAACACTGGCGCTCAAGGCTCACCAAGCGATCGGCTGTCGGGGCGTTTCCCGTTCGGACTTCCGTTATGACGATCGTCATTCCGAAAACGGCGAGATTGTCTGGCTCGAGGTCAACACCCAGCCGGGTATGACGCCGACGTCTTTGGTGCCTGAAATCGCCGCCCATGCCGGGCACTCGTTTGGCGATTTGTTGAGTTGGATGGTGGAGGACGCTTCGTGTCTGCGTTGAAATGGGGACAAGGTAGGGAGAGGGGCGCGGCCGGGCCGGCGCTGTTCGGCCTGTCGTTGTCGTTGGACCATTTCGTACTGCCGCGCATGCTTCGCCGCCCGGTGCGCATTCTGGCGCGCCTGGGCGTTGGGGAATTCCAGGCGCCGCGCTTTTCCGCGGCCATGATGTCGGCCGTGCTGATTTTCTCGAGCAGTGCCTATGGTGCCTACCTTGGCGGTCATGTCGACGGTATCGTGCAGAGCATCACCGCCCGTACCGGCTTTGCCGTCGATCAGGTTAAGGTGGTCGGCAATCGCCAGACCTCGGAAATCGATATACTCGACAGGCTTGAACTTGATGGCTGGACGTCGCTGATCGGCTTTAATGCCGAGGCGGCGCGCGAGCGGATCTCCGGCCTGCCGTGGATCGAGGTTGCGGCGGTGCGCAAGGTCTACCCGCACACGCTGGAAGTACGTGTCGAGGAGCGCGAGGCTTTCGCGCTCTGGCAGCAGGGCGACGAGCTTTCGGTCATCGAGAGGAATGGTGCCATGATCGCGCCGTTCTCGGGCGGCAAGCAGGTGCTTCTGCCGCTGCTGATCGGCACCGGCGCGCCGGCGAGCGCGCCCGATTTCCTGGCCAAGGTCGAAAAATATCCCGAGCTCGCGAGCCGGATCAAAGGGTATATCCGCGTCGGCGAGCGGCGCTGGGACCTGAAGCTGGACAATGGCATCACCGTCAAGCTTCCCGAGGACGACGAGGGTCAGGCGCTCGCCGAACTCGTGAAGATGGATCATGACAGCGGCTTGCTGTCGCGTGACATCGCCGCCGTCGACATGCGCCTGACGGACCGGCTGGTCGTGCAGTTGACGGCGGAAGCGGCGACGCAGCGCGAAGCCGCCCTCAACGAGAAACCCAAGAGCCTGAAGCGCAAGCCGGAGACGAAGATATGAACTGGCTTGGCGGTCCTGGCGATGCCGCGTCGCGCCGGTCCGGCACCCTGACGGTGCTGGATGTCGGTTCGAGCAAGGTCTGCTGCATGGTGGCCAAGCTGAAGCCGTGCGATGACGGCAAGCTGCTGCGCGGCCGCTCGCACCGGATCCAGGTGATCGGCATCGGCCATCAGAAATCGCAAGGCGTGAAGTCTGGTGTCATCGTCGATCTCGACCGCGCCGAGCACGCCATCCGCCTTTCCGTCGACGCGGCCGAGCGCATGGCCGGGCTGACGGTCGATTCGCTGATCGTCAACATGACGGCCGGCCGGCTCAAGAGCGAAGCCTTCTCCGCCACCATCAATCTTGGCGGCCATGAGGCCGACGAGGCCGACATCAAGCGCGTTCTCGGTGCCGGCGCCAAACAGGCGCTGAAGGCCGAGCGCGAGGTGATCCATTCGCTTCCGGTCGGCTTCTCGCTGGATGCCGAACGCGGCGTGCGCGATCCGCGCGGCATGGTCGGCGACGCACTCGGCGTCGACATGCATGTGCTGACCGGCGACGCCGCGCCGATGCGCAATCTGGAGCTTTCCATCAACCGTTCGCATCTGTCGGTCGAGCGCATGGTGGCGACGCCCTATGCCAGCGGTTTGGCGGCCCTGGTTGACGACGAGCTGGAAATGGGTGCGGCCTGCATCGACATGGGCGGCGGCACGACGACGATCTCGGTGTTTTCGGAAGGCAAGTTCGTCCATGGCGACGCCATCGCTATCGGCGGCAACCACGTCACGCTGGACATGGCCAAGGGGCTGTCGACCTCGCTCGATGCCGCGGAACGGCTGAAGGTGATGCATGGCTCGGCGCTGCCGGGCAGCGCAGACGACCGCGACCTGGTCTCGATCCAGCCGATCGGCGACGATGGCGACGTGCCCTTGCAGATCCCGCGCTCGGTGATGACGCGCATCGTGCGTGCCCGTATCGACGAGACGCTCGAACTGCTGCGCGACCGGCTGAACAGGTCCGGCTATGGCAATGCAGTGGGCAAGCGTGTGGTTCTTACCGGCGGTGCCAGCCAGCTTGCCGGCCTGCCGGAGGCGGCGCGCCGCATCCTGGGACGCAATGTGCGCATCGGCCGCCCGCTCGGCGTGGCCGGCCTGCCGGAAGCGGCGAAGGGGCCGGCCTTCTCGGCCGCGGTGGGGCTTCTGATCTATCCGCAGATGGCGAGCTTCGAGAGCCATCCTGCGAAAGGAATTTCCGGTCTCAAAATGACCGGAACGGGCGGAAAACTGCATCGCATGAGTCAGTGGTTGAGAGACAGTTTCTAAAATTGACGGGGACAGCCCCATAGGCGGCCGCGGCGGCGAAGCGGCGTGAAAGGCAAAGGACGGAGACAATGACCATCAATCTGCAGAAGCCGGACATCACCGAGCTTAAGCCGCGCATCACCGTGTTCGGTGTCGGCGGCGGCGGCGGCAATGCCGTCAACAACATGATCACCGCCGGTTTGCGCGGTGTCGAGTTCGTGGTGGCCAACACCGACGCGCAGGCGCTGACCATGTCGAAGGCGGGCCGCCTGATCCAGCTCGGCGCGCATGTCACCGAAGGCCTTGGCGCCGGCTCGCAGCCGGAAGTCGGCCGTGCGGCGGCGGAAGAGTGCATCGATGAAATCCTCGATCACCTGACCAACACCCATATGTGCTTCGTCACCGCCGGCATGGGCGGCGGCACCGGCACCGGTGCTGCTCCCGTCGTTGCCCGCGCGGCGCGCGAAAAGGGCATCCTCACCGTCGGCGTCGTCACCAAGCCGTTCCACTTCGAAGGCCAGCGCCGCATGAAGACCGCGGATTTCGGCATCGAGGAATTGCAGAAATGCGTCGATACGCTGATCGTCATCCCCAACCAGAACCTGTTCCGGCTGGCCAATGACAAGACCACCTTCGCCGATGCCTTCGCCATGGCCGACCAGGTGCTCTATTCCGGTGTCGCCTGCATCACCGACCTGATGGTCAAGGAAGGCCTGATCAATCTCGACTTCGCCGACGTCCGTTCCGTCATGCGCGAGATGGGCAAGGCGATGATGGGCACCGGCGAGGCTTCCGGAGAGGGCCGTGCGATGGCCGCCGCCGAAGCGGCGATCGCCAACCCGCTGCTCGACGAGACCTCGATGAAGGGCGCCAAGGGCCTGCTGATCTCGATCACCGGCGGCCGCGACCTGACGCTGTTCGAAGTCGACGAAGCCGCGACCCGTATCCGCGAGGAAGTCGACCAGGACGCCAACATCATCCTGGGCGCCACTTTCGACGAGGAACTCGAAGGCGTCATTCGCGTCTCGGTGGTTGCCACCGGCATCGACAAGTCGGCGGCTGAAATCGCCGCCGCGCCGATCTCGATCCGCACGGCGCCTCCGAAGCCGGCCAGCCGCCCGGCGGCTCAGATCGCGGAGGTTCGTCCGGCGCCTGTCCAGCAGGCGGCATACGAGCCACGCGCTGTCGACCCGGTCGCGGAAGCCATCCATCTGGCCGAAGCTAATGCCGCGGCTATGGCGCAGGCGCGCCCGGCCCCGGTCGCCCACGCTGAAGATTTCCGCCCGCAGAGCAAGATCTTCCAGGCACCGCCCGCCCAGCCGATGCCGCAGCCGGTGGTCCAGCAGATGCAGCCGGCCCCGCAGCCGCGCGAGATGCTGCAGCGCGAAGCGCCGCAGCCGGTTGCCATGGCGCCGCAGCGTATGCCGCGCGTCGAGGACTTTCCGCCGGTCGTCAAGGCCGAGGTGGACGCCAAGAGCCGCCCGGTCGACCACGAGAACAACAGCGGACCGATGGGCCTGCTGAAGCGCCTGACCAATGGCCTGACCCGCCGCGAGGAGGAACCCGCAAGGCTGCAGCCGGCGCAGCCGCGCGAGCCCAAGCTGCGCCAGGCAGCGCCCGAAGTACGCCGTCTCGCCAGTCAGGATGCGCAGCTGTATGCGCCGCGCCGTGGCCAGCTCGATGATCAGGGCCGCCTGACGCCGCAGGTGAGGACGACTCAGGAAGACGATCAGCTGGAGATTCCGGCGTTCCTGCGCCGCCAGGCCAACTGATTGGTAAACGGACTGTAACATTTGTTAACAGGCAAGCGAGGAATCGCTTGCCTGTTAACGTTTTAAATGGTGGGATTTCAACGACTTACCAATTCGTACTCATTCCATTTCGCGGTTACACAGAGTAAGAAACCGTGATTTGGAGTCTCCCTGACGGGACATTATCTTCGCTGCCTACCATCATCGGTTTGCCGGGATTTCGGGGGAAGTCACCCTGCCAGCCGATTCACACAAGAGCCGCGCCCTCGGGCTGGAGAAGCGGACCTAGGCATTACGGGCTTATGGGGATTGTCTTGCACGACTATCAGACGACATTGAAGACGCGCGCGTCGCTTACCGGCACCGGCGTCCACAGCGGCAAGGAAGTGTCCATCAGCTTCGTGCCCGCGGATGCCGACACCGGCATCGTTTTCCAGCTTTTCAACGGTGCGGAGCAGGGCCGCGAGTTTCGTGCCCTGGTTTCGGAAGTCGGCGCTACCGACCTGTGCACCATGCTTGGTGATCCCGCCGGCGAGCATATCGCCACGGTCGAGCACATCATGGCGGCGCTGTTTGGGCTCGGCATCGATAATGTCGCTGTCGAGATCGATGGTTCCGAGGTTCCTATCTTCGATGGCAGCGCCATGGCGTTCGTCGAAGCCATCGACCAGGCGGGTATCGAGACGCTCTCGGTCAAGCGGCGCTATATCAGGGTCATCAAGCCGGTCCGTATCGAGAACGGCGCCTCGTGGGCGGAGTTTCGCCCCTATGACGGGACCCGTTTCGAGATCGAGATCGACTTCGAAAGTCCGGCGATCGGCCGTCAGCTGTTTGCCTCCGACCTCAATGCCGATATTTTCCGTCGCGACATCGCGCGCGCCCGCACCTTCGGCTTCATGAAGGATGTCGAGCGGCTGTGGGCTGCAGGCTATGCGCTCGGCTCCTCGCTGGAGAACTCGCTGGTCATCGGCGATGACAACCGCGTCATCAATATGGGCGGCCTGCGCTATCCCAACGAATTCGTGCGCCATAAAACGCTGGACGCCATGGGCGACCTGGCGCTGGCCGGCGCCCGCTTCATCGGCTGCTTCCGCTCCTATCGCGGCGGCCACAGGATGAATGCCGCGGCCCTGCGCCGTCTGCTCTCGGACCGCACGGCATTCGAAATCGTCGAGACGACACGCCGCGAGCGTGGCCGCAGCGCCGAGATGAACGCCGTCAATGCGCCACTCTACGCGCCCTGGATGATCTGATTTCCCGGGTTTTTCGGGTTCCATGGGCGATAGCGCATGTGGCAGGAATGCACCACTCGCCAGTGAAATTGCATTGACGTCCAAGCTGCGTCCGGCCGCCACAAAAATGTGCGATTGGCCGGAGATAGCGTTGTCGGGCAAGGCGGTTATGGTTTATGGCTGCTGCCGTCGATTAATGCATGTCGTTCAAAAGTGGGGACCAGTTTTGAAACAATGGCATGCAACTGGCATTGAAATGGCGCCGAAAGGGCGAGATCCAATCATGTTCTTCAAGCGAGTTGGCCAATTGAAAGCACCGCAGAGGGCTGTTTTCCTGGCGCTTTCAGTAGTTGTTCCATCGCTCTTTCTGTCGGCCTGCATGTCGTCGGAGAAAGATATCGACCTGTCGACCTATGTCGACCAGACCGAGCCGGCCGATGTTCTCTACAATCAGGGCCTTGCCAATCTCAATGCCGGGCGCCTGCAGGAGGCGAGCAAGAAGTTCGACGCCGTCGACCGCCAGCATCCTTATTCAGAATGGGCCCGCAAATCGATGGTGATGGGCGCTTTCGCCGACTATCGCCAGGGCAATTACGATGAGGCGATCGGCTCGGCCAAGCGCTATCTCACGCTTTACCCGTCGACCGATGACGCCGCCTATGCGCAGTACATCATCGGCTTGAGCTACTACCGTCAGATCAAGGACGTGACGCAGGACCAGAAGGAAGCGCGTCAGACCGTCCAGACGATGCAGGATCTGGTCACGCGCTGGCCGACATCGGAATATGTCGACGACGCCAAGGAAAAGATCCGCTTCGCCAACGACCAGTTGGCCGGCAAGGAAATGCAGATCGGCCGCTACTATCTCGAGCGGCGTGAATACATCGCTGCCGTGAAGCGCTTCCGCACCGTGGTCGAGAACTATTCCAACACCCGCCATGTCGAGGAGGCGCTCGCCCGCCTGACCGAAAGCTATTACGCGATGGGTCTGACCTCGGAGGCACAAACCGCCGCCGCCGTGCTCGGCACCAATTACCCTGACAGTTCATGGTACAAGGATTCCTACAAGCTCTTGCAGAGCAATGGGCTTGCACCGCGCGAAAATGCCGGGTCGTGGATATCCAAGGCCGGAAAGATGATCACCGGCGCCTGATCCCAAGCAGACGTTGCAGGCTTCACCAACGCGCCGTCTGCCTGGTTTGTTGCTTGTCGCGGGTTCTAGCCGCAAAACCGCACGACACTTTTGCGGAACCTGCCTGGAGCACTCGGATCGAAGCGTGCGCTTTTTCGGATTGATCCGGTGCTCAAACAAAAAGATAGTGCGGCGCTGCGACTCCAAACCGTCGCGTGCCGTTCTAGATTTGGGTTCTGATGCTTTCCAGACTGTCGATCCGCGATATCGTCCTGATCGAGAAGCTGGATATCGACTTCCAGCCGGGTCTTTCGGTGCTGACCGGCGAAACCGGTGCCGGAAAATCCATCCTGCTCGATGCCTTGTCGCTGGCGCTCGGAGCGCGCGGCGATGCTTCGCTGGTGCGCCATGGCGCGGCGCAGGGGCAGGTCATCGCCGTCTTCGACGTGCCGCGTAACCATCCGGCGCGTACGCTGCTTGCCGACAATGCGATCGAGGATGACGGCGACATCATCCTGCGCCGCCTGCAGACGGCGGACGGCCGCACCCGCGTCTTCGTCAACGATCAGCCTTCAAGCGTCACCCTGATGCGCGATGTCGGGCGCGCGCTGGTCGAGATCCACGGCCAGCATGACGAGCGCGCGCTGGTCGACCCCGGAGCGCACCGCGAGGTGCTCGACGCTTTCGGTGGCCATCTCGGCGCCGTCCGCTCGACCGGCGAGGCATGGCGGCACTGGCGCGCCTGCGAGCAGGAGCTGTCGCGACACCGCGCCAAGGTGGCGGCGGCGGCGCGCGAGGCTGATTATTTGCGCGCTGCGGTGGCGGAACTGACCAAGCTCGATCCGCAGCCGGGCGAGGAGACCGATCTCGCCGAACTGCGGGCGTCGATGATGCGAGCGGAGAAGATCGCTTCCGAAATCCATGATGCGCAGGATGTGCTATCCGGCCCGTCCTCGCCCTTGCCGCAACTGGCCAGCCTGCTGCGGCGGCTGCAGCGCAAAGTGACGGAGGCGCCCGGCCTGCTCGACGATGTCGTCAAATCGCTCGATGAGGCGATGCTGTCGCTCGACGCAGCGCAATCGGGCGTCGAGGCAGCATTGCGCGCCACCGAATATGATCCGCAGCGGCTGGAGAAAGCGGAGGAGCGGCTGTTTTCGCTGCGCGCGGCCTCGCGCAAGCACAGCGTCGCCGTCGACGATTTGGCGCAGCTGCGCGACACGATGTCGGCCGATCTCGCCGATCTCGATGCCGGCGAGGAGCGCCTGCACGGGTTGGAAAAGCAGGCCACCGCCGCGCGCGAGACCTATGACATTGCCGCCGCGCAGCTGTCCTCGCTTCGCCATGCGGCGGCGGTCGGCCTGACCAAGGCGGTGATGGCGGAATTGCCGGCTCTGAAGCTCGAACGCGCCGCCTTTATCGTGGAAATGAAGAGCGAGGTCGAAAGCCGCATGGAAGAGGGGATCGATCAGATCGAATTCTGGGTGCGGACCAATCCAGGCACGCGGCCCGGGCCGATGATGAAAGTGGCCTCCGGCGGGGAGCTTTCGCGCTTCCTTCTGGCGCTGAAGGTGGCGCTGGCTGATCGCGGCTCGGCGCCGACGCTGGTGTTCGACGAAATCGACACCGGTGTGGGCGGCGCTGTCGCCGACGCTATCGGCCAGCGGCTGGCGCGGCTGTCGAAGCGGGTCCAGGTGCTGTCGGTGACGCACGCACCACAGGTGGCGGCGCGCGCGGCGACGCATTTCCTGATCTCCAAATCCGGCACCACCGACCGTGTCGCCACAGGCATTGCCGAAATGGATCGGCCGGCGCGGCAGGAAGAGATCGCACGCATGCTGGCCGGCGCCACCATCACCGACGAGGCGCGCGCCGCCGCGGAGCGGCTGCTGCGTGAGAATACCGCCGTTTCCTGATGGCGCGGCTTCCCGATCGGGGGTGCCTCTAACTGGTGAAATTCGACACACGAACAGAGTCAGCATATGGCTCCATCCTGCTGTTTCGGCGTGGTTTTGTCAGAATTCAGCTCCCTTCCATCCGAATCCTGATCTATTGTCCCGGGCCAACAGCAGCCAGGTGCAAAACCATGTCCGAAAAACCAGTCGATGCCCTGACCGAAAGCGAGGCCGAAGCTGAGCTGAAGCGCCTCGCGGAAGAGATCGCCGAGCACGATCGGCGCTACCATACCGAAGACGCGCCAGTTATCACCGATGCAGAATATGATGCGCTGGCACGGCGCAACCTTGCCATCGAGGAGCGCTTTCCAGCGCTGGTTCGCGAGGACTCGCCATCGCTGAGGGTTGGTGCAGCACCCGCGGAAGGCTTTACCAAGGTGCGCCACGCCGTGCCGATGCTCAGCCTTGCCAAGGCCTATACCGACGATGACGTCACGGATTTCATCGAACGCGGGCGGCGGTTCTTCGATCGCGACAAGGAGCTCGACATCGCCTTCACCGCCGAACCGAAGATCGACGGGCTGTCGGCTTCGCTGCGCTACGAGAACGGTGTGTTCGTGCAGGGCGCGACGCGTGGCAACGGCGCCGTCGGCGAAGACATCACCGCCAATTTGAAGACTATCGCCGACATCCCTGCGAAGTTGAAAGGCTCGGGCTGGCCCGAAACCATCGAGATCCGCGGCGAGGTTTATATGAGCTATGCGGAATTCGAGGCGCTGAAGCAACGCTCGGCAGCGGCCGGCGGCCAGGACTATGTCAATCCGCGCAATACGGCGGCCGGGTCGCTGCGCCAGAAGGATCCGTCCGTCACCGCCAGCCGCAACCTCAAATTCTTCGCCTATGCCTGGGGCTACACCTCGGCGGATCCCGCTCCGACCCAATATGATTCGGTACAGAAATTCGCCGAGTGGGGGTTCAAGATCAGTCCGCTGATGGTGCGGGCGAAATCGGCCGAGGAGTTGATCGCGCATTATCATCGGATCGAGGAGCAGCGCTCGGCGCTCGGCTACGATATCGACGGTGTCGTCTACAAGGTCGACCAGCTGGAATTGCAACGCCGATGGGGCTTCGTCACCGGCGAACCGCGCTGGGCGGTCGCGCACAAATTCCCGGCCGAACAGGCGATGACGACCGTGCAGAAGATCGACATCCAGGTCGGTCGTACCGGTACGCTGGCGCCGGTTGCGCGGCTGGCGCCGGTCACTGTCGGCGGCGTCGTGGTCGAGAACGTCACGCTGCACAATGAGGACTACATCAAGGGCCTGGACAGTACCGGCGAGCCGATCCGAGATGGCATCGATGTGCGCATCGGCGATACGGTCGTGATCCAGCGGGCAGGCGATGTCATTCCGCAGATCGTCAGCGTCGTCATCGACAAGCGGCCTGCTGATGCGGTGCCTTACGAGTTCCCTCACACTTGCCCGATCTGCGGCTCGCCGGCGACGCGCGAGATCAACGAAAAGACCGGCAAGGAAGATTCGCGCCGCCGCTGCACCGGGGAACTGAGCTGCCCGGCGCAGGCGGTGGAGGGATTGCGCCACTTCGTGTCACGCGGCGCCCTGGACATCGAAGGGCTCGGCGCGGAAAACATAGACACGTTCTTCAATGCGGGATTGATCAAGACCGCCGCCGATATCTTCACGCTCAGGGACCGCCGTCCGGCTGTCACCAGGGCGCTGGCCGAGCGCCGTGAGGAGCAGGCAAGGCAGCGCGAGGCCGCATCGGGCAAGACACGCAAGAATGTGCGCAGCGTCGAGGATCGCAACTATGAGGGCCTCGACAAGCTGTTCGCCGCCATCGATTCGCGCCGCGAGCCGGAGCTGGACCGCTTCATCTTCGCGCTCGGCATCCGCCATATCGGTGAAACGACGGCCGCCGTGCTTGCCCGCACCTTCTCGACCATCGAGGAGCTGATCCGCGTCGGCAAGGAGACAGCGGCAGCGGAGAATCCACATACGGTTTTCCCCTCGGTCAACGGCATCGGCGATACCGTGATCGATGCTTTGCGCGACTTCTTCGGCAATGAGCGCAATGACGACGTGCTTGACGCGTTGCTCCGCCAAGTCAAGCCGAAGCCGTATATCGTCAACCTCTCGGCCGACAGCGAGGTCGCCGGCAAGACGGTCGTGTTCACGGGCTCGCTGGAGAAGATGACACGCTCCGAAGCCAAGGCGATGGCGGAGCGCCTCGGCGCCAAGGTCGCGGGCTCGGTTTCGGCGAAGACCGATCTTGTCGTGGCCGGGCCAGGTGCCGGCTCCAAGCTGAAGCTCGCCAGCGAACTCGGCATCGAGGTGATCGACGAGGATGCCTGGCTGGTGCGGATCGGCAAGGCATGACCCGACCGTTCAGCGGCTTCGGCCCCAAAGCCATTCCGTTCCTCAAGGCGCTGGATTTCCACCAGAGCCGCGAGTGGTTCCTGGAGAATCGCGACCTCTTCGAACAGGAGTTGCGCGATCCATTCGGTGATCTGGTCGACACGCTGACCGAGCGTTTCGCGGAGGCCGGGCTCGGCCTGCGCGGTGATCGCAAGAAGTCGCTGTTCCGGATCAATCGCGACGTGCGTTTCGCCAGGGATAAGCGGCCCTACAACAGGCATTTGTCGGCCATCCTGTCGCCCGACGGCACCAAGATGGAGCAGGGTGTGTTCTACGTTCATATCGGGCTTGAGCGCTGCTTTGCCGACATCGCCTGGTGGCAGCCGGAGCCTGCGCTGCTGCTGGCGATGCGCAAAGCCGTCGCGACGAAGCCGGACAGGTTTCGCGCCCTGGTGGCGGCGTTGAAGAAGAACCGGCTTGAACTCGAGACCGAAGGCCGCATGAAGCGTACGCCACGCGGCTTCGAGGAAATCAGCGATCCCGATCTGGTCGCCGCCATCCGCCACCGGCATTTCTATGTCCAGCATGTCATCGATCCGGCCGGAATCCATACGGCTGATCTGGTCGAAGAACTCGTCGATTTCACCTTGCGCGCCAAGCCGCTGCTCGACTGGGGCAGGGCGATCGAGGGCAAGATCCCGAAGGAATAAGCGTCTAACTCAGCCGATCCAGCGATCATTTCCGCTGATCGTTTGGCTCAAGCGAATTCGTGTGACACGGCAAGCCGCGCCACCTACATACCGCGCTTCCCTTGTTGTTGTGCATGTCGTTATCCCTGCTACGCATTTTTGGGCGACATGCATCAGGAGTGGTTGATGGCGACGGACGCAATTTCAGAGAGCAGCGAAAGAAGCGATTTCTGGCAGGGCGTGCGGCTGTCGATGCCTGTCGTGGTGGCGTCGGCGCCGTTTGCGGTGCTGTTCGGCGCGCTCGCCGTCGACAACGGTTTCTCCGTCCTGGAAGCCTTCCTGATGAGCGCGCTGGTCTATGGCGGCGCCAGCCAGATGGTCGGCATCCAACTGTTCGGCCAGCATGTGGCGCCGTGGCTGATCGTGCTGTCGATCTTCGCCGTCAATTTCCGCCACGTGCTCTATTCCGCCGGCATCGGCCGGCGCATTGCGCACTGGCCTGTCATCAGCCAAGCACTCGGTTATTTCATCCTCACCGATCCGCAATTCGCGGTAGCCGAAGCGCGGGCGCAATCGGGCCAGACGGTCGGCTTTGCCTGGTATCTGGGACTTGGCTTGCCGGTCTATCTGTTCTGGATCGTCGAAAGCGCGCTTGGCGCACTGTTCGGCAAGCTGATCCCCGACACGCATGCGCTGGGCATCGATTTCCTGCTGCCGATCTATTTCCTCGGTCTCGTGCTGGGCTTCCGCAAGCGGCCGCTGTGGCTGCCGGTGGTCGTCGCCAGCGCCGCCGCCTCGATCATCGCCTATAAGACCGTGGGGTCGCCCTGGCATGTCTCGATCGGCGCTGTTGCCGGCGTGCTGCTGGCGGTCATCCTGCCTCCCCATCACAGCGGCGTAAAGGCACGGCCATGAGCACGACCTTCTGGATCATCATCGCCGGCGCAATCGCGACCTATCTGACGCGCATCGGCGGGCATCTGGTCATCTCCCGCTTCGACACCATCCACCCGCGCGTCGAGGCCGGCCTCAATGCCGTGCCGGCCGCGGTGCTGACGACGCTGGTGGCGCCGGAACTGTTGAATGCCGGGCCGGCGGAATGGGCCGCACTGGTGGTCACCGCCGTGGTTTCGCTGCGCGGTGGGCTGATGGCGATGTTTCTGGCGGGCGCGGCCGTTCTGATTTTGGCGCGGCAGTTCGTGGGGTAAAATTCTAAGAGCGAATCGGTTTGGACGTTAGCGCCGCCTTTATTGCCCTGCCGGGCACTTCTCCCCGTAAACGGCCGGGCTGTCACGTATGGATTCTTGCGAAGAAGAACCCCCACCCTAACCCTCCCCACAAGGGGGAGGGAACGCTGCCGCGTGCCTTTAATTCTTCTTGGCGCCGAAAAGACAGGCGATTCTCCTGGGTCAGCGCCAACGGAAGTCTCCCTCCCCCTTGTGGGGAGGGGTTAGGGGTGGGGGTCCGTGCCGGGCAGCCATCTCAAGAATTCCATACGCGATAGTCCTGCCGTAAACGGGAGAAAGAAGCTCACCTCAAATCTTCGCGTCGTGCGGCAGCGGCGCGGTGGCTTTTTCCAGCCATGTCAGCGTTTCGCCGTCGAGCATCGGGCCGATCTCGGCCAGCACGCGCGCATGGTACGTGTCCAGCCAGTGCAGCTCGTCGCGCGTCAGGAGGTCCGACTGCACCAGTCTTGTGTCGACCGGCGCCAGCGTCAGCGTCTCGAAGCCGTGCATGGCGATGTCGCCGCCCTCGATCTCTTGCGCCGGCGTCACCAGGATCAGGTTCTCGATGCGGATGCCGTAGGCGCCTTCCTTGTAGTAGCCCGGCTCGTTGGACAGCATCATGCCTTCGAGCAGCTTTTCGGTGCCGGTGCGGGCGATACGCTGCGGCCCTTCATGAACGGCCAGATACGAGCCGACGCCATGGCCGGTGCCGTGGGCGAAGTCGCAGCCGTGCTGCCACAGCGCCATGCGCGCGACGGCATCGATTTCCGAGCCGCGCGTGCCGGCGGGGAAGCGCAAGGTGGAAATACCGATCATGCCTTTCAGCACCAGCGTGAAGCGTTCGCGCATCTCCTGCGTCGGCTCGCCGATAGGCACGGTGCGGGTGATGTCGGTGGTGCCGTCCTGATACTGCGCGCCGGAATCGAGCAGGAACAGCTCGCCGGCCTGCAGCTTGCGGCTGGTGGCGCGCGACACGCGATAATGCATGATGGCGCCGTTCGGGCCGGCGCCGGAGATGGTGTCGAAGGAGACGTCGCGCAGCGGCATCTGCGTTTCCTCGCCGATCCGCCGGCGCGACTCCTCCAGCCGGGTGACGACCGATATCTCGTCGAGCGAGCCGGGTTCTTGCCGCTCCAGCCAGCACAAAAGCTTCGCCACAGCCGCGCCATCACGGCGATGCGCGGCGCGCGAGCCATTGATCTCGGCCTGGTTCTTGGTGGCGCGCGGGATGCGGGCAGGGTCGGCTGCGGCGATCACGGTGCCGCCATTCTCCTCGACCAGCATGCGCAGCCTGTCGGCCGCCAGCACCGGGTCGAGCGCGATTTTCGCACCACTCTTGGCAAGTGCTGCGATCGCCGCTTCGAATTCGCCGGGCTCATGCGGCTCGGCGAGCTGCGTGAGGTAGGCGGCGACCTGGCGCGAGAATTTGCGCTGGTCCATGAAAAGCTGGTGCGACCCATCGGCGGCAAGAATGGCGAAGCCGAGCGCCAGCGGCGTGTGCGGCACGTCGCCGCCGCGGATGTTGAAGGCCCAGGCGATGGAGGAGGGGTCGGTCAGCACGGCATGGGTGGCGCCGTCCTTGCCGATCGCCGTCGCCAGCCGCGCCAGCTTGTCCTTGGCGAGTTCGCCGGCAAAACCGATCGGGTGGAGTTCGACGGGGGCCACCGGCGCGTCGGGCTGATCCTTCCAGATGATGTCGATCGGGTTCTCGTCGAGCGGCACCAACACGGCGCCCGACTTGTCGGCCGAGGCCTGCAGCGCCTTGATCTCGCTGATCGTGTGCAGCCACGGATCGAAGCCGAGCCGTGCGCCCTTGCCGAGATTGTCTTTCAGCCAGACAGCCGGCGGATTGTCGACCAGGCTTTCGATCGAAAAGACGTCGAGATCGACCTCGCTGCGCACTTGCAGCGTGTAGCGTCCGTCGACAAAGACGAAGGCGCGGTCGCGCAGGACGATGGCGACACCGGCCGAGCCGCTGAATCCGGTCAGCCATTTCAGCCGCGCCGAACGGTCGGCGACATATTCGCCCTGATGCTCGTCGGCACGCGGCACGATGAAGCCGTCCAGCCCGTTGGCTTCAAGCCATTGGCGCAGCAACGCCACACGCGGTTTACCGACGGTCGGGTCGCCGGCGGAATCGAAGGTCTGGAACATTGTGGGCCTCCTGCGGTCAGCGCAACCGTAGCGTACGGTCGCGGAAATCGGAATCGATTTCCGGCTGCGCGCAACCTGCTACAGCATCGCTTGACTGACAATCAGCGGAACTTGGTCCAAGCTCGGTCGTTGCCGGCCCGCATGCCTCAATGCTTCAGGTGGATCGTCACCCAGCCTTCGCGGTGCAAGGTGCGCACGTGGCGAAAATTCTGGCCGACATAGGCCGAGATGACGGCGTCGCGCTGGCGCTCGAGGATGCCTGACAGCACGATAGAGCCGCCAAGTGCGATATGATCGGCCATTTGCGGCGCCAGCCGCATCAGCGGCCGCGCCAATATGTTGGCGACGATCAGATCGAAGGGCGCGCGCTTGCCGAAGATCGGATGGTGAAAGCCTGGTGCTGTTGCTGTTTCCACCAGTGCCTTGACGTGGTTGAGCCGCGCATTGGCGGCAGCCACCCGCACCGCCACCGGATCGATGTCGGTGGCCAGCACAGGAATATGCGCCAGCTTGGCGATGGCGATCGCCAGCACCGCACTGCCGGTGCCGAGGTCGAGCGCATTGCGCGGATGCTCGCGCCGAACCACTCTTTCCAGCATTTCCAGGCAGCCGGCTGTGGTGCCGTGGTGACCGGTGCCGAAGGCGAGGCCGGCCTCGATCTCGATGGCGAGTTCGCCGCTGTGGCGTTTCCTGCGGTCATGCGCGCCGTGGACGAAGAAACGGCCGGCACGCACCGGCTTCAGCTCTTCCAGCGAATGCGCCACCCAGTCGATGTCGGGCAGGGCCTCGCGCTCGACCAGCTTCGACAGGGAAAGGCGAGCAAGGATGTCCTTCAAGCGGGTCTCGACCGCATCGACGTCGCCATCGGCATAGAGCGACACTTCGTGGATGTCCTTGTCCTCGTCGACCTCCAGGACGGCGATCGGCAGCCCTTCTTCCTCGAAGGCTGCCTCGAGCGCCGCGAAAATGCTGACGGACTCGGTCTTTCCGGTGGTGAAGTAAAGGCGCGTCTGGGTCATGAAATGGTAATCAGCCTTTCGCCGCCAGCCGCTTCAGCTTGGCGATGGCCGTATCGGCGCTTTCGCCGTAGGCGATGGTGCCGGCGAAGTCGCCCTTGGCGTTGAGCAGCAGCACCGAGGCGGTGTGGTCCATCGTGTAGTCGCCGTCGCCGGTGTCGACCTTCTTCCAATAGATGCCGAACGACTTGGCCATGGCATGGACCTTGTCCGGAGCGCCCGTGATGCCGACGATACGGTCGGAGAAATTGCTGACATAGGCGTTCATCACTTCCGGCGTGTCGCGCTCGGGATCGACCGAGACGAAATAGGCGTGCAGGTTCTTGCCGTCGTCGCCGAGCGTCTTCAGCCAGCCGGCCAGTTCGAACAGCGTGGTCGGGCAGACCTCGGGGCAATGGGTGAAGCCGAAGAAGACGACGCTGGGCTGCCCCCTGAAGGCGGCCTCGGTGATCGGCGCGCCTTTCTGGTCGACCAGGCTAAAGGCGGCCCCGAACGGCTCGCCGCCATAATGGCCGCGGTACCAGTCGAAAGTCAGCCAGCCGATGCCGGCAGCCATCAGGACGAGAATGCCGACCAGGATAGAACGCATCATCATCAAAAGTCCGTCTGCAGAAATCGCCGCGCCGGCTCAATGCCGCGCCTGTGCGACAGTCTTAGCGGTTCGGCCTCGCACAGGCAAAGTGCCGCGTTGCCGCAACCGCAGTGGTGTTGACCCTATCTGCTTGCAAAGCCGGGCTGCTCGCCCCACCTGTGACCGGCAACTCGAACCGCAGGAGGCTAGTTTGCGACGACTGATTGGGCGACGACTGATTGGGCACGGACTGATTGGGCGGAAACTGATCGGCGGCGCCTTGGCCGCCTGCGTTGTCCTTGGCGCCGGTGCCGCGGTCGCCGAGGAAGTCGGCAAGGTCGGCGTCGACTGGCTTGGCAACGACATCATCGTCGAGGCGATCAAGGATCCGAAAGTGGAGGGCGTGACCTGCCATGTCTCCTATTTCGATCGCGGCATCATCGATCGCCTGCACAAGGGCAACTGGTTCGAGGATCCGTCCGATTCCTCGATCTCATGCCGCCAGACCGGTCCGATCACCATCGGTGACATCGACATGAGCGAGGGCGGCGAGGAAGTGTTCAAGCAAGGCATCAGCCTGATCTGGAAGAAGCAGGTGGTGAACCGCATCTACGACAAGCCCAATGAGACGCTGATCTATCTCTCGCATTCGCGCCAGGTGCAGAACGGCTCGGCCAAAATGTCGGTCACCACCGTGCCGCTCTACGGCCAGAACGTGGTGTGGAGCAAAGGCAAGCCGTAACAGGCTGCCGACCTTCGGACGATTGGTCCCGCTTGCGGGACCAATCGCTCGGGGGTAAAGCCGCCGGCATGGACCGTTCCGAAAATCTCGTCCCGAAAGACCCCGAGCCGCGCATTCATCCGACCGCGGAGTTGAAGGCGTGCAAGCTCGGCCGCTATGCCTCGATCGGCGAGCGAGTGGTGCTGCGCGAGGTGAATGTCGGCGACTTCTCCTATTTCGAACGCCATTGCGAAGCGATCTACACGACGATCGGCAAATTCTGCTCGATCGCTGCCAACAGTCGCATCAATGCGCTGGAGCATCCCATAGAGCGGCTGACCCAGCACAAGCTCAGCTACCGGCCGAACGAGTATTTTCGCTGGCTGGGCGTCGATGCCGCCTTCCGCGAGCGGCGGCAGGCGAAAGCCGTAACCATCGGCCATGACGTCTGGATCGGCCACGGCGCGGTGATCATGCCAGGGGTCACCATCGGCAATGGCGCGGTGGTTGGCGCCAACGCAGTGGTGACGCGTGATGTGCCGCCCTACGCGATCGTCACCGGGGTGCCGGCGAAGGCGCTTCGGCCACGCTTCGCTCCGGATATCGCGGAGCGGATCAAAGCTCTCGCCTGGTGGGACTGGCCGGTCGAAAAGCTGGCCAGAGCGGTTCCCGACATGCAGGCAATGCCGATCGAAGCGTTCCTCGATCGCTGGGAAAACGACGCCGTCTGACCAGCTCAAGACGTCGACGGTAACCAATTTTCTTAACGTAAAATATTAAAGTTAAGAAATGGAAAACGGATTGCATCCGTGAAATGAAACACTCCAAGGTTGCAAGAGTTTCGGCAAAATGCACTACTCGGCTCGGGGGTAAGTCGTAAGAAGTCGAAGAAAACACTACTAGCAACAATGGAGAGAAGTCATGAAGAAGTTCGCACTTGTACTCACGGCTGCTATGGTTTCGTTCTCGACTGTCGGCGCCTATGCCGGCGGCTGGGGAGGTAGCTCGGGTAGCCTGATCAATGTGTCGCCGTCCATCGGTGTCGGCCAGGTGACCGCGCTCAATGGCATCCTGAGTGGCAATAACATCCTGAGCGGCAATGTCGTCCAGGGTATTCTGAACGGCAACAAGACCAACGTCCTTACCGGCGTTCTCAGCGGTATCGGCGTCAATATCCTTGGCGGCAACAGCTACAAGCTCGGCAGCCGTCACTGAGCAGGAAAGTCACGGGCATCCTATGTCACGTGTCGTGGGCAGGAGGGTCTTCAACACCCTCCTGCCTCCGCTTGTGGGTCTGCCCAGTCAAAGCGCGGGAATGAGCTAGATCTTCGCCCGCAGGCCCACAAATGCATCGACCGTGTGTTCGCGCTCATCGATCACGGTCTTGAAGGTCTCGGAAACGTCAACGCGAACGACAATGGCCATCGATTTGGTCGCGTTGTACGTCGCTTCGGCATAGACGCCTTTGCGGCGCTCCTGGTTCTCGTAGAGCAGGTTGTCCTTGAGCTCATAGAAGATGCCGGACGCGATGCCGAGGTTCTCGCGCACCTTCATGCCGAGTTCCAGCTCCGCGCGCTGCAGCCATGACGCTAGCGGATCGTCGGTTTCGGACGTTTCGTAGCGGCCGAAATAGGTGCCGCGCAGCTCGAAGCCATGCGGCAGCGGCTTGCCGAAGGTGACTTGCCAGGTCGGACGCCAGCGCTGGTAGATGTCGTCGGCGCCGCGCAGGAACTGCGCACCCAGCGCCACGCCCAGCGTCGAACCATCAGTGGCCTTGTAGGCCGCCTCGGCGCGCAGCGTATAAGCGTTGAACGACAGGAACAGCGGCGGGTAACCAATTTCCTGGACGCTGGCGAACAGCGCGGACGCGGACGCGCCGAAGGCAAGCTGGCCAACTGTCCGGGTGACCCGAGCCGCCAACTGGAACAGATTGCGGTCGGCATGCAGCTTCGCCGGCAGGATGAGATCTTCCTGGAAATGCGTCGCGCCGAGCTTTTCGTAGCTGTCGGCCGCCTCGAGAATCAGCGAGGTGGCATTGCCGAGGTCGATGCCGAGTTGTGTCTGGGCGCCGAAGACCTGCTTGAACTCGCGCGTACCCAGCGTCAGCGGGCCGATATCCAGATTGTCGCCGGTGCTGGAGACGCGATAGCTCAGCGATCCCCTCAGTTCGAGACCCGGGCCGAGCCGGCGGAAGGCCTCGGCCGATAGCGACAATCCGCGGTCGTCCTCGATCGAAATCTTGTCGAAATGCGTTACCTGGAAGTCCGCGCTGAATTTCGCGTTGGCGTCGTTGTCGCCCCATTGCTGCTGCAGCGAACCGCGCAACAGTGTGTACCAGTCCTTGACCGCATGGTCGCTGTCCAGCGCGTTGTTGGTCCAATGCCGTTCGAGACTGCCGGTGATTGTCGGATCCGTCGCTATTTCGGCAGCCGGTGCTGTTGGTGGTTCTGCCCTGGCGCTCACGGTCGCACAGGCCATCAGCAGGCCTAGGCCGGCGCTGCCAAGCAATCTGCGGGAAAGTGGAGCGGCCGTCCGTCTTTCTGCCGGTCGGCGCTTTCGGGAAACCATGCTCCACGCTCTCCGGACTGAAACCCCTTCCGCCATGCGGGGGTGGCGCAGCGGAAGGGGCTGGAGGTAAACCGCTGTGAAGCGGAAGGAACAGGCACTCTTGCCTGCAGGGTTACTGTGACATTGAACCCATAAGCTGTGTTTTCTGCCTTGTTCTCCTTATGCGTGCATTCGATTGCACTTACGTATTTGTTTGCGTCGGGAACCCGAAACGGTCGCTGGTTGTTTCTCATCGCGCCGCAGCGTCGAGGATTTGATAGATGGAAAAGCATTTCACTAAGGTCGCCAACTGGGTCGCCCGCATAGCCGGTCTGCCGCCGACATTTGCCGTCTGTTGCCTGATCGTCATCGTCTGGGCGGTGAGCGGTCCGTTCTTCGGCTTTTCGGACACCTGGCAACTCGTCATCAACACGGGCACGACCATCATTACCTTCCTGATGGTCTTCCTGATCCAGAACACTCAGAACCGCGACGGCGCGGCGATCCAGGCCAAGCTCGACGAACTGATCCGGGTCGGCAAGGGCCACAATCACTTCATCGGCATTGAACATCTGACCGAATCCGAAGTCGAGGAAATCCGCGCCAAATGCGAGCGTGCTGCAAAGCGGCATGACGAACAGATCGCCGACATGGCGGCGAAGAAGGTTGTGGCGAGGAAGCGCGGGTCGAAAAAGCAGGCGGCCTGAAAATCAGCCCTTCATGAACGCCGCGAAACTGTCCTTGTGGTCCGGATGCCAGCGCGACAGGGCTGGGCGGTTCTCGATGATGTCGCCGATCGTCCAGGCCATGCGCTTTTCATCCAGCGGGCGGGCCGCCTCATTGTCCGGGCACAGGATGTAGAAATCGCCTCTGGTCAGGGATTCCAGCATGAAATCCACAACCTGTTCGCCGGTCCAGGCGCCGGCGGGTTTTTCCGTCGCGCCCTCGGTCAGGCCGGTAAAGGTGAAGCCGGGGATCAGGAGGTGGGCAGCGACACGGGCGCCGGGTTCGTTGCGTAACGCATGCGCCAGGCCTTCGGTGAAGGTTTTCACCCCTGCCTTGGAGACATTGTAGGCAAGATTGCCGGGCGGCGTGGTGATGCCTTGCTTGGAGCCGGTGTTGACGATCAGACCCGGCCTGGCCGAGGCCAGCATGCGCGGCGCGAAGGCCTCCACGCCATGCACGACGCCCCAGAAATTGATGTCCAGCAGCCGTTTCCAGGCATCGCGGTTTTCCCATGGCTTCCCGGGATTGTCGCCGACGCCGGCATTGTTCATCAGCAGCGACACGCCGTCGAAGGCGCCGAACGCCCTCTCGGCGAGGCGGTCCACCTCATCCGCCTTCGAAACGTCGGCGGCGACGGCAAGCACGGCATCGTCGCCGGCGATCGCGGAAACGGCGCGCGAGGCGTCGTCAAGCCGCGCGCCGCCAATGTCGGCCAGCACGATCTTCATGCCCATCAGTGCAAGCCGCTTGGCGGCCGCCAGACCGATGCCGCTGGCGGCGCCGGTGATCACGGCGGCATTGCCTGGGGCAAGCGCGGGCAGGGCGGTCTGGATCTCGGCGTCGGTGATCATGGGCGATGGGTTCCTTGTTCGATGGCGCCGAACTTAGCGCCGGAACCGGTCGGTGCAAGCCTCTGCTCGCCTTGTCGGGTTGACCAGTTCGGTCGAGGCTGCGCATGTTGCCCTTTGCCTTCGCGAAAGAGATTTTGTCCTGGGGACAAAACAAACTTTGGCCCTGGGACAAACGGAGATTTCCTGATTGACGGACTGGGTTGCAATTCTGAAGGAACAGACCGCCATTGGCGACCAGATGGGCCCTGAGGTGCCGCAGATGCTGGCCAACCCCGACATCAGCGAAACGCAGGTGAAGACGCTCTTTTCCGCCCTGGAGAAACAAGCCGAGTTCGTCGAGAAGCTGCGCATGGCGCTGGAAAAGTTCGGCCATGATTTCTCGATCGTCAAGGCTGCGGAACGGCTGGAGGAGCGCTATGCCGACCTTGCCGCATCGGTGGCGGAAAAACTGAAAGCGATGCGCAAGTAGCGCAACTCTGGGAAAGACGTGCAACGCTTTGCCTTGAAAATGCGTGAAGACAGCTACTTTTCAATCACCCGCGCAAAGCGCGTATCCGGGACGAGCCATATCATCGCGACCAGCACATAGAGCGCGACGCCGATCCACTGGCTGACGAAGGTCAGCACGACGGCTGCGATGTAGACAGCCAGCGAGAGCTTCCCCTTGCGGTCAGTACCCAGCGCCTTGGCAAAGGCGGTATCATTGCCGTGAAGCCGATGCAGCGCGGCGGCGAGTATGGTGTAGGCGATGGCGCATAGCGCGAGGTCGGTGCCATAGACGGCGACCGGCACCGGCGCAAAGTGGTTCTCGCCCATGAAGGCTGTGGTCACCGGCATCAGCGACAGCCAGAACAGCAGATTGAGGTTGGCCCACAGCACGCGCCCGTCGACCCGCTGCACGGCGTGGAACATGTTGTGCAAATTGTTCCAGTAGATGCCGACATTGATGAAGGACAGCACGTAGCAGAAGAAGATCGGCCACAACGGCACCAGGGCGGAGAAATCCTCGCCATGCGGCACTTTCAACTCAAGCACCATGATGGTGATGATGATAGCCACGACGCCGTCGGTGAATGCCTCGACCCTGCCTTTGCCCATGGATCCCACCTTTGCCCACGATGAATTGTCGAAAGAGAGTAAACGCTAGCGGATGTTGGGGAGCCAATAAATGGCAACCGGGGAATTCCTCAACCATGTCCAAGGAAAATCCGGCATCAGTCCCGCTGGTCAGGACGATTACGGCCGCCCACCGTTGACTTTTCTTGGCTTGGCCGCTCCTCTTGCAGGGCAGTCTTGGCCGAAGCAGATGTACGGCGGGATTCGAATGGAGGGGACTGATGAGATTTCGTTTTCTGCTTGTGGTCGCGACCATTCTGGCCGCGGTCTTCGGGACGTCGGCCGCGGCCTTCGCCTACAGCGCCCACACCTCGACCAACCTCAACGTCCGTAGCGGGCCGGGAGCGGGATACGCCAGAGTGGGAACGCTGCCCGCCGGCTTCAGGGTCAATGTCACCGGCTGCCAGCCGGGCTGGTGTAGAATCCACGGCGGCGGCGTGAGCGGCTGGGCCAGCGCCGGTTATCTAGAACGCTCCCAAATCGTTCGCCCGCCGATCATCATCGTGCGCCCGCCGCATCGGCCGCACTGGCAGCACAGGCCGCACCGTCCTCCACACCATCGCCCGCCGCACAAGCCGCGCCCCGGCAAGTGCAAGATCGCGCCCGGCTTCCCCTGCAGGTGAGGCCGACCGGTTGAGCGATAGATGACGGATCGGAGCCGCTGGCCCCGATCCGAGCCTGTTCAGCCGGCGGATATCCCGCTCAAGCAATGTCCACGGTGCTGTCAGGAGCCTCCCTGTCGGCTGGAACGTCGTGGATGAAACCGCGTTAAATCCTCGATCCCCGAAATTGGTGACGAGGTTGGCAATGGCCATTCGCAATTTTGCGCATACGCACGAAGGAGCAGGTGGCGATGCTCTTGCAATCCCCACCGTCGCCGCGATGATTGCGGTGCTGTTTGCCGGCAGCACGGTGCTGACGCCGCTCTATATCGTGTACAAGCAGCAATTCGGCTTTTCACAAATCACCCTGACGCTGATCTACGCCGTGTATGTCGTCGGCAATCTGGCGGCATTGGTGATGTTCGGCGGGGTGTCCGATGTCGTCGGGCGCCGGCCCGCGAGCCTGGCGGCGATGCTTGTCGCCATCGTCAGTGCGCTTGTCTTCCTGTTTGCCGGAAACGTCGTCTCGCTCGACGTCGCCCGCATCCTGAGCGGGCTTGGCATCGGCGTCGGCGCGGGGACCGGAACCGCGTGGATTGCCGAGCTTCTTCCCGGCGCGGACAAGTCGCGTGCCAGTGTGATCGCCACCAGCACCAATTTCCTCGGCCTCGGCTTCGGCGCACTGATTTCGGGACTTCTGGCTGAATATGAGCCATGGCCGTTGCGGCTGATCTTCATCGTCTATCTGGCAGCACTTTTGGTGGTAACGATCCTGGTCTGGCGCACTCGCGAAACGGTGGCGAAGCCGGGCGGCCTGCGGCGGCTTTCCTTGCGGCCGCAACTTTCCGTCCCGGAGGAAATCCGTGCGCGCTTCGTCGCGCCGGCGGTGACCGGCTTCGGCGCGATGGCGCTGGTCGGGTTCTACGCCGCGTTGGCGCCGAGCATCCTGGCGCAGCAGCTGCATGTGACCAACCACGCCGTCGCCGGCGCGCTGTTCTTCGAACTGGCGATCGTCACCGCGATCAGCATTGTCGTTCTGATGCACATGAAGAGCAACAAAGCGATGCTGGCTGCGCTGGCATTGATGATCCCAAGCGTCTCGTTGGTGGTGGCGGCGCAGATACTGGCCTCGATGGCACTGATGGTTGCTGCGACGGCCTGTTGCGGCGTTGCGGCGGCGCTTGGTTACCGTGGTGGCCTGCAGGTGGTGAACGAGATCGCGCCGAAGGCTCGTCGCGCCGAAGTGGTGTCCAGCTTCTTCATCTGCTGCTTTGTCGGCAACGCCTTGCCCGTCATCGGCATTGGCATCGTTTCGACCTATGCCAGTCCCATCGCCGCCAGCCTGGCATTCGCCGGCGTGATCGTGGCGTTTGCGTTGGTGGCACTGGCTTTTGAGCTGAAACAACACGGGCGTTGAGCCCTGGAGCTGTCCAGCGGAACCGGGTTGGCTTCAGCCGTTCGGTGTTTCAGGCGAAAGATGCGCGCGTCCGCGCGGCACGCCAAGACCGGTGTCCGGCGGCTCGCCGGCGGCCGGCCTGTTCTCGATCATGTGCGTGGTGCGCCAGCGGCCGAAACGGTAGTAGGCTGCGGCCAGTATAAGCGAGCTGATTGAACCCGCCGGGAAACTCCACCACAGCGCTTCCTCGCCGATCACGCCACGCATGAAATAGGCGAAGCCGGTGCGCACGACCAGCACCGAAATGACCAGGATGATCAGCGGCGGCATCACGGCACCCGTGGCTCGTACGGTGGCAAACAGCACGATGGTTATGCCGAACAGAATGAACGACCACGAGGCGACATTGTTGATGTGGACGGCGATGTCGATCGCCGCGCTGTCGCTGCTCAGGAACAGGCTCAGCACCGAACGGTCGAAAACCGACAGCACGGCAACCAGCGCGCCGGTCAGGACCAGGTTGAAGCCGACGCCGGAGGCGGCGATGCGGCCGATCCGGTCCCAGCGCCCGGCGCCGACATTTTGTGCCGCCATCGAGGACACCGCAGCGCCGATGGCGAGCGCCGGCATCTGGATGTAGGTCCACAGTTGGGCGGCGATGCCGTAGGCGGCGGCGACCTGTGAGCCGTTGGAGTTGACCATGCCCATCACTGTCAATGCAGCCGCGGAGATGACAATCATCTGCAGACCCATCGGCACGCCCTTGAAGACGACGATGCGAAGCAAGGTGGGATCGGGCCGCAGCAGAGCGAGGTTGGCGCCGGCCAGCCGCAGCGGATGCTTGCGCACATAGAGCACGATCAGGATGGCGATCACGCTTACCGTCTGGCCGATCAGCGTCGACGTGGCGGAGCCTGCGATACCGAGCTCGGGAAACGGCCCGATGCCGCGGATGAGCAATGGGTTGAGCACGATGTCGAGGACGACGGCCAGCGCCATGAAGAAGAAGGGCGTGCGTGAATCGCCGGCACCGCGCAGCACGGTCATGACGAAGGACAGAAGGTTCATCATCGGCACGGCGACGAAGATGATGCGCAGATAGGACCGGGCCAGCGGCAAGGCATCGACCGGTGTGCCGAGCGTGTTGAGAATGGCGTCGACCCAGATCCAGCCGCATACCGCGAAGATAACCGAGACGAGGAAGAAGAACGTCGCGCTGGTGCCGACGATGCGGCGCGCCTCGGGCAGGTCGCGGGCACCGACCGACTGGGCCACCAGAATGGTGGCCGCCATGCCGATGCCAAACACAGTGCCGAGGATCAGGAACAGGACGAGGTTGGCGTTGGAGGTGGCGGTCAGCGCCGATTCGCCGAGGAAACGGCCGACCCAGACGGCGTTGATCGATCCGTTGAGCGACTGCAGCACGTTGGAGCCGAGCACCGGCAAGGCGAACAGCAGAAGCGTGCGCGGGATCGGGCCGCTGGTCAGGTCGCCGGTGCGCCGGCGCGCGGGCATTTTTTCGTCCATGGCGGGCAGCTCGGCAGATGGTGATTTGGGATCCAGTCCACGATGATATCGCAGGCGGGACCGAGATGCACCCTTGCGAACGCGCCGCACGGCTGAAAGCCGCTGCCCCCCGTTCATACCAGCCGCTGCCCCAGCGGACGCGCCAAGCGCGCCCGTCCGTGCAGTGGTCGTTACTTCTTGGCCAGACCCGGCAGCGTGACCTGATAGACCAGGAACATGGTGTCGACATTGGCGCCGTCTTCGGCCTTGTAGGGCGCGCCGACCTGAAAACCGTCCTGGGCGAGGAAGTCGTTGTCGTTGGCGACGAACAGGAAGTAGTCGTCGGGCAGCTTCGGATCCAGAACGCTGACCACTGACATCGCCTCCCACTTCTCGGACAGGTTATCCTGGTCGTTGGGCGCGCCATTGTGCAGGCCGAAGCGGCCGAGCTCGGCACTGTCGTTGATGTCGATAAATGGCGTCAGCTTGGCCGGTGTCACCGATGGGTCGACGACGCCCTTGGGGGCGACCGGCTTGTCAGCGGCGTCGAAGGCGCCGCCGGCGATGTCGGTCGCGGCCGAGACGTCGACGACGAAGATCTGGCGCACAAGCGAGGTGCCGCCCTTCAGCCCCTGGCCGTTGCCGCTGTCGCGCGCCAGCATCAGGAAGGTCTGATCCGACAGTGCCACGATCTCGCTCTGCGCGGCGACCTTGGTCTTGCCCTTGGCATCCTTGAACACCGGCAGCGGCACGACATACTCATGCGCCAGCTTGAGATGGCCGAGGTCGGATGCGTCGTAGACCAGGGCGCGGGTGTTCTGGCGCGTGGCGGGCGAATCGCCGCCGTCCTGCCGGGGCGCCGACTGCAGCACGGCGATCAGGAACTTGCCGTCTGGCGTCATTGCCATGCCTTCGAGGCCTTGGTTGTTCTGGCGGCCGGTTTCGGGGTCCTTCGGATCGGGCTCGGCGGCACCGGGTCCCGGATTGTCCGAGGCGAAGTTCGGCGTGCCGTGGCGCATCGGCACGAGGGCGGCCGGTGGCTGGGTTGCCGACAGCAGATGCCCGTCGGCGGAAAACCGATAGATGTTCGGGCCGTATTCGTCGGAGATGAACATCGAACCATCGGGCAGCCGCACGATCGCCTCGTTGTCGAGCGCCAGCTTGCCATTGTCGGCTTGCGGCAGGATCGGCATGTCGCCGCTTGCCGCGCGCACGCCGTTGAGCGGATCGAGGCCTGTGGCATCAGCCCCCTTGTCGTCGGTGAGAAGCATGGTGTCGGCGAGCGTTGCCTTGACGCCGGTCTGCCGCTGGCCGGCAGCAGGTGCCGCACCCGGTGCCACCGGGGTAAACTCAATGCCGATGGTGTTGAGGCGCGGCCGGTAGTCGGTGGTGCCGACGACATTGTAGCCGCGATCTGGCAGCAGCCAGAGCGAACCTTTGTAGCCGGCGGCCTCATGCGTCCAGCCTGATGTGTCGATCGACATGCCGGAGCCCGATCCAAACGTCTCGCCGAACTTGTCGCGCTGAGCGGCCGGGATGCGGCCGACGCCGACCAGCCCCTTATTGACCGGGCCGGCGACGGCCGTGGTGCTGTCGGCGAGGGCCGGCGTCAAGGCGGTGAACAAGGCCAGCGCGACGCCGAGCGACGCGGTTCGATACAGGTGTTTCATGGATCCTCTTTGTGGCGGATGTGCCGGAGCGGACGCGGGACGAAAACTGAAAGAGGTGCGACATCGATGATGCCGCGCCTCCCCGAAACGCGGTCTACGGCGCGAACATGATGCTTGCGTGACAGCACGCAGTACATGCCGGCGGTCGACGAAAAACGATGCGCGCGCGCGGCACTAGACACTTATGTCCAGTGTATATATGCTCCAGCCTTCGGACTAACCGTGGAGGGGAAGCCTTGAAGTCGCACTACCGCGCAGTCGTCATCGGAGGTGGCGTGGTTGGAGCCTCGGTGCTCTATCACCTGACGCGGTTCGGCTGGAGGGATGTGGCGCTGATCGAGCGCGCCGAACTGACGGCCGGTTCGACCTGGCACGCGGCGGCAGGCTTCCATGCGCTTAACGCCGACCCCAACGTGGCGGCGCTGCAGGACTACACCATCAGTCTCTACCGCGAGATCGAGGCCGAATCCGGCTGGGATATCGGCCTGCATATGACCGGCGGCGTCAACATCGCCAGCGATCCCGCGCGGTGGGAGTGGCTGAAATCGGCCTGGGCGGTGTTCCAGTCGGTCGGCATCGAGACCGCTAGGTTGGTAACGCCCGATGAGATCAAGACGATCTGCCCGATCGTCGACGTCACCGGTGTGCTTGGCGGGCTGCATGATTCCAACGAAGGCCATCTCGACCCGTACGGCACGACGCATGCCTATGCGGGTGCTGCGAAGAAGCGCGGCGCCGACATCATCCTGCGCAACCGGGTGGTCGAGTTGAAGCCGCGCGCCGACGGTCGCTGGGATGTCGTCACGGAGCAGGGCACCATCATCGCCGAGCATGTCGTCAATGCCGGCGGGCTGTGGGCAAAGCAGCTCGGCCGCATGGCCGGCGTCGACCTGCCGGTGACGCCGATGGAGCACCATTATTTCATCACCGAGGACATTCCCGAGATCGCGGCGCTGGACAGGGAAATCGGCATCGCCGTCGATCTCGACGGCTTCTCCTACCTGCGGCAAGAGCGCAAGGGTGTGCTGCTTGGCGTCTACGAGCAGAATCCAAAGCACTGGAACATGGATGGTGCGCCATGGGACTACGGCATCGATCTGATCCCGGAAGACATCGACCGCATCAGCCCCGAACTCGCCAAGGCGCATGAGCGCTTTCCTTGCCTGGCGACGGCCGGCATCCGCAAATGGGTCAACGGTGCCTTCACCTTCACCCCGGACGGCAATCCGATTGTCGGGCCGGTGCGCGGGCTGAAGAATTACTGGGTCGCCTGCGGCGTCATGGCCGGTTTCAGCCAGGGCGGCGGCGTCGGCAAGTCGCTGGCCGAATGGATGATTTACGGCGAACCGCAGGCCGACATTTTTGGCATGGACATCGCCCGCTACGGCGCCTTCGCCGCCAACCGGGAATATCTCAAGCAGACGACACGCCAGTTCTATTCGCGCCGCTTCGTCATGACCTTTCCCAATGAGCGGCTGCCCGCCGGCCGGCCGCTGAAACGCCCCGGCGCCTATGACGGCATGACGGCCGCGGGATGCGAATGGACGGCGTCGTGGGGGCTGGAAATCCCGGCCTATTTCGCGCCGATGGGATTTGCCGAGAACACGACGCTGCGGCGCTCCAACGCCTTCGACATCGTCGGCGACGAGGCGCTGCAGGTGCGGCGCGCCGCCGGTCTCGTCGATATCTCGGCCTATTCGCGCTATGCGGTGGCGGGGCCAGGTGCGGAAGCCTGGCTCGACCGGCTGCTCGCCTGCAGGCTGCCGAAGCCGGGGCGGGCCGGCCTGGCGCCGATGCTCGGTCATGACGGACGGCTGAAGGGCGACCTCACCGTCTTCAACTGGGGCGGCGGCAGCTATTGGCTGATGGGCTCCTACTATCTCCGGGAATTCCACATGCGCTGGTTCGAGAGCCATGCGGCTGAAGGCGTCGCCGTCGCCGACCTCTCCGACACGATGAGCGGCTTTCTGCTGACCGGGCCGAATGCGCGCAAGATCCTGGAGCGCACAACGCATCAGGATGTTTCCGGCGCGGCACTGCCATTTATGGCTTGTGGAGCATTCGACGTCGGCATGGTGCAGGCACGTGTGGCAAGGCTGTCGATCGCGGGCGAACTCGGCTTCGAAATCAGTTGCCCTGTGACCATGCATGCCACTCTGCGCGAAACGCTGCTGGCCGCCGGCGAGGATCTCGGCTTGGCCGAAATCGGCTATTACGCGCTCAATGCGCTGCGGCTGGAGAAGAGCTTTGGCATCTGGTCGCGCGAATTCACGCAAGGCTACACGCCGGGCCACACCGGTCTCGACCGGTTCATCGCTTTCGGCAAGAGCGACTTCATCGGTCGCGAAGCGGCGTTGAAGGAGCGCGACGCCGGTGCCTCGCAGCGGATCGTGACGCTGGAGATCGACGCTATTGATGCCGATGCCAGCGGTTTCGAGCCAGTCTGGCATGACAGTCGGCGCGTCGGTTTCGTCACCTCGGGCGGATTTGGTTACACGATCGGCAAGAGCGTCGCACTGGCGTTGGTGGACGACGATTTTGCCGGGGAGGGGACGGCGCTTTCGGTGCACATTGTAGGCGTCGAGCGGCCGGCACGCGTCATCGCGGCCTCGCCCTACGATCCCGAGGGCAAGGCGATGCGGCAATGAGGAGAATACACCATGGTCGATGACGCGGCACGGGACAGCAGGCGCGAGCGCCGGCGTGGACGCACGGGCGAGGCAGGCAGCGAAAGCAGCCGCCGGCCCAATTACCATTCGCTGAAGAATCCGTTCCTGCCGCAGCCGATCTTCTCGGATGATCAGGTCGCCGCCATCCATGACACGGCGTTGCGCGTGCTGGAAGAGCTCGGCATCAAGGTGCTGCTGCCGCAGGCGCGTGAGCTTTTCGCCAATGCCGGCGCCCTGGCCGATCCGGACACCGACATGGTGCGCATCGGTCGCGACATGGTGACGGCGGCACTGGCCTCGGCGCCGAAGTCGATCCACGCCCATGCCGGTTCCCGCGCGCGCGATTTGACGCTCGAACTTGGCTCGATGGCGTTCCTGGCCGGGAGCGGAGCACCGAACGTCACCGATCTCGAGCGCGGCCGGCGGCCGGGAACACTGGCGGATTTCGAGGATCTCATGCGGCTGGTGCAGCATTTCGACGTGCTGCATATGCTGGGGCCCTGCATCGAACCGCAGGATGTCGACAACCGCTTTCGGCACTATGCCGTCACCCGCGCGCAGCTGACGCTGTCGGACAAGTTTCCATTCGTCTTCGCGCGCGGTACGCCGCAGGTCGAGGACGGGTTCGAGATGCTGCGGCTGGCGCGCGGCTTGTCGGAGAACGAGTTTCTGGCAAATGCATATTGCTACACCGTCATCAACACCAACTCGCCGCGCCAGCTCGACATTCCGATGGCGCAAGGCATCATCGATTTCGCCCGCGCGGGCCAAATCTCCGTCATCACGCCGTTCTGCCTGGCGGGCGCCATGGCGCCGATCACGGTCGCCGGTGCGTTGACGCTGCAGCACGCCGAAGCGCTGGCCGGGCTGACGCTGGCGCAGATCGTGCGGCCCGGTGCGCCGGTCGTCTACGGCTCGTTCTCCTCCAATGTCGACATGAAATCCGGCGCGCCTGCCTTCGGCACGCCGGAGCATGTCAAGGCGACGCTGGGCGCCGGCCAGCTGGCGCGCTTCACCGGGCTGCCGTGGCGGTCCGGCGGCGGCAGCGCGGCCAACATCTCCGACGCGCAGGCCGCGCACGAAACGCAGTTCGCGCTGTGGGGCTCGGTGCTGGCGGGGGCGACGATGTGCATCCATGCCGCCGGCTGGCTGGAGGGGGGCTTAAGCGTTTCCTTCGAAAAGCTGGTCACCGACATCGAGGCTTTGCAGACAGTGGCCGAGCTCTGTGCCCCGACACCTGGCGACAGCGATTCCATCGGTTTCGAAGCGATCGCCGAGGTGCAGCCGGGCGGCCATTTCTTCTCGGCCGGCCACACCATGGTGCGCTACCGCACCGCCTTCTATGAACCGCTGGTGGCCGACTGGTCGAATTTCGGCAACTGGACGCAAAGCGGCTCGAAGACGGCAAGCGAGCGCGCCACCGGCGTCTGGAGGCGGGTGCTTGCCGATTTCACGCCACCGGCAACGGCTGCCGCCACCGCCGGCGTGCTGGATGAGTTTGTCGCGCGGCGCACGGCAGAGGGCGGAGCGGCGCCGGTATCTTGAGGCTGGCTCCCGCTGATCGCCCTGGTTGTGGCGCGATCCGGAACCTACAGCGCCTCCCGCGCATTCAAGGTTGCGGCCGGTGCACTGCGCACCGATGTGCTGTTTGAGGGGAGGACGACATCGGCGGTCCTGCTGCCACCGTCAATCGCTGTCGCGGGCGACCAGCTCCAGCGGCCAGACCTCGCGGATGATCCGTGGACCCTCCGGGCCGGCGAAGGCGGGAAGCGACGCCAGTAACATTTCGGCGAGGCGTTGTCCCATTGGCTCCAGCGCCGGGCGGAAGGCGGTCAGCGCCGGGGAAAAATAGCGGCAGAGCGGCGTGTCGACGATGACGGTCACCGCCATGTCTTGACCCGGCCTGATGCCCATCTCGGCCAGCGCCTTGCAGCCGCCCAGCGCCATTGCATCATTGTTGAAGATGATGGCGGTCGGCGGGGCCTTGGAGCGCATCACCTGAGGCGTCACCTCGTAGCCGCCGGCCTCGTTGATGAAGCCGGAGGCGATCAGCTCGGGGTCGATCCCGATGCCGTGCCGCTTCAGGGCCTTGCGGTAGCCGGCCAGGAACAGATAGCCGAAGTTGAGGTCGAGCGACGGACGGACAGCGGCGATGCGGCGGTGGCCGCGCGCCACCAGGCGGTCGACGGCGTCGGCGCCGGCCTTCTCGAAATCGAGGTCGAGGGAAGGATAGGACTTGGCCCCGGAGCGGCTGCGGCCGAGCGTGGCGAAGGGAAAGCCGGCTTGCGTGAGATAGTCGATGCGCTCGTCCTCGCGCCGCGTCCAGGCCAGCAGCACCGCGTCGGCGCGGCGCGTTTCGACGACACGGCGCAGGCGCTCCTGCTGGTAGTCGCCCGGCGCCCCCATGACCACGGTCAGGTCGAGCCCGCTTTCGGCAAGCCTGGCCTGCAACCCGATCAGGAACGGAATGAAGAAGGGCTCGCCATATTGCTGGTCGCCGGGATGCGGCTGCAGCATGAAGGCGATCGAATGGGTGGCGCCTTGCCTCAGGCTGCGGCCAGACTGGTTCGGCGAATAGTTGAGCGTCCTGGCCGCCTCGAGCACGCGCTGGCGCGTGTCGGCATTTACATCGGCGCGACCGTTCAGCGCTCGCGACACCGTGCCGATCGATATGTTCAAGTGACGGGCAAGGTCGTGAATGCTGGACGCCAAGAGACTGTTCTCCCCCTTGCTTGGCTAGCACCGGTAGCCGCTCAGGCCAAGGCGGTAAGACGAATTTCGCCAAGAGCCGATTGACATTCTACGCCTTCGGGTGTGTTCTCGTAAACGTTTACGGAAAAACGTTTACGGTCCTGCCGTGGATGCCGTGACGATCGGTCTGGAGGGACCGAGCGGAGGAGGAGCGCTGGATGATCGATGTCGTCCTGGTCGGCTGCGGAGCGATGAGCAAGGCCTGGCTCGATGCCATCAGGCAGATCCACGGGCTCACGCTTGTCGGCCTCGTGGATCTCGATGCCGACAAGGCACGGGCGAGGGCGCGCGAATACGATCTCACCAATGCCTTCATCGGCAGCAATCTCGACGCCGTGCTCGACCAGACCAAACCGCAAGCGGTGTTCGACGTGGTGGTTCCAGCCGCCCGGCGCGAAGTCGCTTTTTCCGCTTTTGCCCACAATTGCCATCTGCTGACGGAAAAGCCGCTCGCCGACAGTCGGGAAAATGCGCGCGCCATCGTCGAGGCCGCGCGCCGCGCCGGGCGCATCCATGCGGTCGTGCAGAACCGCCGCTATGTCGCCGATGTCAGGCGCATCCGCAGGTTCCTGGATTCCGGCGTCATTGGTACGCCGACCAGCATCCATGCCGACTTCTTCGTCGCGCCGCATTTCGGCGGCTTTCGCGAGGAGATGGCGCATGTGCTGCTGCTCGACATGGCGATCCACACATTCGACGCCGCCCGCTACATGGTCGCCGGCGAGCCGGCCAATGTCTATTGCCAGGAATGGGAGCCGGCCAATTCCTGGTACCGGCAGGGATCGTCGGCCAGCGCCGTCTTCGATCTCGGCCGCGGCAAGGTCTTCACCTATGCCGGCAGCTGGTGCGCCGCCGGCTTCCGCACCAGTTGGGAAAGTACATGGCGCATCGTCGCCGAGCGCGGCAGCCTCCTCTGGGACGGCAATGACGAGCTGAGGGCAGAAGCAGTGATGCCGGGCCGCGACGGAATGTTCGACAAAACCCAGCCGATCGCGGTGCCGCCGCTCGATGCGTCCGATCGCGTCGGAGGCCATCTCGGCATTCTCCAGGATTTCGTTCGCGCCATCGAGACCGGCACCGAGCCGGAAACGCGCGGCGCCGACAACATCAAGAGTCTGGCCATGGTTTTTGGCGCCATCGAAAGCGCCGAGACCGGCCGCCGCGTGACAATCGCAGAGGACGCACAATGACGCCGAACCCGCTTCTCGACATCCGGATCGGCACCATGGTGCGGGCCAATCTCGACGACCCGGCGGCTTACGTCAAACAGATCCTGCCGCTCGGCTTCGAGAGCATCCAACCCTTCTTCTGGCAGACGCTTGGCGGCAAGGACCTGCCGCTTCTCGCCGGTCAGATCCGCGAGGCGATCGGCGATGCCGACGTCACCGTGTCCTCGCTCGGCGTGTTCGGCAATCCGCTGGAAGACGGCGAGGTCGACCGCGGCGTGCTCAAGGCCTGGGAGACGGTGATCGACAACGCGCATCTGTTCGGCACCTCGATGGTCAGCGGCTTCACCGGCCGCCTGCGCGGCAAACCTCTGCCGGACAGCCTGCCGCGCTTCAAGGAGGTCTGGGGACCGCTGGCCAAGCGCGCCGCCGACAAGGGCGTGCGCATCGCGTTCGAGAACTGCGCCATGGACGGCAACTGGGCCGCCGGCGACTGGAACATTGCCCACAATCCGGACGCCTGGGAGCTGATGTTCAACGAAGTGCCCGACGACAATCTCGGACTGGAATGGGAGCCCTGCCACCAGCTCGTCTATCTGATCGACCCCATGCCGCAGATCCGCAAATGGGCGCCGCGCATCTTCCACGTCCACGGCAAGGACGCGACGGTGCGTTGGGACGTGATCCGCGAGCATGGCGTGTTCGGCCGACTGCCCTTCGTGCAGATGCGCACGCCCGGTTTCGGCGACAGCGACTGGACCCGGGTGATCAGCGAATTGCGACTGGCCGGCTACAAGGGGGCCATCGATATCGAAGGCTGGCACGACCCGGTCTATCGCGGCGACCTCGAGATCACCGGCCAGGTGCGGGCGCTGGAATATCTCAAGCAATGCCGGGGAGGGGCCAGCTACCTGCCGAACCCGATGTGAGGATCGGCCGGCGGGAGGAGCCGGACGGGATGTCTGCAACGCGCATTGCCGAAGCGAATGTCGAAACCCCTCGCTTGCGAGGACAAAAAGGGAGGATAAGTGCATGAGCATGACGATGAGAAGGACAGTTCCGCGCTCGACCGTCGTGGCCGCCGCCACGGTGCTTGCCGCTGCGATCTCCACCTTGCCCGCGCGGGCGCTCGACGCCAAATGGTGCAAGGATGTCCACATCCGCTTCTTCGTCGGCGGCGCCGAGGGCGACGCTTTCGGCACCATCGTCTACAATGGCGCCAAGCAGGCAGAGACCGATCTCGGGCCGAAGGTCGACTACATCTTCTCCCAGTGGGACATCGAAAAGATGGTGCAGCAACTGCGCGAGGCCATTGCGGTCAAGCCCAACGGCATCGCCATGATGGGCCATCCGGGCGACGCGTCGATCATGCCGCTCGCCGAACAGGCGCACAAGGACGGCATCAAGATGATGTATCAGAACGTGCCGGTGCCGAAGGTGACGGCGGCATTCGGCGGAGGCTATGTCGGCGCCCAGCAGGAACAGCAGGGCCGCGCGCTCGGCGCCGAGGCGTTCAAGCTGGGCAAGCTGAAGGCCGGCGACAAGGCGATCATGATCGGCCCGTCGAGAATGAGGCCCGCGGCGCGCGCGAGCGCGGCACGGTGGCAGCGCTCAAGGAAGCCGGCGTCGAGGTCATCCAGTTGTCCTCACCGCCGAGCGGCGAATGGGCGTCCGATCCCAATCTGGCCATTCCGGTGATCACCGCGGCGCTGCTCAACAATCCCGACGTCAAGGCGGTCGGCTATCCCGGCGGGCAGATGCTCGGCAATGTCTCGACCTACATGCAGGCGGCCGGACGCAAGGCGGGCGAGATCTTCAACTTCGGCTTCGACACCAGCCCGCAGATCGTCGAGGGTTTTAAGGGCGGCTGGGTGCAATTGACCGCCGACCAGCAGCCGTTCCTGCAGGGCTATTTGCCGATCCTCAGCCTCTGCCAGCAGGTGGTGCTGGGGCTGGCGCCGGTGAATGTCGACACCGGCGCCGGCTTCGTCACGCCCGAAAATTACGAGATCGTCGCCGAGCTCGCCAAGCAGGCGCTGCGCTGACCTCCCAAGCCGCCCGCGCGGCTCAGATCGCCCCCCGGCGGCCGCGGCGTGGCACCAACCCACATCACACAAACAACTCGA
>NZ_JAMYMR010000021.1:0-108023 GCF_040318635.1 Mesorhizobium sp. M1066
CCCCCACCCCCCCCACCCCCCCCCCCCCCCCCCCCCCCCCCCCCCCCCCGGGCATCGCGGGCTTGCCCCCACCCCCGGCGCCACCCCCCCCCCCGCCAGGTGACAGCCAGCGATGATTTACTGGTTTTCCTTGGTCTGACCCATGATTTCCTGGGCGCTGAAATTGATGCCGCAGGTCGGGAAGGAATTGCCGACGAAGAAATTATCGGATTCCTTGGGGAAATAATCCGTGCCTTCCTTCAAGTTCGGGTCTTCGGCGATCGCCAGCGGCAGCTTCACCTCTTGTGGCACAACCTCGCCTTCGAGTGCGGCGATCGCGGTCTTGATGGCAACGGCGACCTGAGCCGGACCCGAGCCTGCGGACGAGCACTTCAGCCCGTCGGCCGAATGCGCGGCGCAGAACTTGCGGAAGCCGTTCTCGGTCTCGCCGCCAAACGGCACGAACGGATGCTTGGCGTCGATCATCGCCTGCACGATGCCGGTGTCGCCGCCCTGCCCGGTGATGCCGTCGAACGGACCGTTGGTGGCGATCGCATCCGCGGTCACTTTCTGTGCCACGCCGTCATCCCATTTGCCGGCGACTTCGGTCACGTCCCACTTCTTGCCGGACGCGTCGAAGACCTCGTGGATGCCGTTGTGACGATCGGTGTCGACCGAGGTGCCGGCGACGCCGCGCACTTCCAGGATCTTGCCGCCGTTCGGAATCTTGGCGACCAGCCACTTGGCCCACAATTCGCCAAGGCCCTTCTGATCGACATTGACGTTGATGGCGTCCTTGGTGTCGAGGATGTTGTCGAAGGCGACCAGCACGATGCCGGCTTCCTTGGCGCGCTTGATGACCGGACCGAAGGCCGTCGGGTTCTGGGCGTCGGTCACGATGGCGTCATAGCCGGAATCGATGAAATTGTTGATCGCCGAGATCTGTGCCGGCACGTCCTCGCCCGTCGAGACGACCTTGAATTCCTTGATCTTGGCTTTGACTTCAGGTTGTGCGGCGTAGGCCTTGGCCGTCTGCACCATCTGGATGCGCCAGGTATTGGCGATATAGCCATTGGCAAAGGCGATGCGGAACGGCCCTTCCTTCTTGGGATATTTGAAGAATTTGGTCTCCGCGCTCCACGGCGCGAAACAGTCCGCCTGAGCGGCGGGACCCGACACGATTTCGGGTCCGGCGGCCATGGCGGCCGAATTGAGCATGACGAATGCAGTGGCGGCAACGACGCCACCAACAAGTGACTTGATCATCGATAATCCTCCCGATTGCAGTTCAGATTGTTCGTTTCGCAACGCGAATTTTCGCGCGATGGACCGGCACCTCCCGCCTCGCCATGCGCGTCCTTGGCCGCCCGTGGTGGCCGACCCGGTTCCTCCCTTGTCGCCCCCAGCGGTACGAAAACTATCATATTATCCATAATAAACAAGTATTAGTTGTCGCTTATGTATAATAAACAGGTACGCCCTGTCGTTTATGCACCTGCCTGCGGGAAATGGTAGCGCTACCAAATTGGCGTGTAAACCGGCATTTGCACAGTCGCTCCTGTGCGTTTCAACGCGCCGTGCTCTCGCGGCGCTTGAGCTCGAAACCGAGGTCGACGATCCGTTGCTCCGGTCTGTTGCCGGCGATCGCCGCAAGCGCCATGGCAACGGCACGCCGGCCGATCTCATAACGATGGGTGCGGATGCTGGTGACCGAAGGAAACGCCACCTGCATCATGTCGAGATCGTTGAACCCGACGATGCCGATCGTCTTCGGCACCGCGATCGAAGCGCGATGGCATTCGAACAAGACACCGAGCGCGATATCGTCATTGTTGCAGAAGACACCGTCGAGTGTCGGCACCTTGGCCAGCGCATCGCGGAACATCTCGCGGCCGAGCGACACGCTGGACAGCACCGGCGTAGTGGTGACGAGGCGCGGGTCGAACAGGCCCGCGGCCTCCATCGCCGCGCGATAGCCGGCAAGGCGCCGCTGCGAACGCGGATCCATGCGCGCGCCGATGAAGCCGATGCGGCGATAGCCGGCCTCGATCAGATGCTCGGTCGCCGCCCTGCCGCCATCGAGATGCGAGAAGCCGACCATCATGTCGACGGGATCTGGACCGGTTTCCATGACTTGCACCACAGGGCAGCCGGCACTTTCCAGCAGCTTTCGCGAAGCCGGTGTCTGATCGATGCCGGCGACGATCAGCGCGGCTGGCCGTTGCGAACCGAACACCTGCAGCAGCCGCTCTTCCTCAAGGCCGGAATAGTGGGTGTTGCCAAGCTGGATGCGGAACGGGCTGGCCGACAGGCTGTCATAGATGCCACGCACCACCTCGGCGAAGACGTTATTGGTCAGCGACGGCACCAGCACGCCGAACACCTCGGCGCGCGCCGAGGCCAGGGCCCGGGCATTCGGGTCCGGCACATAGCCCAGTTCGTCGACGGCGGCCTGGATCTGGCGGCGCAGCTCTTCGGACACACGCTCCGGCTCGCGCAGGGCGCGCGACACGGTGATGGCGCCGACACCGGCCTTGCGCGCGACATCCGCGATGGTAGGGCGGCCGCCGCCCCGGCGCGAGCGCGGCTTGGTCAAGGGCGCACTCCTGGCGACGGGCTTGTGCAGCCAAGCGCCTTTAGAACCATATTCAGGGTCTTTGCCACCGTCGTCATGCCAAATCGGCCTGTTGCCGCACCCATCCGCCTTCCGGCGTCGCGCAGCCTTGGGTGGTTGTCAAGCCGCGCAGCTCCCGGACCATTTGGGCAGGGTGAGCTCAGGCCATCACGGCTGTGCTGCGCCGTGCCTTCCACAACAGCAGCCCGATCGCCAGTATGTTCAGCAAATTCCAGGCGATGCCGTTGAGGAACGCAGCCGCATAAGAGCCGGTCAAATCGTAGATCCAGCCCGACATCCAGCCGCCGATCGCCATGCCGAAGATCGTCGCCATCAAGACGATGCCGATACGCTGGCCAGCCTCTTTGGCCGGCATGTAGTCGCGCACGATGATCGCGTAGCAAGGCACGATACCGCCTTGCGACAGGCCGAACACCAGCGACACCACATAGAGCGAGGCAAGCCCGTCGAACGGGATGTAGAACAGCAGCGACAGGCATTGCAGCACCGAGCCGATCATCAGTGTCCACACCGCGCCGATACGGTCGGCGAGAAAGCCCGATGCCAGCCGACTGACGACGCCGCCTGCCATCATGATCGACAGCATGTCGGCGCCATGCGCCACGCCGTAGCCGAGATCCATGCAATAGGCGACGATATGCACTTGCGGCATCGACATCGCCACGCAGCAGCCGAGGCCGGCGACGACCAGCAGCACCTGCAACGCCGCCGGCGACAGCGGCATCGACTGCACCGGCCGGCTTCCGGGCGAACCGGCGGCAGCCGCAACTGGGGCACCACGCCTCAGCATCAGCACCAGCGGCACCATTGTCACCAGGCAGAAGATGCCGATTGCCGCATAAGTGAAGCGCCAGCCTTCCGCCTTTATCAGTGTCGGCATGATGGTCGGCCAGATCGCTCCGGCGAGGTAGTTTCCGGCGGCCGCCGCCGTGACCGCGACACCGCGACGGCGGTTGAACCAGTGCGAGATATCGGCGATCAGCGGCCCGAAGATCACCGACGTGCCGATACCGATCAGCACTCCTTGGGCAAGCGTGAATTGCAGGATCGAGGTCGACAGCGCCGCGAGAAGCAGGCCGGCGGAAAGCGCGATCGAAGAGAGCAGCGCCGGGATCCAGTAACCCATCCGGTCGATGGCGCGGCCGACCAGCACGTTGCCGGCGGCGAAACCGACCATGGTCGCAGTGTAAGGCATGGACGCCGCGGCGCGGTCGACGCCGAACTCGGCCTGCACCGCGGGCAGCACCACGACCACAGCCCACATGCCGACGGCGCCGATCGTCGCCAGCAGCATCGAGATGGCAAGCCGCATCCAGGCATAGGAGCTGTCGATGCCGGGGCCGGCCGGGATGCTGTCGGTTCGGGTCAAGGCGTTTCCTGTCGGCGGTCTCGGAGATCGGCCGCCGTTTGCGCCACTATCGGCGCATTCTCAGGCCGCAGCAGCGCCACAGCGGGCAAATCCGTGGCTCCAGAGCCAGGGCGGAACCGATGCCGATGTGCGGAGTTTCCCGGCAACCCACCCTGCAGAGGAGTCCTGCGATGACCGCCACCAGGAAAAAATGGTCGGCCGAGGTGACCGAGCACAGCGACGCGATGGATCTTGAGGATCACGTCTTCGAATCCGACGACGCCAGGAAGATCGCCGCCTCGCTCAAGCGATCCGCCGAACACAGCCACCGGCGCAAGGCCGAGCCGTTCCAGTCGGCCATGTCGATGCTGAACTTCTACATCAACCGCGCCGGCAAGAACTTGCCTGCCGCGCGCAAAAAAGTGCTTGAGGACGCCAAGGACGAACTGCGCAGCGCCTTCGGACGTGACAAGGATGATTAGCGGCGGCCGGCCCTACCGGGCGCGGATGACGCCGTCTGTGTTGGCGAGCAGTTTGCGCACTGCATTGCGCGCCGCGTCGGGGCGCTGCAGGCGGATGTTCTTCTCGATTGCCTCGTGCAGCTTCTGCGCGTGGTTGAGATCGTCGATCTCCCGCGTCGTATAGGCAAAGAGGTGATCGAAGGCGGATTCGATCAGTACGCCGAGCGGCACCAACAGGTCGTTGCCCGAAGCCCGCAGGATGGCAAGATGGAAGCGCGTGTCGGCGCGGGTCCGCTCCTGCAGGCTCGTCGCCTCTCCCATCTCCCGGCAGGCCAGGCTGATCTCGGCCATCTGCTCGTCGGTTCTTCGCATGGCGGCAAACGCGGTCGCTTCCGGCTCGATGATGTGGCGGAATTCCTGCACCGTCTTGAGGAACACTTCGCGATCCGGCGACGTCGCGTACCAGGCAAGCACATCGCGATCGAGCAGGTTCCAGCGTTCCTTCGGCTCGACCCAGCTGCCGATCTTGGGACGTGAGGCCAAAAGGCTCTTGGCCATCAGCATCTTGATCGCCTCGCGCACCGCCGAGCGGCTGACGCTGAAGGTCTCCGACCATTTCGCTTCATTGGGCAGGATGGTGCCGGGCGGATAGTCGCCGCGCACGATCCTGAGGCCAATTTCGCTGGCCAGCGAGGCGTGGACGCTGGAGCCAGGAATACGGGCGGCGTCCGCCCGGCGAACGCCGCCCGGACGGTCCCCGGAGGCCGCTTTCCCCAACGATTTTTCCTTGTTCGGCTTCGCGTCCCGCATGGGTTCCAGAAAGTCCGTATTAAGCAGGCTGTCAAGCGCGGCAAGCGGCTTGCACCGCAAAGCCGCCCGCTGTGCACAGATCAGCCTCGATTGCTTCGCGGATCAGTCCTGCTTGACGTGTTTGCGCCAGCTATGCTCCGGGCGGAAGCCGAGCACGTCACGCGCCTTGCGGTTCGACAGCAGCGTCTCGTATTCGCCGAGTTCGGCCTTGACCGGCACGCCGGGGTAGAACCGCTTCAAGAGTTCGGCGGTCGGCAGGTCGGACGAGGTGTCGTCATTGGCCGCGTTGAACACCTGATAGCCGAGCCCGTCCTTCTCTATGGCGCGCAGCGTGATCTGGCCGAGATCGCGTGCATCGACATAGCTCCAGGCGATGCGCTTGCGGAAACCCGGATCGGCGAACCATTTCGGAAACAGCGAATATTCGTGCGGCTCGATGACGTTGCCGATGCGCAAGGCATAGATGTCGGTGCCGTTGCGCTGCGCAAAGGCGCGTGCCGTCTTCTCGTTGACGACCTTGGACAAAGCGTAGCTGTCCATCGGGTCGACGTCATACTCCTCGTCGAGCGGGAAATATTTGGGATCGCGCGGCTCGTTGGCGAAGACGAGACCATAGGTCGTCTCGCTGGAGGCGATGATAATTTTGCGGATACCGAGCTTCACCGCCGCCTCGATGACATTGTAGGTGCCGAGCGCGTTGATGCGGAACACCTCGTTGTCGGTGGTGATCATGATGCGCGGGATGGCGGCGAAATGCACCACCGCATCGACCGGCTGCGGGCGCAGCGAAGGGTCGAATTCGTGCAGGCCCATATAGCTCGACAGTGCGTTGAACACCTGCCCGCTGTCGGTGATGTCGGTGATCAGCGTGCGCACCTTTGGGTTGTCGAGCGGCCTGGTGTCGATGTTGAGCACCTGGCAGCCTTGCTCCACCAGATACTGGACAACATGGCGTCCGGCCTTGCCACTGCCGCCGGTGAACATGATCCGCTTCGTCATTTTGCTCTCCACATCCTCAGGAATTTATGTGTATTGTCAGACAATATCGCCATCCGCAACCACCCACGCCTGCAAAACGGCAGCGCCTGACATCAATCATTGCAACAGGACTTGAAGACATGAACACGACTGCCGCGCGCGAAAAGATCGGCTTCATCGGCCTTGGCCTGATGGGCCACGGGATCGCCAAGAACATCGTCGACAAGGGCTACAGCCTGACCTTCCTCGGCCGCAAGAACCGCAAGCCGGCGGAAGACCTGCTTGGCCGCGGCGCCACGGAAGCATCGACCTCGCGCGATGTGGCGGCAGCGTCTGATATCGTCTTCATCTGCGTCACCGGTTCGCGCGAGGTCGAAGCCATCATTCGCGGCCCGGGCGGCCTCAAGGAGGGTTTGAAGAAAGGTTCGGTCGTCGTCGATTGCTCGACCTCAGATCCAGTCTCGACCATTGCGCTTGCCGCTGAGCTCAATGCACTCGGCATCGATTTTGTCGACGCACCGCTCAGCCGCACGCCGAAGGAAGCCTGGGAAGGCACGCTCGACGCCATGGTCGGCGCACCGGACGCCCTCTTTGCCAGGGTGAAACCGGTAATCGAAACCTGGGCCGGCCGCATCGTCCATATCGGCGACACCGGCGACGGCCATCGCATGAAGCTGCTCAACAATTTCATCTCGCTCGGCTACGCCGCGATCTATTCCGAGGCACTGGCACTGGCTGAGAAGGTCGGCATCTCGCCGCCGCGCTTCGACAGCGTCATTCGCAATGGCCGCATGGATTGCGGCTTCTACCAGACCTTCATGCGCTGGACGCTGGAAGGTGACCGCGATGCGCACAAATTCACCATCGCCAATGCCTTCAAGGACCTGACCTATCTGGAATCGATGGCGGGTGCGGCCGGCATCGCCAACCCGCTCGGCAACGCCACCAAGAACTCCTTCGCCGGTGCCCATGCAACCGGCCCGGCCGAGCAATTCGTGCCGATGCTGGCGACGCATATCGGCAAAGTGAACGGTGTCGACCTGATGCCGATGAAGGATGGCAAGAAGCAGACCATTTAACCGATCGCCCAACGCTGGCGCCGGTCACCGCCGCCACCGCCCTATCCCGTCGTCGGTATCTGCAAGCAGCTTGTGCACGGCGTTGCGCGCGGCGGCGGGGCGCTGCAGGCGGATGTTCTTTTCGATCGCCTCATGCAGCTTCTGCGCCTGGCGCTGATCGGCGACCTGCTGTGTCGTGAATGCGAAGAGATGGTCGAGCGCCGATTCGATCAGCACGCCGAGCGGCACCAGAAGGTCGTTGCCGGAAGCGCGCAGGATGGCCAGATGAAAGCGCGTATCGGCGCGGATACGCTCCTGCAGGCTCAAGGCCTCGCCCATGTCGCGGCAGGCCTGGCTGATTTCCGCCATTTGCTCGTCGCTGCGCCGCATGGCGGCAAAGGCCGACGCTTCCGGCTCGATGATATGACGAAACTCCTGCACGGTTCGCAGGAACGCCTCGCGGTCGGGCGCCGTCGCGTACCAGGCCAGAACGTCGCGGTCGAGCAGGTTCCAGCGCTCCTTCGGCTCGACCCAACTGCCGATCTTGGGGCGTGAGGCCAATAGGCTCTTCGCCATCAGCATCTTGATGGCTTCGCGCACCGCCGAACGGCTGACATTGAAGATCTCGGCCCATCTGGACTCGTTGGGCAGGATGGTGCCGGGCGGATAGTCGCCACGCACGATCCGCAGGCCAATCTCGCCGGCCAACGAGACATGGACGCTCGCCCCCGCAAAATGCGCGGCACCAGCCTTCCGCATGACAGCCGGACCGTGGCTCGCTTGTGCCTTGGTTCGGTCGGTTCGCTTGCTTGACTTCTCGTCCGGCATCCACGTTCCAATGCGTCGACCGTCTGTCGTCCGGACTGGTCCGAACCGTACGGGCGCCGATCTCGTTGCCGAAAAATCCAGATCACGGGCGCGGCAAAGCCGGAGCCGATTGCCCCAACCATTGCGTCCGTTCGGGAATGATCGCTCCGTTCAGGAATGACGGGGCGCCCGCAACCGGGCGCCCCGAAATCGAGAACCTACTTCTGGATGCAGGTGTCGACCGTATCCTTGGTGCACTCGTCGAGGCCGGTGAACACCGGATCGGCGACCGCCTTGCCTTCGATCAGGTCGATCATCACCGACGGTGCCTTGTAGCCCATTTCGAACGGCCGCTGGCCGACCAGAGCCGTTACAAGGCCGTCACGAGCGATCGCCACTTCGTCGCCGATCGTGTCGGCGGCGCCGATGACGAAGTCGTTGCTGGCGATCCGGTCCTTGAGCGGCCCGAACAGATCGCGGTAGGGCTGCGGCGCGCCGAACAGCGGCCAGCCGCCCATGATGCCGAAGGCGTCCAGCTTGGGGTTGGCGGCGAGGATGTCGGTCATCGCCTGCACGCCCTTGGCGCCGTCGTCATTGGTGAACACCGGGCAGCCGGCGACTTCGGTCCAGCCACCTTCACCCGCAAGTGCGGCAAGGCCTTCCTTGCCCGACAGTGCGTCACGCATGCCTTGCGCACGGCGCAGGATGTTGTCGGCTGCCGGGTTGCCTTCGATGGTGCAGATCGTGCCACCATTCGGCTTGCCCTTCTTGATGTACTCGCCGATCTTCTTGCCCATCAGGTAATTGTCGGTACCGAGATAGGTCTTGCGAAGACCTGCGTCTTCCTTGCTGAGATCGGCATCGACCGTCATGATCGGGATCGTCGGATTGGCGCTCTTGATCGTCTGCGCGATCAGCGGCGCGTTGGACGGCGAGATCGCCATCGCGACCGTGTCGGCCTTGCTCAGCATGTCCTGGACGATCTGCGCCTCGCCGGCCTCGTCCGAAGTCGATGCCGGACCGGTGTAGAAGCATTCATACTCCGAGCTGGCGTTTTCCTTGTTCCATTTCTCGCAGCCCTGGTGGATGGCCTCGAAGAACGGATTGTCGAGACCTTTCACGACAATGACGAGCTGTTTCTTGGCCAAAGCCGGCCCGGCACCCAACGCCATTGCGGCGACGGCGGCGAGCAAAAGTGTTTTCCTCATGTCAGTCCTCCCTTGAAACAAACGGACACGGCGTGCCCGCCATACAGATCGACCGGATGCGTGATGACCGAGGGTCGTTTCGCGAGCGCTCGTGTCGCCAGGACAGATCGATAAGCATTTCCAGATTCGGCTTCAGATCAGCTCACACACAGGTGCCGCCGGATGCTGGGCCGTCAAACCTCCGCCGATTCCGGCCGGCGAACCGCCAGCGGGGATCGGCATAATCTCCTCCGACGCTTAGCTAATATCGGCTTGGCGCCAACGTCAATGCTATTTGTCCTACAAAACGGATTTTTAAAATAGTCCTGGCCCAATTCGTCCGACAATTGATTGACGTGCGCCGGCTTTTGCGTAAAAGAACGCTAACGCCGTCTTCGGGAGGAGCCGGGGAGAGCGAGGCCAAAGCAGCGTCGGCATCCACGCCGGGAACAGCGGCAGGTCGCAAATCACGGGGAGGCAAAGGCTGGTGGCGGTTCTCGAACTCACCAACATCTCAAGGCATTTCGGCGCCATCCAGGCTGTCAACGACGTTTCGCTGTCGATCGAGCCCGGACAGGTGGTCGGCCTCATGGGCGACAACGGCGCCGGCAAGTCGACGCTGGTCAAGATGATCGCCGGCAATTTCCGCCCGAGCCATGGCACCATGCACATGGACGGCAAGGAATTGATCCTGCACAAGCCGGCGGAAGCCCGCCAGCACGGCATCGAGATCGTCCACCAGGACCTTGCGCTCTGCAACAATCTGACCGCCGCCGCCAATGTCTATCTCGGCCGCGAACTGCGGCGCGGCGTCGGGCCGTTCCGCATCCTTGACTATGCCTCGATGTACAAGCGCGCCGGCCAGCTCTTCGCCGAATTGAAGTCCGAAACCCGTCCGCGCGACCTCGTCAAGCAGATGTCGGGTGGCCAGCGCCAAGCGGTGGCGATCGCCCGCACCATGCTGTCGCAGGCCAAGATCGTGCTGATGGACGAACCGACGGCCGCTATCTCGGTGCGCCAGGTCGCCGAAGTGCTGAACCTGATCCGCCATTTGCGCGATCAAGGCATTGCCGTCGTGCTGATCAGCCACCGAATGCCTGACGTCTTCACCGTCGCCGACCGCGTCATAGTCATGCGGCGCGGTCGCAAGGTCGCCGACAAGACGATTGCGTCGAGCTCGCCCGAGGAAGTCACCGGGCTGATCACCGGCGCCATCGAACAGGTTTGATTTCAGCGAATTTCACCACGCACAGCAGATGAAGGTCGACGATGGCACTGACAATTGACCAGCCGATCGAACACAAGCAGCAATCCTTGGCAGCGAGACTGTTTGCCAGCCAGACCTTCTGGGTGGTGATCGCGGTCATCCTCGCCTGCGTGTTCCTGTCGTTTGCCACCGATGCCTTCGCCACGTCGAAGAACCTCTACAACATCACCCGCAACATCACCTTCGTCGCCATTATCGCGCTCGGCATGACCTTCGTCATCATCACCGGCGGCATCGACCTCTCGGTCGGCTCGGTGCTGTGCCTGTCGTCGATGATTTTGGCCGTCACCATGCATGCCGGCTACTCGATCGAGATCGGCATCCTGGCCTCGATCGCCACAGCGCTCGCCATTGGCGCCTTCAACGGCGTGCTGATCGCCTATCTCGGCTTTCCACCGTTCGTGGTGACGCTCGGCATGCTGTCGATCGCCCGAAGCCTCGCCATGGTCGCCTCCAACAACACGGTCGTCTTCCAGTTCGGGCCGGACCACGCCAAGCTTCTGTCATTGGGCGGCGGCGCCTGGGTGTTCGGCATCGCCAATCCGGTGCTTTACATGATCCTCCTGGCGCTGATCACCGGCTTCATCCTGCGCTGGACCAAGTTCGGCCGCCACATCTTCGCCATCGGCGGCAATGAGCACGCGGCAACGCTGACCGGCGTTCCGGTGCGCCAGATCAAGGTTGCCGTCTACATGATCTCGGCGCTGTCGGCGGGCATTGCGGGCATCATCCAGACCGGCTGGCTGGGTGCCGTCACCACCAATCTCGGCACCGGCATGGAGCTGCAGGTGATCGCCGCCACCGTCATCGGCGGCGCCAATCTGGCCGGCGGCGTCGGCACCGCCTTCGGCGCCATCGTCGGCGCGGCCCTGATCGAGGTGATCCGCAACAGTCTCGGCCTGCTCGGCATCAATGCCTTCTGGCAAGGTGTGTTCATCGGCGGCGCCATCCTGCTGGCGGTGCTGTTCGACCGCATCCGCAATTTCCGCCGCAGCGACTAAGCCGACAGTTGATGGCCAACTCCCTGTTCAGCCTCGAGGGCCGGCTGGCGCTGGTGACTGGCTCCGGCCAGGGCATCGGCTTCGCGCTGGCTCGGGGCCTGGCCGAACATGGGGCAAGCGTGGTGCTGAACGGCCGCGACGCCGCCAGGATCGGCGGTGCCGTCGAAAAGCTGCGCGATGCCGGCTTCAAGGCGCACGCCTCGACCTTCGACGTCACTGATTTTCAGGCGGTCAACGAGGACATCGCCCGCATCGAGGCCGAGATCGGCGCCATCGACATCCTCATCAACAATGCCGGCATACAATTCCGCGCCCCGCTCGAGGACTTTCCCGAGGAGCAATGGGAGCGCCTGTTCAAGACCAATGTGTCGGGCGCCTTCCATGCCGCCAAGGCGGTCGCCCGCCACATGATCCCGCGCGGCAAGGGCAAGATCATCAACATCGGTTCGGTGCAGAGCGAACTGGCAAGGCCGAACATCGCGCCCTACACCGCCACCAAGGGCGCGATCCGCAACCTGACAAGGGGCATGTGCGCCGATTGGGCCAAACACGGCCTGCAGATCAATGCGATCGCGCCCGGCTATTTCCGCACCGAGATGAACCAGGCGCTGGTCGACAATCCCGAATTTTCCGCCTGGCTGGAAAAGCGCACGCCGGCGGGGCGCTGGGGCAATGTCGACGAGCTGATCGGCGCCGCCGTGTTCCTTGCCTCCGACGCCTCGTCTTTCGTCAACGGCCATACGCTGTATGTCGATGGCGGCATGACGGCTTCGGTTTGAGGTTGGCAATTCTCCCGACCGCTATTCGTTCCAGTGCCTATCGCTCAGTCTGAAAATCCGGCCTCACTGGCCGTCATTCGCTCTCGCCGCCCCCGCGCGTCTTGACGCGGCCCCGAACTCCGCCGCACAATCCCTGTTGCAGGCGAAGGGAGGCCAGTCGTCTGCGGGAGGATATACCCATGACGGAAGCGATCAGGCTCTACTGGGGCCGGTTCGGACATGTTTCTATCCTGAATGTCGCAAGCGACTTCGTCACCCATGCCCATGTCGAGGCCCATCTGATCATCTGGCTGGAAGGTACGGCCGGCGAAATGACCATCGGCCGCGAGACCGTCCGGCTTGGACCTGGAACGGCCGCCGGCATCAACTCTTTCCAGCCGCACAGCCATGTTCTGTCGCAAAACGGGACGCCCGGTCTGTTTCTCGCCTTCTACATCGATGCCGACTGGGCGCGGCGCCGCCGCGACCTGCCTTCGTCGGCGCCGCTGTTCTCACAAGCCGCGATTACGCTGGAACCGTGGCTGCATCAGGCCGCCGCCAATCTGCTCGACCACCTCAGCGACAATGAGAGCGTTGACGATATCGCCAACTACGAGATCGAGCGTTTCGTCGATAGCGTGCTCGACGCCGCCGACGCCTCGGCGCCGCAGGAGGCCCGTGTCCGCATCAACACCATGCAGGATTTTCGTGTCCGCAAGGCAATCCAGCTGATGAAGGCCAATGTCTGCGAGCGCATCTGCTTCGACGACGTGGCACGCAGCGTCGGCCTGTCGCGGCCGCATTTCTTCGCTCTGTTCAAGGAACAGACCAATCTGACGCCCAATGTCTACTGGAACACGCTGCGCATGGAGGAAGCGGTGCGGCAGCTGCAATGGTCGCAGGAACCGCTGATCTCGGTCGCCTGCAATCTCGGCTTCACCACGCAGGGCAATTTCTCGCGCTTCTTCCGCGACCATGTCGGCGTGCCGCCGACGCTCTACCGCGAGGCCGCGCGGGCGATCGCCTGAGCCAACCGCCCTTTTTCAGACTCCTTGATAGGCGCTCAAGACGCATTGATAAGCGTCGCTGAAATGGCCGCCCTACCCTTGCACCGGATCGCTTTTGCAAGGGAACATTTGAATGGCCAAAGTCACCATATCCAGCGTCATCGACGCGCCGGTCGAAAAGGTCTGGGCGCGCATACGCGACTTCAACGGGCTGCCGGACTGGCATCCGCGCATGGTGGAAAGCCACATTGAAGACGGCAAGGACGCCACTACGATCGGCTGCGTGCGCAATTTCCAGCTCGCCAGCGGCGCCCGCCTGCGCGAAAAGCTGCTCGATTTTTCCGATCAGAATTTCCTGGTCAGCTACTCCATCCTGGAGACGCCGCAGCCGCTGACCAATCACAAGGCGACGCTTCAATTGCGGCGTGTGACCGATGGCGACCGCACCTACGCCGAATGGACCGCCAGCTTCGACGCCGCGCCCGAGGAGGCAGACAAGCTGGCCGAGGGCATGGGCGCCAATGTCTTTCAGGGCGGCTTCAACGCCCTGAAAAGCCATTTCGCCGGCCAGAGCTGACAGGAGCCAAACCATGGCGCTGGCACTGCAGACTTTTGCAACGGTGAAGGACGCGAACGCGGCACTGAAAGCCCAGGGCACACGCTATCTCGGCGGCGGCACGCTGGTCGTCCGCGCGGCCAATGAAGGCGATGTTTCGGTTTCCGGCCTTGTCAAGTCGACCGAGCCGTCCCTGTCCACCATCGCCGTTGCCGGTGGAAAAGCCCGCGTCGGCGCTTCAGTGACGATGGCAGCGATCGCCGGCCATCCGGAGCTCGGCACGCTCGCCAAGGCCGCCCGCGCCGTCGGTGGCCCGGCCATCCGCAACATGGCGACCGTCGGCGGCAATCTTTTTGCCCCGGCCCCCTATGGCGATTTTGCCGTTGCCCTGCTGGCGCTCGATGCCATGGTCGGCACCGATGGCGGCGAAACGCCTATCGAGACTTTTCTGGCCAATCGGGACGGCAGCCGTGCCATCGTCACTTCCGTGAGCTTCACGCTTCCGAAGGCCGACAGTTTCCGCTTCCTGAAAGTGTCGAGGGTCAAGCCCAAGGGCGTCTCGGTGCTCAGCATAGCCGGTGCTCTGGAACTGTCGTCGGATGGCACCGTGACCTCGGCGCGGATCGCGCTCGGCTGCATGGCAGATCGGCCAATGCGCGCCAGGGCGGCGGAAAAAGCGCTGATCGGCCGAACGCTGACCGCTGACGGCATCGCGCCGGCCTTGGCCGCGGCCGGTGATGGCACCTCGCCCATCACCGACCCGATCGCCAGCGCCTGGTATCGCGCCGAAGTCCTGCCGGTTCATCTCGGCCGGTTGCTGCTCGCATACTAATTCGTTCGGGGCGCGCGTCTGTCCGCTGGTTCGGGCAGGCGCGCTGGGAGGAAAACATGGCAAAGATTCCGGTTCAATTCACGCTCAACGGCTCGGAAAAGGCCGAATTCATCGACAGCGGCACGACGCTGCTTCAGGCGCTGCGCGACAAGATCGGCGACACCTCGCCGAAAGGCGGCTGCCATCAAGGCACCTGCGGCGCCTGTTCGGTCATCATAGACGGCGAACTCAGGCTCTCCTGCCTGACCTTGGCCGAGACCTGCGATGGCGCCGTCATCAGCACGACATCGGGACTTTCGGAAGCTGGCGTCCTGCACCCACTGCAGCGCGCCTTCCTCGACACCTTCGCCACGCAATGCGGCTTCTGCACCCCGGGCATGATCATGGCGGCCAAGGTGTTGCTCGACCATACGCCCAACCCCAGCCGCGACGAGGTGGTCGAGGCGCTGTCGGGCAACATCTGCCGCTGCACCGGTTACGAGCCGATCATCCAGGCGGTGCTGACCGCCGCCCGCGCCAATTCGCAGAACGCGGCCTGAGGGGTCCAAAGCAATGGAACTGCGCAAGAACTACTTCGCTGATATCCGCAAGGACGATCTGAACGAGATCGGCCAGCCCCGGCCGCGCTCGGATTCACCCGGCCATGTCACCGGCAAGACCGCCTTTTTCGCCGACCGCAATTTCCCTGGCATGCTGCACCTGAAGATGGTGCGCAGCCCGCATCACCATGCCCGCATCCGCTCGATAGACACGTCGGAGGCCGAGAAGCATCCGGGCGTCGTCAGAGTGCTGACCGCCAAGGACGTGCCGCACAATGTCTACACCATCCTGATCCTGATCCAGGTCGGGCCGGAGGACGAGACGGTGCTGGCCGACGGCAAGGTGCGCTGGAAGGGCGAGGCCGTGGTGGCCGTGCTGGCCGAAACCGAGCGTGCCGCGCAAGAGGCCGCAGCCAAGGTCAAGGTCGACTATGAGGTGCTGCCGGCCGTCTTCGACATGGAAGAGGCGCTGAAGCCCGGCGCGCCCCTGGTCAACGAATATCACGGCCAGAATTATTACCTCTATGACAGCGGCGAGTGCCGCAAGGTGCGCTTCGGCGATGTCGAGGCGGGCTTCGCCGGCGCCGACCACATCCTGGAGGAGAGCTACCAGTCCTCGCCGATCGAGCACGCGCCGACCGAGACCACCGGCTGCGTGGTGTCGCCCGAAGGCAATGACCGCTTCACCTGCTACACCAACACGCAGGCGATGTTCTTCACGCTCGACAACACCTCGATCATCCTGCAGATGCCGGGCAGCAAACTGCATTTCGTCGGCGGCACCGTCGGCGGCGGTTTTGGCGGCAAGGTCGACGTCATCGTCGAGCCGATCGCCATCCTCGGCGCAAAATTAACAGGACGACCAGTCTGTTTTATCTACAGCCGCGAGGAGGAGATGCAGATCTCGTCGCCGCGAGCGGCCGAAAAGGTCGTCATCAAGGACGGCGTCATGAAGGACGGCCGCATCGTCGCGCGCAAGGTCACCGGCTATACCGACGCCGGCGCCTATTCGCGCCACTCGCCCTATGGCGCGCAGAAGGGCGCGGGGCACTATCCCGGCCCCTACACCATCCCAAACGTCTGGATCGACACCTACTGCGTCTACACCAACCGCACGCCCTCATCCGCCATGCGCGGCTTCGGCGTCACCATCGGCGATTTCGCGCTGGAGGTGCAGATGGACAAGCTGGCGCGCCTGATCGGCATGGATCCGCTCGAATTCCGCTTCATCAACGCCTATCGCGACGGCGACATGAAAGCGCATCGCCAGCCGACCGAGGGCGCGGCGCTGATCGAGTGCATGCAGGAAGCCTCGCGCGCAGCCAACTGGCCGGTGGCGGAAAAGTTCATGGCGATGTCGTCCTACGTGAAGGGAGCTTGAGATGGCGATCAGGCGCGGACGCGGCGTCGCCGCGATCAACTATCCCACAGGCATGAACCTCGGCGGCGACCCGACGCAGGCGCTGGTGCATTCGACGCCGACAGGCAATTTCATGGTGACGCTGTCATCGGTCGATCTCGGCCAGGGCATGAAGCAGATCATGGCGCAGATCTGCGCCGAGACGATCGGCGTGCCGACCGACCGTGTCGTCGTCGACACCGCCGACACCGACACCGGCCCGCACTGCATGGGCACCTTCGCCTCGCGCGGCACCCACCGCGCCGGCAACGCCGTCATCCAGGCGGCAAGGGAAGCGCGCCAGGTGATGCTGGAAGTGGCGGCCGAGGAACTGGAGGTGAACGCCTCCGACCTCGAGACCGACGGCCAGGGCAACATCCTGGTCAAGGGCGCGCCGCAGAAATCGATCTCGATCTTCGATGTCGCGCTGTCGGCGCATTTCAAGCGCGGCCGCTCGATTTCCGGCCGCGGCATGTTCCTGATTCCCCGCTCCTATCCCGAGAAAGAAACCGGCGCGATGAAGCCGTCGACCTGTTATGCCCATGCCTGCACCGTGGCCGAGATCGAGGTCGACGACGAGACCGGCGAGGTCACCGTGTTGACGGTCAAGAACGTCTTCGAGATCGGCCGCGCGCTGAACCCGAAAATGGTCGAACAGCAACTGGTTGGCGGCTCCTGGATGGGCATCAGCCATGCGCTCTACGAGACGACCGAGCCCTACTATCCCAACCGCGATCATGGCGGCACCGACTTCAACCAGTATCTGATGCCGGGTCCCGGCGACCTTGCCGAGACAGAGATCATCGTGCTGGAGCGTCCTTCCGCCGACGGACCCTATGGCGCCAAGGGGCCCGGCGAAATGTGCGCCAATCCGCAGATCCCGGCGGTCGCCAATGCGGTCTTCGACGCCGTCGGCGTGCGCATCGACACGCTGCCGATCACGCCGGAGCGCATCTTACGCGCGCTGAAGGCGCAAGCGGCGAACTGAGGGCTGGAATGACCGGGACAAGCGCCGAGACTGTCGCGACCTCGCCGGAGGCGGTGGCACAGCATCTGGCCGCCTCGCGCTATCTGGCCGATGAAAGCCTTTCGACCGCCATCTTCCTGGCGATCCGGCTGGGCAAGCCGCTGCTGCTCGAAGGCGCGCCGGGCGTCGGCAAGACGGAAGCGGCGAAGGCGATCGCCGCGCTGCTCGGCCGCGATCTGGTGCGGCTGCAATGTTACGAAGGCATCGACGCCGCGCACGCGCTCTACGAGTGGAACTACCAGCGCCAGCTGCTCGCCATCCGCCATGCCGGCGAGCATGAGATCGATATCTATGACGACCGTTTCCTGATCGCCCGGCCGCTGCTGCAGGTGTTGAAGGCGCCGGAGCAGCGCGTGCTGCTGGTCGATGAAATCGATCGCTCGGATCATGAATTCGAGGCGCTGCTTCTGGAATTCCTCTCCGATTTCCAGATCAGCATTCCCGAGCGCGGCACCATCCGCGCCGCGGCACAGCCGATCGTCATCCTGACCTCGAACCGCACCCGCGAACTCGCCGAAGCGCTGCGCCGGCGCTGCGTCTATCACTGGATCGGCTATCCGGACGCCGAGCGCGAGGCCGCCATCATCATGCTGCGCGCCGGCGATGTGGCCGAGACGACGGCACGCGCCGTGGCGGCAGCCGTGCAGACCATTCGCGCCCGCCCGCTGGCCAAGCCGCCGGGGATCGCCGAGGCGGTCGAATGGGCCAACGCCGCCACTATCCTGGAAAAAGGCGGCAGTCCGTGGCCGGAAGCCTTCCGCCGCGCCATCGGCGTGCTCATCAAGGACGAGGAAGATCTCTCCTACATCGCGCCGGAGCTTGGCCGCATCGTCGAGGAGGCGCTGGTGTGAGCCGAGACCTCAACGGCACGTTCTCCCCGTTAAGGGTGGCGCGGCCTCACCGGCGCATTCCGCAACGCTGGCGGGACAGCGCCCCCCTCTGTCCTGCCGGACATCTCCCCCTCAAGGGGGGAGATCAGCTGTCATTTCGGTTTTCGCCAATTTCCAGCGTCGCAGAACGGAGCGAAGCGTCGAAGCTGCCAATCTCCCCCCTTGAGGGGGAGATGTCCGGCAGGACAGAGGGGGGCGACACAGAATGATGCGGGAAACAAGCTTGCCCCACGCAGCCGCGCCCCTGCTTGGCTTTGCCCGCCTTCTGCGCCGCTACGGCTTCGCCATCGCCCCCGAGCAAGTCTCCGGCTTCATGCAGGCAGTGACCCTGCTCGGGCCGCGCTCGATGGCAGACATCCGTGAGGCGGCGCTCGCGACGCTGGCACCCCCGCCCGATCGCCGCGACGAATTCGAGGCGCATTTCCAGAGCCACTTTTATGGCAACACATCCGCCGTGGTCGAAGGCGACGCCGACGAGGAAACCCGCATCAAGGATGATGGCGGCGCCGACGACGAACGGATCGAGGCCGAACAGCGGCAAGAGGGCGGCGAGCTGTCCTCGGCGCTGGAGCAGTTGAGCAGCCGCGACTTCCAGCGCGACGATGACGGCCTTGCCGCTTTCCGCCGCAAGCTCGCTTCGGCCCTGCCCGCCCGCCGCTCCTTCCGCACCGTACGCACCCACTCGCGCGGCAAACTCGATCTGCGCCGGTCGCTCAGAGAGATCGTCAGTGCCGATGGCGACGTGCCCTCCCCACTGCTGCGCCGCCGCCAGACCGTGCCGCGCAAGCTGCTGCTCTTGATCGACGTTTCCGGCTCGATGAAGCTGCACACCGCGGACTATCTGAAGCTGGCGCATGCCGCCGTGCAAGGCTCGGACCGCGCCGAAATCTTCACCTTCGGCACGCGGCTGACCCGCATCACCCCAGCATTGCGCATCCGCAACCGCGACCAGGCGCTGGCGCGCGCCGCGGCCCAGGTCGACGATTGGGACGGCGGCACCCGCATGGGACCGACGCTGCTCGCCTTCCTCTCGGTGCCGCGCTTCTCGTCGTTTGCACGCGGTGCCACGGTCGTGATCCTGTCCGACGCGCTGGAGCGCGGCGATCATGGCGAGTTGGAGACAGCCATGCGACGGCTGAGCGCCCGCGCTTTCCGGCTGTCGCTGGCCACACCGCTAGCCGGCGACCCGCGCTTCCGGCCGGCAACGGCGGCACTGCGCGCCATCCTGCCGGTGCTGGACGACCTCATCGACGGCTCGTCGGTGAAAAGCCTCACCGATTTCATCCTGTCTCTCGCCCGCCCTGCTCCGGCGGCGGCGGCAATCTGGAAGAGGGTTTCATGATGCAGAAAACCATCGACGCGCATTTCCACATCTGGCGCCAAAAGGACCAGCCCTGGCTGGTCGGGCCGATGGTGCCGCGTATTTTTGGTCCCTACGAGTCGATCCGCCGCGACTATCCGGTCGAGGAATTTCTTGAAGACCAGAGGGGTTCAGGCGTCGAGAAGGCCGTCTATGTCCAGACCAACTGGGCCAAGGAGGATTTCGAGAAGGAAGTCGCCTTCCTGCAGAAGACATCCGACGAAACCGGCTGGCCGCATGCCATCGTCGGCTACACCGACATGACCGTCGACGATATCAGGCCCCAGATCGATCGGCTGATGAAATACAAGCTGCTGCGCGGCGTACGGATGCAACTGCATTGGCACGAGACCCCGGCCTTCCGCTTCGCGACGGGGCCGGATCAGGTCATCGATCCCAAGGTGCGCGCCAATGTAGCACGGCTGAAGGACTATGGCCTGTCCTTCGACCTGCAGCTTTTCCCCGCCCAGATGAAGGACGGGCTGACGCTTGTCAGCGAAAACCCGCGGACCAATTTCGTCCTCACCCATGCCGGCATGCTGACGGGCATGGAGCCGGAAACCACCGAAGCCTGGAAAACCGGCCTGCGCACGCTTGCGGCCGCGCCCAATTTCTACGCCAAGCTGTCCGGCCTCGGCACCTTCGTCCACCGCAACGATCCGGCGCTGATTGCCTACATCGTCGACAACGCGATCGGTATTTTGGGCGCCGACCATCTGATGTTCGGCTCGAACTTCCCGATCGAGAAACTGTGGACCAGCCACGCCGAGCTGATCAAGGCGCACCGCGATGCGGTGGCCAAGCATGGTGCTGCGGCGGAGGCGGATATTTTCTGGAACACGGCGGAGAAGGTTTACCGGCCGGTGTGACGCTTCACTTAACCTCAAACTGTGGATCGACCGGGATCTGCATCGCCGTCACCAGATGGTTGGTCTGCCCAGCCAATCCGATGATCGACACCAGCTCGCCATGCTGCGCATCGGTCATGCCTTTGGCGCGGGCCGCCGCCGTGTGCGAGTGGACGCAGTAAGAGCAGCCATTGGCGGTCGAGACAGCGATGTAGATCATCTCCTTGGTCAGCGGATCGATGGTGCTGTCGGCCACCATCACCACCTTCAACTGTTCCCAGATCCGCTTCAGCGCAGGAGGATCATTGGCCAGACCGCGCCAGAAATTGTTGACGAAATCGGATTTGCGCGTCGCACGGATGTCGTCGAACACGGCCTTCACCGCCGGGATCTTTTCGACCTCGGCGTCGCTCAGAAGTCTTGTGGTGGCCATGGTATTTCCTTTCCTTTCGATCGATGAACTGGCTCGTTGAATCAAGTTTCGAGCAAAGGCGGCTAACCAGCTTCTTTGACTCAGTTTTTGGCGCAATAGCGTTGAAGATTAGCCGAGGCACCTAAACTTCGTCATCCTAGGGCGAAGCAGGCGCGAAGCGCCGTCGCGGAGACCCTGGGATCCATTCCGTGACCTTAGCCGAAGAGTGCAGCGGAGCAGAATTCTGCACCGCAGCAGCGCTACGGAGTCCCGGCATGGATCCCTTGGGCTGCGGAGCAGCTCCAGGGGTCTGCGCCGCGTCGCTACGCTCCTTGCTTCGCCCGTGGATGACGAAGGGATGGACGTGCGCGCCAATTATCGACGTACGCATCGGCCAGAACCCTAATGCACCGCAGCGTACATGATCTTCTCCTCCGTGGCCTCGGCCGGCGAAAACTCCTCGACGATACGGCCCTGACGGCAGACCAGGATGCGGTCGGACAGGTTCATGATCTCCGGCAGGTAGGACGAGATGACGACGACGGCCAGGCCCTCGTCGGCCAGCCGGTTGATGATCTGGTGGATCTCGGCGATCGCGCCGACATCGACGCCGCGCGTCGGCTCGTCGAAGATGACGATGCGCGGCTGCTGCACCAGCCCCTTGCCGATGACCACCTTCTGCTGGTTGCCGCCGGACAGTTCGACGACGCGCGCATTGTCGTTGATTGCCTTGATGTTGAGCGTCTTCGTCCATTCGGCTGACAGTGCGCGCATCTCCTGCGCGTTGATCACCCAGGCCTTTTCGCGGCCCGCCGCCAGCAGTCCGCCGAACAGGTTTTCGGCAATGCCCATCGTCTCGAAGATGCCTTCGCTCTTGCGGTCCTCGGTGACGTAGACGATGCCGTCCGCCACCGCTTCGCTTGGTACGAGATAGCGCACGGGCTTGTCGTCCAGCTCGATGGCGCCGCCGCGCAGGAAATCGCGCTTGTAGATGCCGGAAACGATCTTGAATGTCTCGGTGCGGCCGGAGCCGATCAGCCCGAACACGCCGGTGATCTGGCCTTCGAAGATCGAGAAGGAATTGTTGCGCACGACATTGCTCATCGAGATGTCCTGCACCGACAGCACCTTCTTGCCCGCCTTGCGCAGCTTCGCTTCGTCGCGCTGGCGGTATATCTGCCCCGACAGCGTGCGCCCGACCATGGCCGCGACGATCCTGTCGCGGTCGAAGGCCGACGTATCGTCGGTGATGACAAGCTCGCCGTCGCGCAAAATGGTGATGCGGTCGGCGATATCGAGCGCTTCTTCCAGCGCGTGGCTGATGAAGACGATCGACACGCCGCTCGCCTTCAAGCGGCGGATCAGCGCGAAGAAGTGCCGCTTTTCTTCCGGCGTCAGCGTCGCCGTCGGCTCGTCGAAGATGATGATCTCGGCATTGTGGTGCACCGCGCGCGCGATCTCGACCATCTGTCGCTTGGCCGCACCCAGCGTCGCCACCATGGCGTTGGGGTCGACCGGAAAATTCAGCGACTGCAGGAACTGCTGTGCTGAAATATACGTGCCGCGCAGCCGGTTGAGAAATTTTTCAGTACCGAGATAGAGGTTCTGCGCCACCGTCATCGACGGCACCAGGCTGGTCTCCTGGAACACCATGGCGATGCCGGCCTCAAGCGCTGCGTGCGGCGAAGCGTAGGCGATCTCCCGGCCCTTGTGGAACATCTTGCCTGAGGTGGCGTCGACCACACCGGCGATGATCTTGGTCAGCGTCGATTTTCCCGCGCCATTTTCGCCGAGCAGCGCATGGATCTCTCCTTTGCGCAGCTCAAAGCTGACGTTTTTCACCGCAGGCACGCCGCGATAAGTCTTGGTGACATTCTCCAGACGGACGATCGGTTCCATCAGAAACCTCCCGTGGCGACAGAAAGGATGCAGTCGCCGCCTTTGGAGGCTACGAACAGAAGGCCGTCTTTTTCCGCAACACTGCAGATGCCGTGGCGCGTGCCGTTGGCGCGGCTGTGCAGGCTGAACTGCGGCTGCATCTTCTGGTCGAGCCTGACCACCAGCCCGTAAGAGCGGCTCGGCGACCACGGCTTGTGGATGCCCATGGTGCGGATGCCGCCGCATTGCAGCGGCTCGAGGAAGCTGCGGCTGGAGGCCAGCGCCGGCGCGATCCAGTAGGCCGGCGGCACCTGGCTCAGCATGTCGTGCCGGTAGTGCGTTTCCCGCAGCACGAATTCGATCAGCCGGTTGCGCGGCGCAAACAAGGTCAGCCAGGCGCCACCATCGGCGGACGGCGACAGCCTCGCGGGATAGCCGGGCAGACGCGTCAGAACCGTCGAGCGGCTACCCGTCGCGCCGTCGAAACGGACAAGCTGGTGACGCCAGCTTTCGCTGACCAGAACATCCCTGCCGACAGGATGCAGCCCATAGGGGAAGGCGATGTCGTCGGCCAATTTGCGGAAGCCGCCACCTGCTGCATCCCGCTTCCAAAGCGAACCGGATGCGCCCTTCCTCATCAGGTCGGCGGCCCATTGCGAGGGCGCGTGCTCGGCCGAGCCGTTGGCCAGCCACAGCGTGCCGTCATCCGCATAGGCAAGTGCGGTGATGCAGCTGAGGTCAGCCGGCAGCGAAACCTCCTCGCCTGATACCAGCAGCTTGCCGCTCTCCAGCCCGACCGTCAGTTCGCCGGATGGCGAGAACGCCAGCGCGGTGACGGCAGACGGAAAGGTCTCGACCACGGTTGGTATTGCGCCGGCAGCAGCCGAGTGGATGGCGTTGCCGCTGGAGGCCAGCAGCTTGTCACCGGAGACCAGCAGATTGTCCGGCTCGGTCAGCTCGGCAAAAGCCGGCGCATCATCCAGCCGCGTATTGGGCCTGAAAGCGCCGTCGAGTGGCGGGATGGTCACCGCCTTGCCGCGAAACAAGTCGAGCACCGAATCGAGGATCATGGCTTCGCTCCCCAGTAGGAAGCGGGGCTGGTCCAGTTCGGGTCGGCGCCCGAAATCTTGTAGCGGCCGATGCGGTTGTTGAGGATACCGCCGACGAAGAGATATCCCTTGTGCTCGCGCATCGAGGTGACCATCGGATGCGCGCCGCCGGTGAGGTCGCCCATCGCCTCGACGATGCCGCCCTTCTCGTTGAACTTCACCACGCCGCCGGTGTTGATGTTGGGGAACAGCCATTCGTCCTGCGGCAGGCGGCGCGTCATACGCTTGCGCATGTCGGGGTGGCGCAGCGACAGGTCGAAACTCGGCGTGCGCATGCCGAGCCACGCCATCCAGTAATTGCCGTCGGAGGCACGGTTGATGTTGTCGGGATAGCCCGGCATATCGCGGATGACGCATTCGGCGGTGCCGGCCTTCGGCCCTTCCAGCCAGTAGCGATGCACGCGGCAGGCCCAGCTTTCGGCGAAGAACAGCGACTTGCCGTCATGCGCCATGCACACACCGTTGGTGTAGCGGTAGCCATCGAGCAGCGTCTTCGTCGAGCCGTCCTTGGGATCGTAGACCAGCAGCCGGCCGGTGGCACGGTTCTCGATCGAATCCAGCGCCCAGTCATGGGCGTCGTAGCGCTTGGTCGAGTCGGTGAAATAGATGCGGCCGTCGGGTGCGATGTCGCAGTCGTTGGGGTCACGCAGCCGCGCATCGTCGACGATCGAGGTCCAGGAGCGCGACGTTTCGGCCGACAGGCGTTTGACCTCCCGATCCGGCGAGACGGAGTAGAGCCCCATGGCGCCCACGCAGCTGATCAGATTGCCCGATTTGTCGAAGGCCAGCCCCAGGGGGAAACCGCCGATGTGAGCAAACACCTCCGATTTGACATAATCCGGCGCGAAGAAGCGGACGATCTCACCATGGCGCGTGCCGCAATAGAGATTGTCGTCGCGGTCGAGAATGACGTCTTCCGGCCCCTCCAGCTCGCCAAGTCCGATATGCTCTGCGGCCGACAACCGATTGTCGAGCTCGTAGGGTGTGCCCGAACCAGGTGCGGCCGACTGTGTCTCGCCCATCTTGAGATAGACTGGCGCGACATAGACTTCGTTCAGCACCTTGTGGCGGTTCTTCAGCCAGCGGATGTCGATGGTCACCGCCACCGCCAGCATGATTCCCAGCATCATCTGGTTGGTGCCGGTGCCATAGCCCAGCCGGATCAGCCCGTTGGTCATGGTCAAGACGATGATGGCGCCCATCAGCCCCTTGATCACCGAGCCGCGGCCGCCGCCAAGGCTGACGCCGCCGACCACCGCCGCCGTAAGCGCCATGATCTCGAGGTTGAGGCCCGTGCCCGGCCCTGCCCCGCTCAGCCGGCAGGCGATGAGGAAGCCGCCGATCGAGGCGCAGAACCCCGAGAAGACATAGGTCATGAACACCGTGCGGCGCACGCGGATGCCGGCATTGTGCGCCGAGCGCCTGGAGCCGCCGACCGCCAGCACGTGCCAGCCCGGCCGCGAACGGGTCAGCGCGATGTGGGTGATGATCGCCAGGATGATTGCTAGCCACACCGAGACCGACAGCCCCCAGAACGTGCTGTCGCCGATGAAATCGAGCACATCGGAGGTGGCGGTCGAAAGCTGCACGTCGGCGGCATAGGTTGTGACCAGGATGTCGAACAGCGCCCGCCCGAAGATGAAGGTGACCAGCGTTGTCAGAAAGGCGCGCAGCCTGAGATAACCGACGAGATAGCCGTTGATGGCGCCGAAGATGAGACCGGTGGCCAGCGACGCAGCCAGCGCCAGCCAGATCGACTGTTCGAGGATGAAGAAGACATAGACGGCGGAAAAGCAGGACAGCGCGAAGATCGAGCCGACCGACAGGTCGATGCCGCCACCCAGCATCACCACCGTCATGCCGGTGACGACCATCGAGAACTCGCCGAGCTGGCGGGTCGATTCCTGCAGCGCTGTCAGCTTGAAGAAGCCCGGAATGATCGAGCCGAAGGTTGCCAGCGTCGCCACCAGCGCCAGGAACGGAATGGCGTTGTCGGTCCAGCGTTTGGTCAGGATCTCGCCGACGACATGGTCGGGCACGAGATTATAGCGCCAGGACTGGAGGCGTTCGCGAAAGGGCATCAGGTCACTGCTGCAATCTGGGATTCAAGATGAAGAGGTGGTCGGGCAATCCGACCACCTCTTCATCGGTGTTGAGAAGGGTCGCTTATTTCGCCGCCGCTTGCGCCTGCAGCGCCTTCAGGTCCCAGCAGCTGTCGGGCTTCAGGTCGGCCTTGGTCGTCGCCTTCTCCAGCGTGTAGATGTAGGTGTGCGACGTGCCGGCCGGCTGGCCGCTCTGCAGCAGGAACTTGATGATAGCGTTCATGTCGCCCGACTGGCGGGCAAGATCGGTCATCACCACGGCGCCATAGGTGCCGTCCTGCAGCTTGTCGCAGTCGGCTGCCTTTTCGCCGCCGCCGGTGGTGACCAGGAACACCTTGCCGTCGAGCTTGGCGTCGCGGATCGCGGCGGAAGCGCCAGTGGCGTCACCATCCCAGAAATCGATGATCGAGCAGATGTCGGGGTTCTGCTGCAGCATCGTCGTCGTCACGTTGCGCGAGGTCGTCGCGTCCCAGTTTGAATCGGGCTTGGCCACCACCTTGAAGTCGGGATGCTTGTCCAGCACCTTCATGATGCCGGCATACTGATAGAGGCTCGACGAATTGGCCTGATCGCCCTGCACGAGGCCGATCTTCTTCGACGAGTTTTCGCCGCAACCCTTGATCGCCGCTTCGGCTTCGAGCTGGCCGAGCCGATCCCAGTCGCTGCCGACAAAGGCGTCGGCCGGGAAGTTCGCCGGATTGTCGACCAGCATCACGTAGGTGCCCGCAGCCTGCGCCTTCTTCATCAGCTTGGAATAGGAGTTGAGGTCCGGCGCATGGATGATCAGCACGTCCGGCCTGGTATCCGACGAGATGGCATCGGTGATCGCCTGCGCGCCGGCATCGACGACCCAGTTCGGATCGCGCGTCTCGAATACGCCGCCCCAGGCCTCGACTTCTGTCTTCAGGTAATGCGACCAACCCTGCGCCAGGTCGAAGCCCATCGCCAGCGGCACCAGCATGACGCGCTTGCCCTTGAGCGCCTGCGCATAGGCGGCGGGGCCTGGATCATCGGCGGCAAAGGTTGGCGCCACGAAGGCGGTGACGGCAAGCGCCGTGGCGGCCGCCATGAGTGTCTTGATCAGTTTCATGTCAGATCCTCTGTTTTTGCTGTTGCTGTTCACGGCCGGCCCCAACCGTCCGCGGTAGGTTTAGATATCGCCTTGCTGGGCGGTCTGCTCGTCACGTGGATTGATGATGCCGTCGACGATGATCGCTCCCAGCAGGATCGCCGCCTTGATCAGGTTCTGGTAGAGCAGCGGAATGTCGATGATGGTCATGGCGTTGAGCAAGATGCCGATCAGTGCCGCACCGACCAGCACGTTGCGCACCCCGCCGCGCCCGCCGGACAGGCCGATGCCGCCGATCACCGCCACCAGCACGATATCGTAGAGCAGCGTTGAGTTGACGACCCGGGTGTTGATCGAATGCAGGCTCGCCGCCGTCAGCAGGCCGGCGACCAGTGCGACCAGGGCGGAGAGCACATAGCGCAGCACCAGCATCGGCCGCACCGGAATGCCGATGTTGCGGGCGGCGACCGGATTGTCGCCGGCGAAATAGATGTAGCGGCCCCATTTGGTGTAGCGCAGGAACAGGAAGAACAGGAATGCCAGGCCGGCGAAGACGAACACCTCGATGGGAACATCGAGGAAGCGCAGGCCGCCGAGCAGCTCGACCCAATGGCCCTGCGGCACCGGCACGGCATCCTGCGTGATCAGTTGCGAGCGCACATAGCCGAAGACGAAGGAGCCTGTCGCCAGCGTCACGAAGATCGCCGGCACGTCGGCATAGGCGACGAGAAAGCCGTTGAGCAGGCCGATGGCCAGCACACCGGCCAGCACATAGGCGAAGGCCAGCCCGTCCGGCGTCCCCGAATTCAGAAGTTGCAGATACCAGGCGACAGACATCGCCATGATCGCGACGGCGGAGAGGTCGATGCCGCGGCCGATGATGACGACGGCCATGCCGAGCGCAAGGATGCCCAGCACCGACACGGAGCGGACGATGGCGACGAGATTGTTGGGGTCGATGAAGCCCGGCAGGCCGATGGCCGCTGCAACGAACAGCACCACCGCGATGGCAAAGACAATGCCTTCCTGATTCAGGCTCCTGAAATTCGGCCAGCCGATCGTGTTCATGTCTGCGTTTGCCCCGATGGCAGCGCTGCCATCCCTAGGAAGAAAGCTAATCGGCTCAGCGCCGGTTCGTCAAATGAATCCGCGCTCGAACCCGGATGGCAGCGGATATTCAGCGAGTGGATGCATCAATTGCCCAAGCTAGCGCAATGCGTGGAAAACTCTGGTTTTTTGGCAATTGGTTGCGCCATTGCGGCCACTCGCGAAAGCGCGGCACCAAGGCGAAAGGACAAGACGGAATTTATCTCCACATCAGGTGGAGAATTCGATTTCAGTTCCCCGGCGAGTGGCCGGAAACCTCCGCGCCCGCACTTGGCGGCAGCACGAGAAAACGCAACGCCGCCACCAGCCCGATGGCGCCGATCGCCAGGAAGGCGATTCGAAAATCGACGAGATCGAGAGCGGGCCGGTCCCTGACTATTTGCGACAGATTGAGGATCGCCGCCGCCACCGCGACGCCGAACAGCATCGCCACCTGCTGCAGCATCGAGGACAGCGTCGCCGCCGAGCTGCGCTGCGCCGCATCGATGTCGGCGAAGGCCAGTGTGTTGAGCGCGGTGAACTGCATCGAGCGCGTCAGGCCGGCAATCAGCATCAGCACCACCACCAGCGCTTGCGGCGTCTGCGGCGAGATCGCCCCGCAAGCCATGATCGCGGCCGAGGCGATGATGCCGTTGACGACCATCACCGAGCGGAAACCGAAACGCCGCAGCGTCGGCGTCGTTACTGTCTTCATGCCGAGATTGCCGAGGAAATAGGCCAGGATCATCAAGCCGGCATCGACGGGCGAGAGGCCAAAGCCGACCTGGAACAGCAGCGGCAGCAGGAACGGCGTGGCGTTGATCGCCACCCGGAAAATGGTGCCGGCGGCCAATGTCGAGATGGCGAAGGTCAGCACCTTGAACGAGGAGAGATCGAGCAGCGGATGCGGCGCGCGCCTGAGATGCCGCACCGCCAGCCAGCCAGTGACGATGCCGGCAACGATCAGCAGCGCTGTCGGCAGCACGCCGTCCTCCGGATGAGCAATCCGTTCAAGGCCATAGAGCAGCAGGGCAAGTCCGGCCGATGTCAGGAAAAAACCCGGCCAGTCGAGCGGCTTGGGGTCAGCTTCACGGTCGCCCGGAATGAAGCGGGCGACCAGCGCCAGCCCGATCACGCCGAGCGGGATGTTGATGAAGAAATTCCAGTGCCAGGACAGATAGGTGGTGATGAAGCCGCCGAGCACCGGCCCGACCACCGGCGCAAACAGTGCTGGCCAGGTGATCAGCGCCGTGGCGTTGAGCAATTCGGATTTCGACGCATTGCGCAGGACGAGAATCCGCCCGACCGGCGTCATCAGCGCGCTGCCGAGCCCTTGCACGACACGGGCGGCGACAAACTGGGTCAGGGTTTGCGAGAGGCCGCAGGCGAGCGAAGCCAGGGTGAATAGGACGATCGCCAGCAGGAAGATGTTTCGCGCCCCGAACCGGTCGGCGAGCCAACCCGACAGCGGCACGAACACCGCCATGGTCAGCATGTATACGGTGATGCCGATGCTCATTGCCACCGGCGACACGCCGAAGGACGCGCCCATCTGCGGCAGCGAGGTCGAGATGATCGTCGAATCCAGCAACTGCATGAAGAAGGCGATGGCGACGATCAGCGCCACGCGCCGCGCATTGGTGGCCGTTTCGGCTAAGATTTCGGTATCGGGAATGGCAGTCATGACGGAACCGGTTTGAACAGCATCTCACCGGCCGCGTCCAGAGACGTCGCAACAAACTTTCGTGTGCCGCCACGGCCTGCTATGGGATGAACGGGGTGGCCGAGGAAAGTGTCCGCGTAACATGAAGCCCATCTATATCGACTACCTCAATGCCCTCGACATCGATGCCCTTGCCATGACCGATGGCGAAATCATTGCTGCCGTCGAGGCTGGCCTGGTGGCGCAAGGCAATGGCCAGACGGTGATCGAACCGCGCGTCCATCTCGAACCGGACCCGTCCTTCCACGGTCATTTCAATGTCTTGCGTGGCCACGTCGCGCCGCTCGACACGGCGGGCGTGAAAATCGTCGGCGACTATGTCGACAATTACCTGCACGGGCTGCCTTCTGAATTCGGCATCCTCAATCTGTTCGATCCGCGCACCGGCACGCCGCGCGCCATCCTCGACGCCACCGTCATCACCGACATGCGCACCGGCGCCGTCACCGCCATCGGCGCCAAGCATCTGGCGCGCAGGAATTCGAAGGTGCTGGCCCATATCGGCGCGCGCGGCACCGCCTACTGGAACGTGCGCCTGCTCGACCATCTCTTCGATTTCGATGAGATCCGCGTTCATTCGCGCCGCCCGGAAAGCCGTGACGGCTTTGCCGCCAAACTCTCCGCCGATCTCGGCAAGACGGTGACGGCGGTGGCCGACTGGAAAAGCTGCATCGAGGGCGCCGACATCGTCGTCGAGGCCTCGCGGCTGCCGGAGCCGCAGCCATTGCTGAAGACCGAATGGATCAAGCCCGGCGCGCTGGTCGTGCCCTATGGCACGATGAGCGCGGTCGAACTGTCGCTGACCGACATCATGCAGAAAATGGTCGTCGACGATTGGGGCCAGTGCAAGGGCGGCAAGTTCGGCTCGCTGCGCGCCCATGTCGAGACCGGGCGGCTGAGCGAGAAGACGCTGCATGCCGAACTCGGCCAGATTGCCGCCGGTCTGAAAGTCGGGCGAGAAAGCGACGACGAAACGATCCTGTTCTGGCACCGCGGTCTGTCACTGTCCGACATCGCGTTGGGCAAGGCGATGCTGGCCAAGGCGCAGGTGCAAGGCATCGGCCAGAGGCTGCGCTTCGCATGACCGCGCTCGTCCTCACCGGAACCGGCGTCAGCGTTGGCGATGTCGCTGCGGTCGCCCGCGATGGGCGCAAGGTGGAGATCGGACCCGAAATCATCGGCAGGCTGGAGAAGGCACGAAAAGTGCTCGACCAGGCCGCCGCGTCCGGCCAGCAGATCTATGGCCTGAACACCGGACTCGGCGCCAATCTCGGCACTGCGGTCGAAGGCGACGCCGGCGCCTTCCAGCGCCAGTTGCTTGAAGGGCGCAGCGGCGCCGTCGGCGAGGCGTTGCCGGTCGAAGCCGTGCGGGCAAGCATGGCCGCCCGCGCATCGATGCTGTCGGTCGGCGGCTCCGGCCTTTCGCCTTCCGTCTTCGTCGCTTTGGTCGACGCGCTCAACGCCGGCGTCCATCCCGTCATGCCGTCGCTCGGCTCGATCGGCGCCGGCGACCTGGTGCTGATGACAGCACTCGCCCGCATGCTCACCGGCGAAGGCGAAGCCGACTATCAGGGCCGTCGCATGCCGGCAGCCAAGGCGCTGATGATGGCGCGCCTCGCCCCCATCAGCCTGGCGCCGAAGGACGGGCTGTCGCTGATCAATGCCTCGGCGGTGTCCGCCGGCAGCGGCGCGCTTGCGGTGACGGATGCGCTGTCGGCTCTTGCCCAGCAACAGCAGGCCGGGGCGCTGACCATGGAAGGTTTCGGTGCCAACCGCACCATCCTCGATCCGCGCCTGCATATGGCGCGTCCGGCGGCAGGCCAGCAGCAAGCAGCCAAGGTGCTGCACGATTTGCTCGCCCGAGACGAGGCGCCGGCGCCGACCACCTTGCAGGACCCGCTGTCGGTCCGCTGCATGCCGCCGATCCATGGCGCGCTGATCGAGGCGATCGGTCAGGCGAGACAGGCTGTCGAGATCGAACTCAACGCCGCCGCCGACAATCCGCTGGTGCTGTGCGATGATGAGCTGGTGCTGTCGACCGGCAATTTCCACACCGCCGCACTGGCGCTCGCCTTCGAGGCGCTCGGCCTGGCGATCGCCCAATGTGCCGCGGCCAGTGCAGCCCGCTTCATCCAGCTCACCGGTTCGGGCCGCAATGGCCTGCCGAAATATCTGTCGCCGGTCGGCGGCGCCTCGGCCGGCTTCGTACCGTTGCAGAAGACGGTGACCTCGATCCTGGCCGCCATCCGCCACAAGGCCAATCCGGTGATGCTCGACTTCCTGGCCGTGTCGGAAGGCGTCGAGGATCACGCCACGCAGACGCCTCTGGCGGTGGCGAAATGCGCCGGGATGATCGCGCTGTGGCAGCGGCTGATCGCTTTCGAGCTGATGGCGGCCGCACAAGCGGTCGACCTGCGCGACGGTTTCACGCCAGCGCCACGCACCGCCGCAATTCACACGGCGATCCGCGCGCTCGTCCCCCCGCTGAAGGAGGACCGGCCGCTCGGCATCGAGGCCGAGGCACTTTACGCCGCGCTCGCCGGCGGCAGCTGGCCGGCCTGACGCGGCTTCGCTCAGAAAACGACGGTCTTGTGGCCGTTGAGCATGACGCGGGCTTCGAGATGCAGCTTGACCGCGCGCGCTAGCACCCGGCTTTCGATGTCGCGCCCGACGGCGACGAAATCCTCGGCGCTCATAGCATGGGTGACGCGTTCGGTCTCCTGATCGATGATCGGGCCCTCGTCGAGGTCGGAGGTGACGTAATGCGCCGTCGCACCGATCAGCTTGACGCCGCGGTCGAAGGCCTGGTGATACGGCTTGGCGCCCTTGAAGCTCGGCAGGAAGGAATGGTGGATGTTGATCGCCCGTCCGAACAGCCGGTCCGACAGGCCTTTCGAAAAGACCTGCATGTAGCGCGCCAGGATGACCAGTTCGGCCCCCGTCCGCTGCACCAGGTCCAGCAGCTTCTGTTCCTGTTCGGCCTTGTTCTCCTTGGTGGTCGGCCAATGGTGGTAGGGAATGCCCTCCAGTTCGGCGAAGCGGCGGGCATCCTCGTGGTTGGAGACGACGGCGGCAACCTCCGCGTTCAGCCAGCCGACCCTGATCTGGTACAGCAGATGCAGAAGCGCGTGGTCGAACCTGGAGACCATGACGATGATCTTCGGCCGGCGTCCCTGATCGACCAGCGCGGTCTTCATGCCAAAGCGATCGACGCTTGATTTCAGGGCCCGTTCCAGACTGTCCCTGGTCGAGCCTGGCGGGCTGATGAAGGCGATCCGCATGAAAAAGCGATTGGTCTGCCGGTCCCAGAACTGGCTGCTTTCGGCGATGTTGGCGCCGTTCGCGGCAAGCTCCGCCGTGACCGCGGCGACGATTCCCGGCCGATCCTCGCAGGAAAGCGTGAGAATATGAACCGGCGCGGCCTCGTCCGTCGCATCATTGCCTTGAGATTTCACGCCCTGTCGACCCTTTTCATGAACAGGCTGAGCTCAGCCGGATCCATATGCACCACATGCTTGTCTTCGGGATAGGCGAGACTGTTGACGTCGGCAACGTATTCCGAGAACGCGGCGATACGCTCGGCCTGCAAACGATCATACTCGGCGGCGAAGTTGCGGTAGACCTTGGAGTGGCGAGGCATGTGGCCCCGGTTCTGGCCGAGGATGTCGTCGGCGAATAGATATTGCGCATCGCAACCGGTGCCCGCCCCCATCGACAGCATGATCAACGATGTGCGTTCCGAGATCGCCTTGGCCACCTCGACCGGTACGACCTCGATTTCGGCGCCGACGGCGCCGGCGGCCTCCAGTTGCTTCACTGCCGCGAAGACCTCCATGGCGGTATCGGCGGTCTTGCCGACCGCCTTGAAGCCGCCGGTCCAGGTGGCCCGCGAGGGGATCAGCCCGACATGGCCGATCACCGGGATATTGTCATCGGCCATCCGCTTGATCGTGGCGTAGCCGGCGCTGCAATAGACTGCGTCGGCGCCGGCCTTGTAGAGCCGGAAAGCCCAGCGCACGAAATCGTCCGCCGTGCCGATCTCGTAGAAATTGTCGCCCGGCATGGTGAACAGGCTGGGCGCTGCGTCGCGGTATTGCGGGTTGAGCACCAGTTCGGGCGGCACCGAGACGATGTCGACCCCTGCGCGCTCCGCAGCCTCTGCCTCGTCCATCGTCAGCACACGCAGCATGGTTAGCTGGCGCTTGCCCTTCATGGCGCGCAAATCCGCCACCGTCGGTCTTTTTCGGCTCATCAAAAGGTCCCCTCAGTTGCATTCGGCGGCAGGTCAGCCGATCTGGATCATCACTTTGCCAGCCTCGACCTTCACCGGATAGGTGGCGAGATTGACGCATACCGGTGCGCCTCGGGCCACACCCGTCTTGTAGTTGAAGCGGCCATTGTGCTTGGGGCATTCGATGATGTCGTCCATCACCAGCCCATCGGCCAGATGCGCCTTCTCATGCGTGCAGTACCCGTCGGTTGCGAAGTACTCGTCATCGGGACTGCGATAGATGGCGAAGGTACGGCCGCCATGATCGAAGCGGATGACATCCTCTTCCTCGACATCGTCGACGCCACACGCTTCAACCCAGTCGGCCATCTGCCTCTCCCTATTCCGCCGCCGCCGGAACGGTCAGCGCATGGAACTCGTCCCGGTATGGCCTGGCCGTCGGCGGCAATTCACGCTTGAGAAAATAATCCTCGTACTGAAGCTGCTTCAGCAGCACCGGCCAGACCTCGCGATAGGCATGCCACATCGAAGGGTTCGGCGCGGGCAGATCATGCTTGATCAATTCATGCAGCCTCGGCAGCGCGTGATACGGCACCATCGGGAACATGTGATGTTCGACATGGTAGTTCATGTTCCAGTAGATGAAGCGGCTGATCGGGTTCATGTAGACGGTGCGCGTGTTCAGCCGGTGGTCGGTGACATTATCGGCCAGGCCGATATGCTGCAGCAGGCCGGTCAGCACCATGTGCCAGCTGCCGTAGAGGCGCGGCAGGCCGATAAGCACCAGCGGCAGGAACGACCACAGATAAAGCGCCAGCGCGATCGCCGCGACATAGATGGCGACATGCCAGCGCGCGGCTGTGACCACCTTGTGAAGCTCCATCTCGGGAATAAAGCTTTTCTCGTCGGGCGAGATGCTGCCGAACGCATTGCGCACCAGCGTCGGCAGCGAATAGCGGAAATCGAGAATGCCGGTGAAGGCGAGTGCAGCGCGTAGCAGGTCCGGCGGACGCATCACCGCGATCTCGGCGTCGCGACCGACGATGATCGTGTCGGTGTGATGGCGCGCATGGCTCCAGCGCCAGGTCACCGGGTTGCGCATCAGCATGAAGCTGGCGATCTGGTAGACGGCATCGTTCATCCAGCGCGTGCGGAAAGCGGTGCCGTGGCCGCACTCGTGCCAGCGCGAGTCGCTGGACGAGCCGTAGAGCACGCCATAGACGAGCAGGAACGGCACCACCCACCATGTGTCCCAGAACCAGACGATCCCGGCGGCGGAGCCCAATATGGCAACGATCCAGATGATCGTGTCGCGGATCGCCGGCCCGTCCGAGCGTTGCATCAGCTCTTTCATCGCCTTGCGCGGCACATCGGTGTGATACCACTCGGCCGAGGCCAGCCCGGTCTCGATCGCGATGCGCGTGCTTTCCCCGACCAGGCTGTAGTCGCGCTTTTTCTCCATCACATCGACCTCCGATTTCCGGCCCGCCAGCCGGAGCATTCGTTTCGCATCATGCCCTGGCCGCCAATCCCGGAAAATTGCCCGACGGCACAGGATAATCCTGTTGCGGCTGCCTGGCGATCGACGCGATCTTCGCTTCGGCCGCCGCGATCGCGCCGGCGCCGTCGAGCACTCGGAACACCGCGTCGTAAGAACGGCTTTCGCCATGCTCCAGCCAGATCATCTCGCCACGCTCGCGCGCCGCGAGATTGCCCAAGACATGGTGTGTCGAGGGTTCGATGCCCAGCGCATACTGCCCCGCCTGGAAATTCTGCCATTGATAGGCGCAAGGCAGCTGGTCCTTGCGCGTGATCACTTCCAGGCCAAGCCCTATGCCGTCATTGACCACCGCCACCGGCACCTCGCCATTGGCGTCCGCCGCCATCTCGTGCTGCCAGACCTGCTCGCTGAAGCCCAGTCGCGGTGCCGGCACGGTGCGGTAACCGACCGTCTGCGCCTCGTAGCGTTCGCCTGCATGGCCAGCCCAGACGACGTCGCGGATCGGCGCCAGATAGCGCGAACCCTCGTCGAGCAAGGGATGGCTGACATTGACGTGGTAGAAATACATGTGCGGCGTGCGATTGAAGCCATGGTTGACGATGCGGTCCGACAGCCGGATCTCGTTGCCGCCGACATCGGCTTCGATACGCCGGATCAGATGCAAATCCTCGCCGAACACCGCCGATTGCTGAACGATGCCTTCGGCCCAAAGCACGCAGCGGTCGCCATCCCAGGCCTCGCCATAACCGGTCAACCGCGCTGGAATAGTGCCGACGCGGCCATGCAGCGAATGGGTCACGGTCTTCCTGCCCGGGTAGTTGTAGCTATCGGCAGGCACCTCTTCGCGGCCCAATATGTGGTCGAGGCCGCAGGTGACAAGCAGGCCTGAAAATGAGCGCGCCCAGGCGAGGCCCCCTTCCCCCTCATAATCGTGCAGGCCGGGGTTGCGAAAGCCGCTCGGCGAATGCCAGCCGATCGCCTGGCCCTTGAAGTCGCAATCGGCGATGTCGAGCGCCCGGTCGACCAGCGCCGTGAAACGCATGCCCGAGCCGGTGCGGAACTCCAGCATGCGGATGCCGCGTTCCACACCGTCGCCAAGCGTCATCAGCCGCACGCCGGCAAATTGCGACAGCATGCCCGAACGTTCCGACACCTGCCGGCGCGAAAGCGTCTTGCCGTAGAGTTCTACCATGTGACGGCCAACTTCTTCACTTCGCTCTCGTCTCCTTCAGCAGGGCCGACATGTCGGCGCCGGTGATGATGCTTTCCACGGTCAGGAGATCGGTATCGGCAACCGTCTGCTCGGCGACGATCTCGCCGCGGCGCATGACGATGATACGGTCGGCGACCTGGAACACGTGATGGATGTTGTGGGTGATCAAAAGCACGGAATGACCGGCCTCACGCACCTCCTTGACGAAGCGCAGCACACCATGGGTTTCCTCGACACCGAGATTGTTGGTCGGTTCGTCGAGGATGATGACCTTGGCGGCGAACTGCATGGCGCGAGAAATCGCGATCGACTGGCGCTCGCCACCCGACAGCGTTAAGACCAGCGCATCGGCGTCGAGTTTTTTCGAGATGCCGACGCGCTTCAACAGCGCCGACGCCGCGTCGCGCAATTTGGCGAAATCGAGCGGCGCGAACACGCCCAGCCATTTCAGCTTGACCGGTTCGCGCCCAAGGAAAAGATTGCGCGCAATGCTGAGATCCGGCGCCAGCGACGTATCCTGGTGGATGGTCTCTATGCCGAGGTCCATCGCATCGCGCGTCGAGCGGATCGAAACCTTTTCGCCGCGCACATAGATGTCGCCCCGATCAGCTGGAAACACGCCCGAGATCGCCTTGATCAGCGTCGATTTGCCGGCGCCATTGTCGCCGAGCAAGGCCACCACCTCGCCCTCCTTGAGAGCAAAGGACGCGTTCTTCAGCGCCCGAACGCTGCCGAAGGATTTTTGCAGATTCTGCAGCCGGAGAACTTCCATGATCAGCCCCTTGCAGCGTTCTTCTGCAGCAAAGCGTGCAGGATGAGCATGGCGAGGATGATGAGGCCGACGAAGATGTTGTAGGCGAGGCCCGGCACGCCGATCAGCACGATGCCGTTGCGGATCGCGCGCAGCATCAGCGCGCCGACGATGGTGCCGAGGATCGTGCCACGCCCGCCGGTCAGCGCCGTGCCGCCGACCACCACCATGGCAATCACTTCGAGTTCGTAGCCGGTGCCGGCCACCGGTGAGGCGGCCGAGATGCGGAAGGCGCTTATCATGCCGGCCAGTCCCGCAAGGACCGAAGTCAGGATGAACAGCCACACCTTGACGGCGTCCGCCGGCACGCCGCGCGCCACCGCCGCGTTCCGATTGGAGCCGATGGCGCTGATCCAGTTGCCGAGCTTGGCATAGCGCAGGATATAGATCGCCAGCAGCGACAGGCCGATGAACCACCACAGCGAAGTGTAAAACCGGAAAGAACCGACATTGAAGCTGCCGGCCAGCAGCGTGACGAAGAAGCCCGGCTGATCCCAGGATTTCAGCGGAAAGCCCTGCGTGATATACAGCGCCGCCCCGCGCACGACGAGCAGCATGGACAGAGTGACCAGGAAGGACGAAATGCCGATCTTGGTGACGATCAACCCGTTGATCGCGCCGATGGCGACGCACAGCAGAAGCCCGGCCAGGGGGGCGACGCCGATATCCACGCCGCCATTCTGCACCAGAAGCATCACCACCACCGGCGCCAGTCCGAATACGGCGCCGACCGACAGGTCGAACTCACCCGCCGTCAACAGCAGCGTCATGCCGAGCGCGATGATGCCGAGCTCGGGCAGGAACGCCATCATGTTGGAGATGTTGAGCGGCGACAGGAAATTGGCATCGGCGATGGCGAACACCGCAAGGAGGACAACGAGGATGACGAGCGAGGAGAATTGCGGCGAGCGCATAAGGCTCGATCTGCGTTTCCCGACAGGCATTTCGTCTTCTGCGGCGATCATCATGACTGCTTGAACCATGCTTTGAAGTGGTGCCCGCGGGCTGTGCCGCGGGCACCGGTTTTCACTTCGTGTCGTAGAGTTTCAGGATCGGTTCGACACTCGAGGCGTCGTAGAGGCTGAATGTATGGATGTCGTAGCCGATCGGTTCGCCCGACGCGGCGAGCCCGAGAAGCGCCACCGGCATGAAGCCCTGTGCAGACGGGAACTGCCAGGCCGCCGCGTTGATAAAGCCGGACTTAACGGCCTCCGCGGTTTCCTTCGAATTGCCCCAGCCGACGACCGGGATCTTGCCGGCCGGCACGCCTGCGCCGTCGAACACCCGCTTGACGCTGGCCGCGACGGAATCGCCGAGCGCGATGATCGCCGGCGGATTGTTGGCCACCATATAGTCGGTCATCTTGGCAATGATGCCGGCCGGGTCGGTGCCGCAATCGACCACATCATATTTGATCCCCAACGGATCGAAGACGCTGGCGATGCCTTCGGTCTCGAGCTGCTGATAGCTGGCGCCAGGCACTTCCACCGGCAGGAACACCTTGTCGCCCTGCTTCACCATCTTGTGGTCGACAAGATACTTGGCCCAGATGACGCCCGCCTCCTTGAGATCGGCGCCGACATAGGCCTGCCGTCCGGTCGCCGGATCGTCTGTGTTGAAGAACACGATCGGGATGCCGGCCGCCTTGGCCGCCTTCACCTCTTCCGTCCACAAGCCTGGCTGGGCCGAGGTGGTGGCGATGCCGTCGGGCTTGGCCGCAAGCGCGGAATTGAAGGCCTCCTTCTGCGCCGCCATGTCGCCGCCGCTGAAGGAGATCTTGCAGGTCACCTTGAGCTGGTCGCAGGCCTTGGTCGCGCCGGCATTCCAGTCCAGCCAGAACGCATCCGATGGGCCGCCATGCGACAGCAGGTAGAAGGTCTTCTGGCCTTCCTGCGCCATTGCCGGCGAGGCGAATGCGATTCCCGCGAACACAGTCGCGGCCGCCGCCAGTTTCAATCCGAATTTCAACACTGCAATTCCTCCCTTGTTGTTGCTTCCAAGCCGGATGCACCGCCGGCAAAGGGCGGCGCACAGCCGGTCAGAGACCGTTGGCGCGGAACTTGTCGTCGAGAAATTTCTTGGCCCTCGGCACGTCGTCTTCCGAAAGGTGTTCGATGATCACCGGGATGTTCGGGTTCTTCTGCGACAGGCGCTGCAGATAGAGGTCGTAGTTCAGCGAGCCGGTGCCCGGCGCGTTGAGGACCATCTCGCCAACGCCGCGGAAGGTGTGCGAGGCCAGCGCGTCGTCATCGCCGATGTCCGCATGCTTCTCGCTCTTGTCGTCGCCGGCTCGTGCGACATCCTTGGCATGCGCGATTTTGACCTTGTCGGCCAGCGTGTCGAACACCTGGTTCAGCACCTTGTCCATCTGGTCGATGTTGTGGCTTTCGAAGTAGTTGGTCGGATCCATCAGCAGGCCGAGGCCCGGATGGTCGACCTGCGCGAACATCCTCACCGTTTCCTCGACCGAGCCGACGACATTGTTGACGTAGGTTTCGAGCAGGAACATTGAGCCGTGGTCATAGGCTTCCTGCGCCAGTTCGGAGATCACCTTGCGGCACATCTCAAAACCCTCTTCGGACTTGTTCTTGGGATCGCTCATCCACTCGCTCTCGGTGTTGTAGGTACCGGTCTCCGAGATCACGTAAGGACTGCCGAGCTGGCGGGCGTTGCGGATGATTTCCTTCAGCCGATCGACATTCGCCTTGCGGTGCGCGAGGTCGGGATGAATGACATTGGTGTAGCCCGAGATGCAGCAGATCGGCAGGTCGTGGGCACGGAACGTGTCGCGAACCTTCTTGGCCTTATCCTTGGTGATCTGGCCGGCCGACAGGTCGATATCCTTGAAATGAAGGTCGAGCTGCACGGTGTTGAAACCGTGGCCGCGAATTTTCTTCGCCGTCTCTTCGAGGCCGTATGGGAAATAGCCCGTGAAAATACCTGCCTGCATCATGGTGTGAATTCCTCCCTGTAAGCGATTCAGTTGTCTGGTGTTCAGTTGCGGTGATCAGATAGCGATTTCGGAAAGCTTGACCGTGCGGGCCTCGTCGATCGAGCGGTAGCCCGCCTCGACCAGCGCCATGGTCTTGACGTTGTCGGCGACCGACAGCGCCGGCGGCGTGCCGGTCTTCACCGCATGCTGCAGCTGCTCCATCACGCCGATAAAGGCATGCGGGAACCACATCGTGTCCCAGCTCGGGCTGACCCATTCGCCGCCGGTCGTCTCGGTCGAGGCATAGGTCAGCGTCGAGGCAGCGCCCGTCGGCCAGCCGATGGTGCCTTTCGCGACGCCCTTGGTGCCGTCGACGCGCCAGTTGATGTGCTGGTCGTCCTTGTAGCCATCCTGGCGCGGACCGGACCAGACATCCTCCAGCGACACGGCGAGCACGCCGGACGGGAAGCGCAGCGTCGACACGGTGATGCCGTCGGAATGGTCGAATGTCGTGCGCGGATCCTTCCGCGTCAGCGTGGTGATCTCTGAGGGGTCACCGAACAGGAAGCGCAGCACATCGAGATGATGCACGCTCATATTGGCCAGCGTCAGCCGGTCGTAATCCTCGAGGAAGCTCTGCCAGTGCGGGATGGCGTGCATGTCGATCTGCCCGAAGACGATCTCGCCCAGCGCGCCGCTGTCGATGATCTGCTTCAAGACGCGCATCGACTGGTCGTAGCGCATGTTCTGATTGACCGAGAGGATCTTGCCGGCCTTGGCCGCCTCATCGCGCAGCTTGACCGCTTCCTCGACCGACAAGGCCAACGGCTTCTGCGCCAGGATCGCCTTGATGTGCTTCTGCTTCAGCGCGTGGCGGATCAGCGCCGGCTGCAGGTCGGGCGGAAAAGCAAGGTCGATGATCTCGACATTTTCATCCTCGATCAGTTTTTCGGGCGTGTCGTGGACCGTGGGGATACTCCAGCGCGTCGCCACCTTCTCGGCGCTGGCCCTGGTGCGCGAGGCGATTGCCACCACCGGGAATCCAGCTTCCTTGTAGGCGGCGAGATGGCACTCGGCCATGATCATGCCGGCGCCGACGCAGCCGATCCTGTATTCCTTCGTGCGGACCTTCACGTCCGGCTCAAAGCCCTTGCTTGCCATCTCTTCCTCCCGAAACTCTTTCCTTGCGGCGGCCGTCATCGTGCCAACGCTCCGCCGCTCTGTTCGAAATAATGCACTCTGGCCGGCTCGCAGGATATCACCACCATGGCATCCGGCCGGACGTCGGGCTGGCCGCGCAGCAATGCCTTCAGCCGCGCCTGCCCGGCAGCGAGCGTCACCACGGTATAGCCGCCAAGCGGCTCGACCTCGAACACTCGCGCCGGGCGGCCCGGGCCCCCATCCGCCCACGGTCTAACCTTGATGTCTTCCGGCCTCAGGCCGATCTCCACGGCGTCGGCGGGCGCTGTCCTGTCTTCGATGCGGATCGTCCCTTCAGCCGCTTCGACACCGCCCTCGCTGCGCGCCGATCTGAGAATGTTCATCATCGGCGAGCCAAGCAGCCTTGCCACATAGGTGCTGGCGGGGCGGTCGTAGATCTCTGCCGGCGTGCCGATCTGCCTGATCTTGCCGTCCTCCAGGATGGCGATGCGGTCGGCGACCGACATCGCCTCTTCCTGGTCATGCGTGACATAGATCAGCGTCTTGCCGAGTTCGCGCTGGATGCGCTTCAGCTCGACGCGCGTTTCCTCGCGCAGCCTGGCGTCTAGCGCCGAGATCGGATCGTCCATCAGATAGGCATTGGGATCGCGCACCAGAGCCCGGGCGATCGCCACGCGCTGCCGCTCCCCGCCCGAAAGCTGTCCCGGCGGCTTGTGCAGGATATGGCCGATATGCAGCTTCGCCGCGACGTCCGTGACCCGCCGCTTGATCTCGGCCTCGGCGACCCGGCGTTCGACCAGGGGAAAGCGGACATTTTCGAGCGCGCTCATATGCGGAAACAGCGCCAGGTTCTGGAACACCATCGCCACGTTGCGCTCGGCCGGCGACATCGCGTTGACCGGCCTGCCTCCGATCAGGACTTCGCCGGTGTCAGGTGTCTCCAGCCCGAGCACCAGGCGCAGAATGGTCGACTTGCCCGACAGCGGCGGTCCGAAGAAGCAGAAGAACTCATTGTCGTTGACGGTGAACGAGGCGTCGTCGACGGCGAGTGTATTGCCGTAGCGTTTGGTCACATTACGGAAGACGATATCGGCCATCTCAACCTGCCTTCATCGCAAGGCCGGTAGCGGCGTCGAAGACGCGCACCGACGACGTCGTGGGGGCAATGACAGCGGTGTCGCCGATAGCCAGTCCGACATCATTGTCGAACACCGTTTTCACAGCCGCCTCGCCCTGGCCGAGATGAACGATGGTCCGCGCACCGATCCGTTCGACAAAGGTCACCGGCATTGCGAGGCCCTGCCCATTCTGCACCAACGTCGCCTGTTCAGGACGGAATCCGTAAAGCACCTCGCCGCGCGCACCGCGCATGGCCGCTGCGAGTTCGCCCGGCAGCGGCGGCGTGACGCCCAACGGTCCGAGATCGACGACCAGTCCGCGATCGCTCTCCGCCAGCCTGCCCTTGAGCAGGTTCATGCCCGGCGCACCGATAAAGCGGGCGACGAAGACATTGGCTGGATCGTTGTAGACCTCGAGCGGCGTGCCGACCTGCTGCAGCACGCCATGATCCATGACCGCGATGCGGTCGGCCATGGTCATCGCCTCGAGTTGGTCGTGGGTGACATAGACCATGGTCTGGCGGAACTGCCGCTGCAACTGCTTCAGTTCGGTGCGCATGACGGCCCGGAAAGCGGCGTCGACATTGGAGAGCGGCTCGTCGAGCAGGAAGATCGCCGGCTCCATGATCGCCGAGCGGCCGATCGCCACCCGCTGCAATATGTTGACCGACAGCCTGTCGGCCTTGCGGTCGAGCAGCGGCGTCAGCTGCAGCATCTCAGCGATAGCGCCGACACGGCGATCGATCTCGGCTTTGGCAGCCCCTCGCATTTTTGGTCCATAGGCAAGGTTCTGGCGCACCGTCATATGCGTGAAGATGGCGTAGTTCTGGAAGACGAAGCCGACGCCACGACGCCCCATCGGCACGCCGGCCATGTCGCGTTCGCCAAACAGGATCTTGCCGCCGGTCGGTTCCTCCATGCCGGCGATCATGTTCATCGTCGTCGACTTGCCGCAGCCCGACGGTCCGAGCAGCGCCATGAACTCGCCGTCGGCGATTGCCAGGTCCATGGTCTTCAGCGCGGTGAAGTCACCGAATTTCTTGACAAGGTTCTGCAGGTGAATGGCACTCATGCCGGCACCTCGCGCGCCCGCGCCATGCGCTTCATGGCGAACACCGCGACGATCGAGAGCACGATCAATATGGCCAGCGCGATCGCCGCCACATAGCCCCAGATCAGGTCCTGCGTGGTGAGCTTGTAGATGTAGACCGAGATGGTTTCGGTGGCGACGCCTGGACCGCCGCCGGTCATGATGTAGAGCGTGTCGAAGATCTTGAAGTTCTCGATCACCCGGATCGCCAGCGCGATGATGATGATCGTCTTCATCTTCGGCAGCACGATGGTGACGAAGCGCTGCCACGGATTGGCGCCGAGCAGCGTCGCCGCCTTGATCTGGTCCTCCGGCACGCCGACCAGGCCGGCAAGCAGGATAAGGAACATCAGCGGCGTCCACTGCCAGATGTCGGCGATCATCACCGCGATCAGCGCCAGCGTCGGATCCGACAGCCAGGCGATGGTGACAGAAGATCCGGTGAGCGACGACAAGATGTCGTTCACCGGGCCGCCCGACTGGAACAGCATGAAGAACATGTAGCCGGCCACCGCCGGCACCACCATCATCGGCATCAGCAGGATGGAATAGAAGACGCGCTTGCCCGGGAAATCGTCGGCAAACAGCGTCGCCAGCGCCAGCCCAAGCAGGAATTCCGCCGGCACGCAGACGATCATGACGATGGCCGTACGCTTCAGCGCACTCCAGAAGCGCGTGTCGACGGCGAGATCGGTGTAGTTGGCAAAGCTGTTCCACATCGACCAGGCGTTCCACCAGCCGGTGCCCGACAGGGGCGACCAGTCGGTGACGCTGATGTAGAGCTGCATCAACAGCGGGAAGGCCGAGATGAACAGCACCAGGATCTGCGCAGGCAGCGTGAGCCGGAAACCCAGCCTTGCGCCCTCATCGCGCGAAACCGACTTTGCTCCGACGGCTTTCATCTCATCCTTGGAAGTCATGACAGTCACCGCGCTCATTGCTTGAGCGCCCCGAACGTCAACCCGCGCACAAGATGACGTTGGATGGCGATGCCCATGATGACGGGCGGCACGGCCGCGATCAGGCCAAGCGCCGCCTTGGCGCCATAGAGCTGCCCGGTCATCGAGGAGGATAGCGAGGCCATGTAGACGGGGATGGTCACCCATTCGCGCGTCGTCAGAAGCAGCGCGATCAGATAGTCCGACCAGTTGAGGATGAAGACGAAGAGCGCGGCACTTGCCAGCGGCGCGCGCATCATCGGCAACGTGATGCGCGTGAAGACGCGCAGCCGCGAACAGCCCTCGACAAGCGCCGCCTCCTCGATCTCGCGCGGCATGTCGTCGAAGAAGGTTTTCATCAGCCAGAAGGCGAACGGCAAGGTGACGATGCCGTAGATCAGCGCCAGGCCCCACCAGCTATCGGTGAAGTTGAGGAAAGCCCACATGATCATCACCGGGATCATGACCGCCATCGGCGGAAAGATCCGGAGCTGGATCAGCGCCAGCGGCAGGTTCTGGCCGGAGCCGAAACGCGACAGCCCATAAGCCGCGGCAGTGCCCGCCGACATGGCGATCACCGTGCCGAAAACCGCCGACAGCAGCGATGCGAGGATCGGCTTCAGCGCGTTACGGTCGAGCGCGACGATCAAATTGTTGGTCGACTCGCCGAAGACGAAACGGAAATTGCTGAGCGTCGGGTTCTTCGGCCACCAGGTCAGGTCGGCGCCGGTCGCCGACCATTCGGCGATCGGCTTGAAGGCCATCGATACCATCCACAGGATCGGCACCAGCGTCACCGCCATGGCCGCGAAGATCGCGGCATAGCGGAATATCAGGAAAGGAACGGAACGCTTCATCTGGCGGCTTTGCTGGTGGCGTTGTGGGCGGAGGGGAGAAGCAAGCTCCTCCCCTCCTTCGATATGATCCAGGGAGAAAGATCAGACGATTGGGTCGAGAACTGTCGGCCAGGCCTCCTTGTTGGTCTTGATGGCTTCGAGCAGTTTGTCCTCGCCGGTGCGCCGGGCGATCTTTTTCCACTCTGCCTCGGTATCGGCCATCGCCTGCTCCGATGTCTTGGCCTTGGTCAGCGCCGCCATCAGGTTCTCGTCGAGCGCATTGTGGAAGGCTGTCGCGCCGGGATAGTTGATGGTTGGCACGGTGCGGGCGACCGTCTCGCGCACGACGTCCATGTGGTAGGCATGATAGGTCTGGCGCACCAGCGGATCGGAGAAGTCCGAAAGCCGGAACGGGTCCAGATAACCGCCGGGGTTGGCGCTCATCCATGCGTAGATGCGGGCCGAGCCCAGCCATTGCAGCAGGAGATAGGCGACCTCCTGGTTTTTCGACTGCGACGAGACCATGCCGGTCAGCGAGAACCACAGCACGGAACGGCTGATCAGCTTGCCGCCGATCTCGCGGCCGGGCGGCAGCATCGAGCCGATCTTGCCGGTGACGGCTGAATCCTTGTTGCCGGCATTGTCGAGGAATTTCGGCAAGTTGGAGAAGGCGCAGGTCATCGCCGCACCACCCTTGGCGAAGTTGCCGTATTGCTCCGGCCAACCCCAGGAGATCGCATCCGGCGAATGATGCGCGAGCGAAGCGACATATTCGTTGGTGGCGGCAATACCTTGCTCGGAATTGATCATCGGCTTGCCGTCATCGCCAAACAGGAATTGGTTGGGCGAAGCCATCGAGACATAGCGCTGGTACCAGTTCGTGTAGCCCCAGCCCTGGTTGCGCAGGTCGGTCGAGCCGAACAGGCCCTTGTCCGGTCGCTGGAAGAAGGCGGCTATGTCGCCATGCTGCTTCCAGGTCTTCGGCGGCGCCAGATCGTAGCCGTATTTGTCCTTGAAGGCCTTCTTCTCGGCTTCGTCGCCGAACAGGTCGGTGCGGTAGACCCAGGTCTGGAAGTCGCCGTCCAGCGACACGCCATAGTTCGAGCCGCGGTATTTGTTGAGCAGCGACACGCCCTTGGCGCCGTTGACATAGCCGCTGACCGGATCGTCCCATTCAGGCTTATGCTGCGCGACAAAGTCGTCGAGCTTGGCGATGCCGCCGGTTTCGGCGAGGTCGCCAAGACGGTTCCATTCTGTCGAGTAGATGTCGTAGGCCCCACCCTTGGTGGAGATGTCCTGCATCGTCTTGGTGAATTCCTGGCCGTTCGGCAAACCGACGATTTCGATCGCGATGCCGGTTTCCTTTTCCCACAGCTCCTTGATCGACGGCGCACCGGCCGGGAACGGCTGCGTGAGCTGGCCGATCGAGCCGTCGGACAGGCCGAGCACGATCTTGGCCGGCGCCTTGCCGGCGCCCTTCAGCGCCTTGGCCGCCTCGATGGCGCGGCCTTCCGGCGTGTCGGCGCCATACTGGTAGCGCTCGGCTCCATCGAAGCCCGTCGGGCCGCCGATCATGCCGGGCGCCAGCGCGTCGGCCGCATAGGCGCGGCCGGGACGAATGAATTGGGGTGCGATACCAGCGGCGGCCATGATCACAGCCGCCTTTCCTCCGGATTCCAGCAGCCGGCGCCGCGAGATGCGGATCAAGTCAGACATTGAAACTCCTCCCTCAGGGCCACGTTTCCTCCACGGCCCTTATGAGGGATATTGACGGCAGCATGGCAAGACTGTCAACATCATAAATAATCAAAACACCTCATAACGTTGCAACAAGGCAAGGAAATGCACAAAAACGGGATCCATGCGTCACGCCGGATGCCTCAATTTGAGGGCACCCGGCCCTTCCCGGCCCCGCGCAGCCCTGCCGGACCATTTGATTTAGCGCGGCGGCTTGCACATCGGCCAAGGGCGGATACATCATTTCCCATCAGAATCGCGGATGGCGGGGAAGCCGTCACCAGCCGATCCGACACATGCAGGAGATGAAAGACGGTGCGTTCCACCCTGACTGACATAGCCCGGGAGGCCGGCGTCTCGGCCGCCACCGTCGACCGCGTGCTCAACAACCGACCCGGCGTACGGGCGCGCACACGGGAAATCGTGCTCGAAATGGCGCAGCGCCTCGGCTACATCGCCGAAGGCCCGAACGGTGCGCCGCCACGGCCCTCGCCCGGCGAGGTCATCCGGCTCGACTTCGCCCTGCCGGCCGGCACCAATTCCTTCATCAAGATGCTGCACCGCCACATCGAGGCACAGGCTCTGGCGCGGCCCGACCTCGATGTTCGTATCGCCACCATAGAGGGCTTCAATCCTGACCGGCTCGCTCGCCTGTTGCAGGATCTGCGCGGACAGACGCAAGGCGTCGGCGTCATCGCGCTTGACCATCCGACGGTGCGCGAAGCGATCCGCTCCCTATCGGCCAACGACATCAAGGTGGTGACCATCGCGTCCGATATCCTGCATGTGCCCAGGGTCGCCTATATCGGCATCGACAACCGCGCCGCCGGGCGGCTGGCCGGCTATCTGCTCAACCGCTTCATGGGATCGGGGCGTCCGGGCAAGGTGGCGCTGTTCGCCGGCTCGCTGTCTTATCGCGGCCACGAGGAACGCGAGATGGGGTTCCGCCATATCCTGACGGAGGAATCGCCCAATCTGCAGATCGTCGAGATGCGCGAAATGCTCGACGACCGCGAGAAGGCCTATTCGGAAGCGTCAGCCCTGTTGGAGCGGCATCCCGACCTTGCCGCGATCTACAATGTCGGCGCCGGCAACACCGGCATCGCCCGCGCGCTCAAGGAACGCGGCCGCGCCCAGTCCATGGTTTTCCTCGGCCACGAGGTGACGGACGGCACCAAGGATCTTCTGCTCGACGGCACGCTCGACGCGGTGATCGACCAGAACCCGCGCGTCGAGGCCCGCGAAGCGCTCAACACTCTGATCCATGCGGTCCGGGGACGGCCCTATGAACTGCACCAGCCAAGGCTGCAGGTGATCTTCAAGGAGAACATTCCGGAGATTTGACCTGTACGAGGCGGCGCCGCAAAGCGCCGCCCGCTCGATCTTTCCGGGCCTATTGGACGGCAGCGACTTCAGCCGCGGCGCCATCGACAAAGCTCTTGTCGACCCATTTGCCATAGTCGATCGAGCCCTTCAGGAGCCCGGCGCTGGCCATGAATTTCTCCTCGCCCTGCAAGGCGGCGATCGCGTCGTCCGTGAGTTTCGGATCCTGATGGAACACCCCGTCGGCATAGGTCTTGCGGACGGATTTTTCCGACGACTTGGTCGCCTCGACAAAGGTCTTGATCGTCTGGTCCGGATGGGCGTCGGCCCAGCGCGAAATCTCGATATCGACCTTCAGCAGCCGCTTGACCAGATCGGGATATTTCGCCGCGAAGGCGCCGTTGACCGAGATGACGTTGGGCACGTTCCATTCCGGATGGGTGCTGGTGTCGAACAGGACGCGCGCCTCGCCGGTGTCGACCAGCTTGGCCGCCGTCGAATCGGTCTCGACAATGGCGTCGATATCGCCGCGCAGCAGCGCCGGGCCGGATGCCTCGAAAGGCAGGTTCAGACCTTCGACATCATTGGTGGTCAGGCCGACGCTGTTCAGCGCCTTGCTGAAATTCGAATGCCGCACCGTGCCGGTCAAATAGGCGACCTTCTTACCCTTGAGATCCTGCAGCGTCTTCAGCGGCGAGTCGGTCTTGACGACGATGTAGGAACCGCCGGCCTTCACATAGCTCGACAGGCCGATCAGCCTGATGTCGGCGCCGGACGCCGCAACGCGCAGCGCTGGATTGTTGCCGGTATAGGTGAATTCGATCGCGCCGGTGGCCAACGCTGTCGTCGCCTCCGAACCGCCATTGAAAGTCACCAGTTCGACCTTGATGCCGTCCTTGGCGAACTCCTTCTCCCACCAGCCGTCCTTCTGGGCGAGGATGAATTTGAGATGCCCCGGCGCGGTACTGCCGATGCGGATGATTTCCGGCTTGTCCTGGGCGAAGGCAGGCATGCCGCCAAGGCCGATGACGACGGCAATGGCGCCCTTCAGGAGCAGTCGGCGAAGTGCATCGAATGGAATGCTGGGCATGGGAAAATCCTTCCTGATTGGAATGAATGGACGGCTCAGATGAGCGAGGTCTCGGACTGGCCTTTCCAGGCTGTTGCCCAGCGCTCGAACCAGACGAGCAGGTAATTGACGGTCAGGCCGATGACGGTCAGCGTCAGGATGCCGGCATACATGTCGGCCGTTTCCATCATCAGCTGCGAGTTCTGGATGAGGAAACCGAGGCCGGATTTGGCCGCCAGCATCTCGGCGCCGATGACCGCGAACAGCGAAGATTTCACCGCCAGCCGGGCGCCGGCGACGATCGAGGGAATGCTGGCCGGCAGGATGACTTTCCGGAACAGATCGAAATCGGACGTACCCATCGAGCGCGCCGCCTTGATCAGCAGCGGATCCACCGACTTGACGCCGCTGATCGTGTTGACGAGGAGAAAGAAAACCGAGGAGTAGAAGGTGATCGCCACCTTCGATTCCTCACCGATGCCGAGCAAAAGGATGAACACCGGCAGCAGTGCGAATTGCGATGTGTTGCGCAGCGTCTGCACCAGAAGGTCGGAAACCTTCTCGAACAGCGAATAGCGGCCCATCAACAGACCGAGCGGGATGGCCACCACCACGCCGAGTGCGAAGCCAATGGCAGCGCGCTGCAGGCTTATGCCGATATGCTCGATCAGCACGCCCGAGGCGAGCAGCGCCCACCAGGCGACCAGCACCTCGCTCAGCGGCGGAAAGAAAATCCGGTTCAGCCAGCCAAGCCGGGGCGCGATCTCCCACAGCAGGAAGAACAGGCCGAGCAGCGGCAGGCCATAGAGGAACGTGCCGTGGCTTGCTTTCTTGCTCCGGATCTTGGCGCTGGCCTTGATGGCAGGGACCCTGGCGGCAGCGACCGTTTCGCCAGCGCCGGCAAACAGGTGGAGCGCTCCAGCGGAGCCAAACTTCTCGGTCAGATAGGCCATTGGTCCAGCTCCTCAGTGACTGAAGGCTGGCGACAGGGTCCAGTCCTTCTGCGCCTTGTTGACCTCGTCGCGCAGCACGTCCCAGACGCGGGCGCGATAGGCGTTGAATTCGGCGCTGGCGCGGATATCGCCGTCGCGCGGCCGTGGCAGGTCGATATCGATGATCTCCTTCACCGCGCCCGGCCGCGCCGTCATCACCACCACGCGATCGGCGAGGAAGATCGCCTCGTCGATCGAGTGGGTGACGAAAATGACAGTCGTGTTGATCTTGCCCCAGATCCGCAGCAGCTCGCCTTGCAGCAGTTCACGCGTCTGCTGGTCGAGCGCCGCGAACGGCTCATCCATCAGCAGCACTTCCGGGTTGCTGGCCAGCGCACGCGCGATTGCCACACGCTGCTGCATGCCGCCGGACAGCTGGTTGGGAAAACGGTCCTCGAAACCAGCAAGGCCGAACAGCGCCAACAGATGGCGGGCTGTGACGGTACGCTCGGCCTTGGCGACGCCGCGCACTTCCAGCGCATATTCGATGTTGGCGAGCGCCGTGCGCCAGGGAAACAACGCATACTGCTGGAAGACATAGCCGGTCTTTGGATCGGGCCTGGTGATGCGCCTGCCGTCGAGCTGGACGTTGCCGCCGGTCGCCTGCGTCAGCCCGCCAATGATATCGAGCAGCACCGACTTGCCCGAGCCGCTCGGGCCGACCAGCGTGATGAACTCGCCTTTGCGGATCGAGAGATCAACGCCATCGAGCACGGTGACGCGGTCGGTCGCCTCGCCATCCACGGTGACGAACTGCCCCGGCTTGAGCTGGAACGTCTTGCTGATGTCGCTGACGACGATCCGGTCCATGTTCGGGCGATCCATATCTGTCTCCGATCGGTTCACTGCGCCACGCGGATGCGGTGCGTCGGGTCGAATTCCGAGCCGCCCGCCTTGCCGCGCTTCCAGCCAAGCGCGCGGGCATAGGAGCCGAACAGCTGTCGGGCGTCGGCCTGAGCTTCCGTGATGCCGGTCGACCCCTCGGCGAACTCGGCCACGTAAAGCGCGTCGGTCGGGCAGTAGATCTCGCACAGAAAGCAGGTCTGGCAGTCCTCCTGGCGGGCGATCACCGGCACGCCGTTCTCGGTCGCGTCGAAGACGTTGGCCGGGCACACCTTGACGCAGATGTCGCATTCGACGCAGCGCGTGGCCGAGACGATCTCGATCATGACGCCAGGTCCGCCAGCCGCTCAGGCGCACCTGCGATGCGGAACTCATCCACACCAGTGATGACCAGCCGGTGCACGAAGGCCGGGCTCTTGCCCGGCAGGTCGGTGCGGCGATGCATGCCTCGGCTTTCCGCGCGGTGCAGCGCCGCGGCCACGGACCAGCGCCCGGCAGCGGCGATCGATGCCGCCTCGCGCGTGCGGACCCGATCCAGCCCCTCGCCTTGCAGATGGTCGCGCACGTCGCGCCAGACACTCTCCAGCCGCTCGCCGCTTTTCTCCAGGCCCTCGCCGGTGCGGAAGAAATTCTTGTCGAGCGGCGTCACCTCGTTGCGCACCGCCTCGATGACCTCGCCTGCCGAGGTGTCGGCACGCGGCGAAGATGCAGGACGCAATCCAGCCTGGCCAAGCGACTGCACCGCACTGCGGAACGCCTTGCCGGTCCGGCGCCTGGCATGGGTCGAAGCGCCCTTGCCGGCCCACCAGCCGCTGGCCAGCGCCCAGGACGAATTGACGGCGCCGCCGCCCGACACGGCCCCGGTCATGATCTCGCGGCTGGCGGCATCGCCGGCGACATAGAGGCCGGGCACGCCGGTGGCGCAATCGTCGGAGACGATGTCGATGCCGCCGGTGCCGCGCACCGTGCCTTCGGCGCGCAAGGTGATGCGGAACAACTCGCTGAACGGGTCGATGCCGGCGCGGTCGTAGGGCACGAAGCAATTCGGCTGGCCCTGGCGCAGCCAGCCTTGCAGCGCCGGCTCGGCCTGATCGAGCCGCGCATAGACCGGGCCGTCGATCAGCGCGCGCGCCACTTCCTCCTCACGGTCGCCGATGCCGTTACGCAACGGCTCGCCGGTCGGTCCGACGATTGGCGAGCCATCTTCGCGATGGAACGAGGCCCAGCGGAACGGCAGGCCCTTGTTCAGCGATGAGCCATAGGGCGCCAGCGTGTATTTGCCGGTGAACTCCATACCCGACAGGCTGGCGCCGGCTTCGGCCGCCATCAGATAGCCGTCGCCAGTCAGCCCGGTGGCGCCGAGGATGCGTTCGCGAAAGGCGCAGCCGCCGGTCGCCAGCACCACGGCGTTGGCGTCGACGCGCCAGTCCTGGCCGATCTGTCTCGCAACACCTGCGGCGCCGACAATCGCATCCCCATCCGACAACAGTTCGAGCGCGGGATGATGGTCGAGCACGGTGACGCCGGCCAAAAGCACCCGGCGGCGCATGAAGCGCATGTAGTCCGGGCCGCGCAGATTGGCGATGTAGAGCCGTCCGTCATCCTCGCTCGGAAAGGGATAGCCCCATTCGGACAGCCTGAGCAGGTTGCGGTAGGCGGTGTCGACGCAGCGCAGCATCCAGCGCGGGTCGGCGAGTTCGCCGGTGCGCTGCCAGCGTCGTTCGACCACGGCATGCCTGTTGTCGCCCGGCGGCACGCACCAGGTGCCGGTGTTGGACGGCGCGGTGGCGCCGCTGGTGCCGAGATAGCCCTTGTCGGCCAGCACCACCTTGGCGCCGCTCTCGGCCGCAGCGATTGCTGCCCAGGCGGCCGACGGACCGCCACCCAGCACCAGCACGTCTGCCTGGAGCAGCAAGCTGTCGGAAGCGGATTTTTGCGGCTTGGGCATGGACACCTGGCGAATGCGTCGAGGCCGGCGCTAGGCCGCGCGCGCCGCGCTGGAAGACCAGACCGGCTCGTTGCCGGCACTCCATTTGATGTTGCAGCCGATCGACGGCACTTGGCTGGCAATGGGCCTGCCGCCCTCCAACACCGTGTCGACCGCCGCTCGCAGATCGGCACCCGTCACCGGCTTGCCGTTGCCCGGCCGCGCCTCGTCGAACCGGCCGTGATAGGCGAGCCGCCGGTCAGTGCCGAACAGGAAGAAGTCGGGCGTGCAGGCCGCGCCATAGGCTTTCGCCGTCTGCTGCGACGCATCCTTGAGATAGGGGAAGGAATAGCCGAATTTTTCGGCCTCTTCGCCGATACGGGCAAGCGTTTCTTCCGGATGCGCTTCGTGGTCGTTGGCGTTGATCGCCACCACTTGCAGCCCCTTGCCCGCATAATCCCTGGCGAAAGCGGCAAGCTGCTCGCGGATCAGCACGACGAACGGGCAACGGTTGGAAATGAAGGCGACGAGCAGGGCCGGCTTGGCGTCGAAATCGGCGAGGCGGTGCAGCACGCCTTGCGCGTCGGGCAGCAGGAAGTCGGTGGCCCTGGTGCCGAGGTCAATCGGATTGGACTCTGTCTTCGGCATCGATGCGCTCCATGTGCAACCATTTTTCACAGCCCAAGATGCGAGCGCTCCGAACGTTCGCAGTTAGTCTATGAATTTAGTATAATTATAGGCTGGAGAGCGCATTCGCGGTCAACCGCGCGGCTTAGAATATCGTGCCAATGTTTCAGGCTGAGCCGCCAAGTTTGTTCGGGCGGAAGCCGATCCGGAGAAATCCGGACGGACAGGATTTATCAAGCGCAACGGGTTCGGCGACGAAATTGGTATTGCCCAGCCGAACCGCCTTCCGATTTACGGCGTCATTCCCCTTCGGGATAGAGCGCCTTCGCCAGGTCGCGGATCGCATCTGATGTGCGCGGACCGAAGCCGATCATGTAGGCGCCGTCAAGCACGACCAGCGCCTTGTTGGCCGCCGCCGGCGTTGCCGCCAGCGCGCGGTTGCCGAACACCTGCTCGGGCGTCGGCCCGCCCTTGCCGTCGCTCATCATCAGGATGACATCAGGCGCCATCTCGATCAGCTTTTCCTCCGATGCCGCCTTGTAGCCCTGCACGACACCCATCGGGTTGAGGCCGCCGGCGTAGCGGATGATGGCGTCGGCCGAGGTGCCGGCGCCGGCTGCGCTCAGCTTCACAAAGCCATGGAAGAACACCACCTTCTTGCGCCGCGCCGGCGGAATTTTCGCAGCCAGATCAGCTGCGGCCTGGAAGGCAACGAGCACTTCGGTGGAAACCGCCCTGCCCTTGTCCTCGAGCCCAAGGCTGGCGGCGATCAGCGTGATCTTGCGCTCGATGCCGTGCGGGGTGTTGTCCTGCGAGATGAAGACGATCGGGATCGCCAGCGACTTCAGCACCTCCATCGCCTCGGGCGGTCCGCTGTCTTCGGCCGCCAGGATCAGGTCAGGGCGCAGGCCCGCGACGCCCTCCACCGAAAGCTGGCGGCGATAGCCGACATTGGGTTTTCCGGTCACATCAGGCGGATACTTGCTGCCGCGATCGATGGCGATGATCCGCTCGCCGGCGCCGAGCGCATGGACGATCTCGGTGACGTCGGAGCCGAGCGTCAGGATCCTTGTTGCCGGTCCCGGCGCGACGGTTCGTCCCAGCGCGTCGACAACCGTCTCGGCGGCCAGCGCCTTGAAGCCGCAGGAGGGCGCCAGCACCGACAGCGCCAGAAGCAGCACCGCTGCGATCCTGCCCGGTTGCAACCAGCCGATCCTGTTGCCCTCGCCCGCCCTGCCGACCATGCCGCTGCCTCCGTGCCAGATGCTTCCGATGATGGTCGGCTATAAATTTAAAGTTGACTGATGTCATCATGTTTTAATATGTGACCCCTGCCCTGACCCGCCTGGTCGAGGGATTCTCGATCATGCCAGCCAAGGCCCTTCAGCCACCGCCAGCAGTTTTGCTTTTGCTTGGGGGCTGCATGACCATGACAACGACAACAAACACGACCTTGATGGCGAGCACCGCGCTTGCCTTCGTGCTCGGCCTGTGCGCCGTGCCTTTTGCCAGCGCGCAGGAACAGGACCTGGAGAAAAAGGCCGCCGCCAAGACCGGCCGCCTGGCGCCGGCCAGTGTCGCGCAGAACCAGCCGGCGACGATGCTCGATGTGATCACCATCTCGGCGACGATGATCAAAACGGCGGTGATCGAATCGATGGCCGCCATCAGCGCCGTCGATCAGGACGAACTCGACCGCATTCAGCCCGACACAGCCGCCGACATGTTCCGCACCACACCGGGCGTCGCTGCCTCGATGAATGGTGATGATCCCGCAACCGCCATTAACATCCGCGGCCTGGAGCAATATGGCCGCGTCGTCGTCACCCTCGACGGCGCCCGCCAGGACTATTGGCGCGTCGGTCATGGCTCTGGCTCGTTCTATGTCGAACCCGATCTCATCAAGGAAGCCACCGTCATTCGCGGTCCGGTGTCGAATGCCTATGGTTCGGGCGGCATCGGCGGCGTCGTCTCCTTCGAGACCAAGGATGCCGGCGATTTCCTCAAGAAGAACGAACGCTGGGCGCTGAGCGAGAAGCTTGGCTATGAGGACAATGGCGACGGCTTCACCACCAGCACCACCGGCGCCTACCGCTTCAGCGACGATGCCGACATCATCGGCAACCTCATCTACCGCGATCGCGACAGCTACACCGACGGCGACACCGTGCCATGGACCGGCGAGCGGGTGACCAGCGGCTATCTGAAGACGACGCTGCGGCCGGCCGATGGCCACGAGCTGAAGCTCGGCGCCATCCTGCAGCGCTACAACGACCAGATCACCGGATCGAGCGGCTCGACCTCGCCGACGCTGAGCCGCTACGACACCAACACCACCAACCAGACCTACACCGCCGCCTACACCTGGAAGCCCGACGACAACGAGCTGATCGACTTCAGCGCCAATGCCTACCACAACCGCACCCGCGCCGAGCAGACACAGGTCTGGCCTACCTCGGCGATCGGCAATTTCCGCTTCTACGATGTCGCCACATCCGGCTTCAACGTGAAGAACTCCTCACGTTTCGACGCCTGGGGACTAGCACATACGCTGACCTACGGACTCGATTACTACTATCTCGAGGCCTCCTCGGAAGCGGCGCATTTCGGCGCCGGCGAACAGCAGGGCTATGGCGGCTTCCTGCAATGGCAGGGCGACTATGAGGACTGGCTGCAGGTGATTGCGGCCATGCGTTACGACGGCTACCAGCTCGACGGCGAGACCCGCGTGCCGCTGCCGCAGCAGGCCTCAATCTCCGGCGACCGTTGGTCACCGCGCCTCACCGTCGGCGTCACGCCATTCGACGGTTTTCAACTCTACGGCACCTATTCCGAAGGTTACCGGGCGCCGGGCCTGCAGGATGTCTTCCGCGGCGGCGGCGCGCATGGCGGCGGCGATACATACCGGCCCAATCTTCTGCTGCAGCCCGAGACGGCAAAGAACTGGGAGGCCGGCGTCAACGTGAAATATGACGATGTGCTGACAGCGGGTGACCGGCTGCGCGCCAAGGTCAACGTCTTCCACACCGCCGTCGAGGACTATATCGACGTCGACCTGACCGTCCTGCCGCGCACGGCAATCAACATCGGCGACGCACGCCTGAAGGGCGTCGAGGCCGAGATGGTTTATGACTATGGCTCAGGTTTCGTGAACCTCTCCGGTGCGCTGATCGACGCCAAGGTCGTCAGCGGCGTCTATTCCGGCCAGGCACTGAACAACACGCCGCTCGACCGCTTCTCCGCCACGATCGGCTTCCGCATGCTGGAGGACCAGCTCACCGTCGGCGCGCAGTATCTCAGCGTCGGCAAGATCACCCGTACCAGCCGCACCAATCCCAACGCCGTGCCGGTCGTCGATGACGGTTTCGATCTGGTCAACGTCTTCGCCAACTGGCGCGTCAATGACAACCTCAAGCTCGATTTCGGCGTCGATAACGTCTTCAACACCGCCTACACCGACCCGCAAAGCGCATGGTCGACCTCGGCGGCAACCGAACAGGGCAAGGGCCGCACCTTCAAGGTGGCCCTCACCGGCAGGATCGGAGGCTGACAATGAACGAAGCATCGGTGCGTGAACTGGCCTGTGAGGCACAGCTCAACCTGCGGCGTCTGCCTGATTACATGGACAGCATCAGCGACAGACTGCGGAGCTTCGAGGCCGATGCTTCGCATCAGGGACAGCGCATCGATTTCCGCTTTGCCTTCGGTGGCGCCTCTTTCGACATGGAACGGCTGGTGATGCGGGCCAATGCCGCCGACCGCGACGGGCTGGCCCGTATCAAGGACCTGCTGGCCACGGCCGTACAGGTCTACGCCAAGGAGGAAAACCCCGAGATCGTCTGGACCGGCGATCTCTCAGGCGAAACCAGCCTCGCTCAGTTCCGCGAGATGGTGGTGACGGATGTTCGCGACCTCACCCCGCATATGCGCCGCATCCGCCTGGCCGGCGAGAACCTCTCGCGCTTCGCCAAGTTCGGCGGCATGCACATCCGCATGCTGTTTCCGACGAGGGATGTCCCCGATCCGCTCTGGCCGGTGCTGGGCGGCAATGGCCTCCCGGCCTGGCCCGCCGATGACCGGCGCCCGGTGGCGCGCGTCTATACCATCCGCGCGCTCGACGTGGAAAAGGGCATCATCGATGTCGACTTCCTGATTCATCCCGGCGAGAGCGTCGGCTCCACCTGGGCCATGCAGGCAGCGCCCGGCATGAAGGTCGGCATCATGGGACCGGTCGGCCGTCCGGTGCGGCAGGCAGAATGGTATGTCTTGGGTGCCGATGAAACCGGCCTGCCGGCGCTGGCGCGGCTGCTGGAGACGCTGCCGACCGAGACGAAAGGCGTTGCCTTCGTCGAGATCGCCAATGACGGTGAACGGCAGAAGATCGCCAATCCCACCCGCATCGAAGTGCATTGGCTGACACGGGATGGCGTGGCGGCGGGCGAGGACAGATTCCTGGCCGAGGCTGTCCGCTCGGTGGCGTGGCCGCAGGACGGTTCGGCGTTCGGCTGGTTCGCGGCGGAAGCCGCTGCCGCCAAGATCGTGCGCGAATATTGGCGCGACACGCTGGGACTTGGTCGCGATCAGACGCTGGCGGCTGCCTATTGGCGGCGTGGCTCTGCCGGATTGATGGCTGAATGAGGCGCGTTTGATGGGAGCATGGATTGAAAGCGTCAGCGCTGCCCCTCATCGCCCTGCCAGGCACTTCTCCCCGTATAGCGACGGGGAGAAGGGGCTGGACGCAATGCTGGCGTTCTTTCTGCGACGCTGGCGATTGGCGAAATCATCGGCGAAGACGTCCTTCTCCCCGTCACTATACGGGGAGAAGATGCCGGCAGGCAGATGAGGGGCAGCGCTGACTCTCAGCGATCCTGGGTCCTGCCGACGACCGCCCCACCATCCCCATCAACGCCAATCATGACCTGATCACCGGAAACAATACCCGCAATATCGCACACCACCAGCGGCATGCGGGTTCCGTAGAGGAATTCTGCAACGATAGCGCCGACCGCCAGGATTGGGTCCGGCCGCTCCAGCAAAATACCGGCCGGCGCCGTTCCCCGGCGGATCGCCTCGGCCAGGACCGAGGAGGACGACGACGACCCGCGCCCGCTTGGCATGACCAAAATCCTGCCGGCGACATTTTGGCCGAGGCCCGGATGGGAATGGTCTGTTATGTCGCCGGTCTCGGCATCGATACCGCCCCAGAAGCTGAGCGGTTGCGAGAACACCAGCGCCTGGCCCTTGGCTTCGCCGGCCAACTGGAAGGTGCCGGTTCGTTCCACCGGTCGCGTCATGAGGCGCTCCGCACGACATGCCCGACGGCAGCGGAGCGGATGCAATCCTCCATCTCTGCGAAGGCGACGGACACGCCGATATTGCCCGGTGCATAATGCGCCCATTTGCCGGAATTGGTCATCACGACGCCGTCGAGGCGTTCCAGGATCGATGTGACATAGGTGCAGGTGTCGGCGACCGGGACCAGACCAAACGCCTCCATCCCCGCCAGCGCGCCCTCCTCCTGCAGTCGCGCCAGGGTCGCACGGCCCGTGTTGACGTAGATCGGTATGCGCCTTCCGGGTGCTGCCTCGCGCAGCAGCGGCAGCAGTCGCATCCACTCCTCATACGAAAAATGCGGCGTGCCGAGCGACACGGCCGCCACCGGCGCGCCATCCCGTACGCTCGATAAGCTGGCCAGCGCATGGTCGATATCGGCGCGGGTGATGCGGATCGTTTCGTCAGGCGCATGACCCTGGAACGCCTCATCGAGCGTCATCGCTTCCGGCGTGATGCCGACCGCATGGAACAGCGCCACAGCACCCGTCGTTGCAGCCGCCGCGCCCAGCGCCTTTAGCTGGTCCTCATCGCGCGGCTGCGGCAGACCGGCAATCACCGGAACGCGGTCGCCGCTCGCTTGCCCGATGAATAGCCCGACGCCGACGAAAAGGCTGTCGCTCGGCTCGCCGTCCGGAACATCCAGCTCAAATAGGATCCGGCCGCGCCGGTTCTCGCTCAGATGCAGACCCCAGGCCGGCGCGCGCCCAGTCATGGCGCAGCACAGATCGATGAAATCGCCGTAGCGATTGGTGCGCGAGCCGATCACCGAATTGGCAAAGACGATGGCGTTGGATTCGCCCCAGGCGATCTGCTCGCCGAACTCCGGCCTGAACCGCGTCTGGTAAGGTGCGCAAGTGAAGGTCGCCTGGCAGCCGAGCTCCAGATGCGCCTTCATCAGCCGCCGCGCCGGCACCTCTTCCGCCGCCGGCATCTTGACCATGCCGGGATGGATGAGGTCGAACGAGCCGACATTCAATGTCGTCGGCACCTGGACCCGGCCGCCGCCTTCGACCAGCCGTTCCACGAAATCGAGACCGGCCTTGCCGTGGTAGAGACAGCCGTCGATATGGGCCCCGGCAATGTCGAGCAGGCCGCCCGCCCCGACCGCATTGGAAAACGCGACCAGGATTTTCATGGCAGCGGCTGCGGACAGGCCCTGCTCGCCGTCGAGCATGGATCGGTCGTTAGCCGTCAATTCCAGCGTCATAGATGTGCTCCCGGCCCTATCTAGCCCGATGGAGGGACAGCACCCCCCCTCTGCCCTGCCGGGCATCTCCCCCGCAAGGGGGAGATTGGCCCTCATATCCGCCTTCGCAAATTCCCAACGCTTCGGGAAGAGCATCGGCGCTGAAGCAGCCAATCTCCCCCCTTGCGGGGGAGATGCCCGGCAGGGCAGAGGGGGGTGTGACGGAACGCTGTCTAACCCGCAAGCAGCACCGTACTCTCAGGCGACCAGCGCAGCACCACCTCTTGGCCCTCCGCCAGCCTGTCGACACCCGTGTTCTGCACAATCACCTTCAACGTCTGGCCGCCACGCTCGACGAAATAGGTGCTGTTGTTGCCGGCGAAGATGCGCTTGGAAACCTGCCCCTTGAGCATGTTGGCGGTGCCATCCGGCGCTCCGGCATCCGTGGCGATGCGGATGCGTTCGGGGCGCACGGCGCAGCTCGCCTTGGCGCCGGCGGCAAGCTTGGCACCCGCGCCGGCGGCAATCGCCGTGCCGTCCGGCAGCCGGATACCATCGCCCGTCGTATCGCCGCGAAAAATGTTGGCGTCGCCGAGGAAGGTGGCGGCGAACTCGCTCTTCGGCCTGTTATAGATCTCCTCCGGCGGGCCTTCCTGCACCAGCCTGCCGTCGCGCAATATGCCGATGCGGTCGCTCATCGTCAGCGCTTCTTCCTGGTCGTGGGTGACGAAGATCGTGGTGATGCCGATCTCGCGCTGGATACGTTTGAGCTCGATCTGCATGTCGACACGCAGCGCCTTGTCGAGCGCACCCAATGGCTCGTCGAGTAGCAGCACGCGCGGCTTGGTGACGATGGCGCGGGCGAGCGCCACACGCTGGCGCTGGCCGCCCGACAGCTGATGCGGCCGCCGCCCACCGAGCTTGCCGAGTTGCACCAGATCGAGCGCGCGCTGCACCTCGGTAGCGATGATCGCCCTGGCCTCGCCGCGCACCGACAGGCCGAAGGCGACATTGTCGGCGACGCTCATATTGGGAAACAGCGCATAGTTCTGAAACACCATGCCGATGCGCCGCTTTTCGACCGGCACCCGCTCAACGCTTTCACCGCCGATGGTGATGCGGCCGGAATCGGGAAAATCGAACCCGGCGATCTGCCGCAGCAGCGTGGTCTTACCGCTGCCCGACGGCCCGAGCAGCGCGTAGAAGCCGCCATCGGCGAAGTCGATGGAGACGTTGTCCAGCGCCTTGTGTGCGCCAAAGCTGCGCGAGACATCAGATACCTGCACGCCGGCCATTATTTCTCTCCGCCGAATTTGAAGAACCGCGCCGTCAGCAGCATCAGCGCCATGGACACGACAATGATGATGGTCGAGACCGCGTTGATCTCGGGCGTAAAACCCTTGCGGATCGCGGCGTAGATTTCGACCGGCAGCGTCGTCTGGCCCGGCGTCGCCAGGAAATAGGACACCACGAACTGATCGAACGAAACGGCAAACGCAAACAGCCCGCCGGCGATGACGCCGGGCATGATCCAGGGCAGCGTAACGCGCCTCGTCACCTGCCACTGGTTGGCGCCGAGCGAGCGCGCCGCCTCTTCCAGCTCCGGCGCGAAGGTCTGCAGCCGGGCCGAGACGACGACGATGACATAGGGCAGCGCCAGTGCGACATGGCCGAGCAGGATGGCATGCAGGCCACGGCCGATGCCAACGTCGAAGAAAAAGATCAGCATCGCCGTGCCGGTGATCAGCCACGGTATGGCGATCGGCGGAAACAGCAGCGCCTGCAGGAATTTCTTGCCACGAAACTCATAGCGGTAGAGCGCCAATGATGCCGCCGAGCCGAGCACGACGCAGATGACTGTGGTGATGACCGCGATCTCGACGCTGTTCCAGGTGGCCGCGATCAGCTGGTCGTTCTGCCACAGCGAGGCGTACCATTCGGTCGTCCATTCGAACGGCAGTTGGTAGAAGGGCGAGACGTTGAACGACATCAGCGCCATGATGATGATCGGCAGATAAAGAAAGGCGAGCAGCAGCCCGATGTAGAACCGGCCGAGCCATTCGAGGATGCGGGTCGTCGCCATCACGCGGCTCTCCGCAGCATTGGCGAGGCCACCGCCAGAATGACCAGCACCACCGCCAGCAGGATGAAGGAGAGCGCCGCACCGAGCGGCCAGTTGAACACGGCGACGAACTGGTCCTCGATGACCGTGCCGTAAAAGGTGCCGGTACGGCCGCCCAGGATGCGCGGCTCCATGAACGAACCGACGACCGGCACGAAGATCAGCGCCGCACCCGCCACCAGTCCGGGCATCGACAGCGGGATGATCACCCGCTTCAGCACCTGCAGCCGCGAGGCTCCAAGCGAACGCCCGGCCTCGATCAACGAGTCGTCGATCGCCTGCAGCGTCAGATAACAGGTCAGCACCATGTACGGCACATAGGAATGCACCAGCCCGATGATGACGGCCGGATAGGAATACATCAGGTCGATGTTGATCTTGAACGGCAGCACGGCATTAAGCGCGGTGTCAAGGATGCCGCCCTCGCGCAAAACCATCGCCCAGGAAAAGATGCGCACCAGCCCATTCGACCAGAACGGCAGGATGACGAGCAGGAAGATCGCCTCGCGGCTGCGCCCCTTCAGCACCTTGGCGAGCACATAGGCCGCGGGATAGCCGATGACGACGCACCACAGCGTCACTTCGAGGCCAAGGCGCAGCGAGGCCAGCAGCAGCGTCAGATAGAGGCTCTGCGAAAAGAAGGCGGCATAGTTGCCAAGCGTGAACGCCCACGGCTTTCCCGACAGCGGCAGCTCGGTCATAAACGAGAAGAAGACCATAGCGGATAGCGGCAGGAAGATCGCCACCGTCAGCCAGAGATAGGCTGGCGCCAGCAGCGGCAATGCCGATCTCAGCCCGCTTCGCGACGCTGTCGCAGCTGCCATGGTACCCTCCTCCCAGTATTGGAAGAACCAGCCGACGCGAACCGCCGGCTGGCCTGGCTGTGATCTTACTTCACGTCGACCTTAAGCTGCTGCCAAAGCGCCAGATAGGCTTCGCGCTGGGCATCGGTGATCGGTGCCTGGAACTGGATGCGCTTGGCCACCTCGGGATCGCCCATGACCTTGCGGTTGAAGGCATCCTCGGGCAGCGCTTCCACCGCCTTGGTGTTGGCGGAGACGGGAGCACCGACCTTGGTGACCCATTCGACGTAGAATTTCGGGTCGATCATGTAGTTGATGAAGGCCTCGGCACCGGCGACGTTCTTGGCGCCGACCGGAATGGAAAACGCGTCGAGCCAGGCGACGGCACCCTCCTGCGGCACCACCAGCGAGACCGGCAGCTTGAAATGCGTCTTGGCGCGATCGGCCGAGCCGCTCCAGTAGGTGCCGATGTCGATCTGGTTGGAGGCGACCATCTGGTTCCAGTCGTTTTCCGAGCTCCAGAAGGTCTTGATCTGCGGCATCAGCGAGGTCAGCTTCGTCTTGACCGCATCCATATCCTTGATGTCGTTGATGTTCTGGCCAGTGGCGATGGCGCCGAACTGCACCGCTTCAACGGCATCGTCGCGAATGACGACGCGGCCCTTGTGGGCGGCATCCCACATTTCGGCGATGCTCGTCGGTGGCTTGTCGAAGGACTTTTCGTTGATGGCGAGTGCGGTGAGACCCCATACCCACGGCACGCCATAGACCTTGCCGTCGTGGACGAGCATTGGCGATCCCGCCTTGTCCTTGCTGATGTCGGCGTAGTTCGGCAGCTTGGAAACGTCGATCGGCTGGATCAGTTTCCCGGCCATCGCCTGGTCGTTGAAGGCGGCGTTGATCATGACCACGTCATAGAGGCCGGGATTGGTCCGGATCTTGGTCAGCATTTCCTGTTCGGAATTGAAGAAATCGTTGACGACCTTGTTGCCGGTCGCTTTTTCGAAAGCCTCGACGGCCCACGGTTCGTCGGCGCCGTAGCCCTTCCAGTTGAGCACATGCACTTCGTCGGCCTTGGCGGCGAACGCGAGTGCGGAGGTAAAGACGGCGGTCGCCGTCAGCAGAGCAGTCAAATCAGGCATGCGCATGGTTGGTTCCTCTCTGTGGGTTTGCCCGGTTCCCGGGCTTGTCAGGCTTTTCCAGCTGTTATGCATTGGCCTTCTGTGTCCGGCCTGCTCCCGATAGGTCGGCGGCATGGCTCAGGAATGTCTGGATTTCACGGTTCGTCGGCGCCGACGAGCCACCATGGCGGGTAACCGAAATGGCCGCAGCAGCATTGGCATAGCGCGCTGCCTCGAAGGGCGGTTTGCCGCGCGCCAACGCGCTGACAAAAGCGCCGATATGGGTGTCGCCGGCGCCATTGGTGTCAATGGCAGCGACCTTGAAGCCGGCAATGGTCTGCACTGAGCCATCGGCCAACCTGATATGGCAACCCTTCGCGCCAGCGCGGATGACCACGCCCGCAGCCTGTGGGCAATGGTCGACCAGAAGTCGTGCAGCGACAGCCTCGACATTGCCCGAACCGGCAATCTCAGCCGCCTCCGTCGTGTTGCAGCTCAGCCATGTGGTGCGGGCAAGCACCCGCGACAGGATGGGACGCGGAATGTCCGAGATGACCGGCGTCGGATCGAAGACGAAGGGAATATCTGCCGGAAGTGCCTCGATCCAATCGGTGAGCGCATCGCGGCTCTTGGGATAGCTTAGCGTGTAGCCGGAGGTGAACACCCAGTCTCCCGGCGCCACCGCGACCGGCGCCATCAGGTCGCGGCTGAGCACGCTCTCCGCCCCTGGCCACGACACGAAGGTGCGTTCGGCGTCGCTCGAAATCATGGCGACGCAGTTGCCGCTGTCCATCAAGGGCGATGGCGGCGTCAGCGTCGCGATGTCCTCGGCGGCGAAAGCGGCACGCAGGAAATCGCCATTGGGTCCGCTGCCGAGTTGGCCGCCGAACACCACCTGCATGCCGGTGCGGCTGGCCGCGACCATCATGTTGAAGCCGCCGCCGGCGACCTGGGCGAAGCTCGACGCCGTCTTTTCCATGCCGGGCGCCGGCAGGGCGTCGATGCGGTAGACATAGTCGACCACGGCACTGCCGACATGGACGAGACGGCCGCTCATTCCGCCGCGTCCTTGGCGGAACCGATTTTCGCCATCCTTGCTGCCACGAGGTCGGCGGCGAGCGCGCCAACCTCTGCCAAGTCGATGCCGACAAGCCGGAGGATGTGCTCTTGCGGCAAGCGGGAAAAGCCGGTGCAGGCGCCGGCCATGCCGGCAGCGATGGCGCCGATCGTATCGGTGTCGCCACCGAGATTGGCGCTGATGATGGCTGCTTGCCAGGGGTCGCCACGGGCGACTTCCAGCACGGCGAAGGCAGCCGGAACGGATTCCTGGCTAGCGACGCCGGTGCCGACCAGATCGGTGATCAGCCGGATCGCATCCCGCATCGCCTTGCCACGCACGATGTCCTGCGCCCAGACGATGCGCGCGGCGATGTCGCCGCCGGTGACCCAATGTCCGAGCGTCGCCCCTCGCCTCGCCGCCGCGACCGCGCTGGCCGAAGCATCGCGCCAGCCGCCGCCGGCGACGCCGCGGCTGACGGCGGCTGCGACGGCTGCGGCCGAGGCTATGGCGATCGAGGTGTTGTGCGTCGCCCGGCAAGTCTCCGCCACCTTGGCGACGAACGCCTCCAACGGTTCAAGCGGCATCATGATGCCGACAGGCGCGATGCGCATGGCCGCGCCATTGGTGTCGCCGCTGCGTCCCGCTTCCTCGGCCGGCACGCCATTGTTGATGGCATCGATGGCCCGCTTGGTCGACGGCCCCAAAAGATCATAGCTGCCGCGCGCCTTGACCTCGCGCTCCCAGTCGAGCAGCGCATTGACCCAGCGCGCGTGGTCGAAACGGTCGCCGGATTCGACCAGGATGCGGCCGAGCAGCAGCGCCTGCTCGGTATCGTCGGTGATGGTTCCGGCGGCCAGTCCCTTCGACACCGGATGATCGGCGAAAGGCTCGATGAAATCCTCGACATGGCCGTGGAGTTCGGCAATGCGAACCGGCGACAAAAGCTGCGTCGGCATGCCGAGCGCATCTCCCAGCGCTCCGCCGACAAGCGCGCCCATGGCGCGATCGATGGCCTTGCTGGTTGCATCCGACATCGCTCAGAACCTCATATGCAGCGCAAAATGTGCCGGGTTGAGCAGGCTGGTGACATACTCGATCGGCCGATCGTCGGCCGCACGCGTCAGCCGGCGGCCGCGCAGGAAGGGCGTGCCTTGTGGGCAACCGAGGATGGCCGCATCCTCGGCATTGAGCATCTCGATCTCGACCCATTCCTCGCCATGGTCGGGAATGAGGCCGGCGGCGCGCAGCGTCTGGTGCAGCGAGCCCTCGCGCAGTCCGCGCAACGGTACGTCCTCAAGCTCGGAGGACAATGGCAGCCGGCTGCGCTCGATGGAGATCGCATGGCCGTCGCTGGCGTTGGTGCGCACCCGGTCAACGGCAATGAAGAACGGGCTTTCGATACCAAGCAGCGCAGCCAGATCGGGGTCTTCAATGACCTCCAGCCGCAGCGTCCGCGTCTCGGCATTGGCGCCGGCATCGGCCAGCGCGCGCGACCAACCGATGGAGTCATCCACCGGCTTGCCGTCGAAGGTGACGAACGAGCCAATACCAACCCTGGTCGTGATCAGCCCGCGGCTGGACAGTTCTTCGAGGCCCTTGCGGACCGTATTGCGACTGACGGAGAAGCGCTGGACAAGTTCATTCTCGCTTTGCAGGCGGTCGCCGAAGCCGAGAACACCGGAGCGGATTTCATGTTCGAGAACGGTGGCGATCTGCTCGGGTTTGCCCGTACCGGGAGACAGTTGAACCGCGCGCCGCTTCATATGGGTACCTGTTCAGTGAACCTGTATAGTCCTGTTCAATACCTGGATAGAAATGCCGTGTCAACAGATGCCGGAAACAGGCCCAATGAACCCCGAATTTCGGATTGTCCGCAGAGCGCGCCGAACTGGCCGGTTGCCATGGCCCGGAAAAGCCGGTGTGAAAGACCGAGATCAATCAAGAGGATAGAGCCGATCCTTGATTCAATCTCACCGGGTAGGCTACGGGATCGACACCTCACGCGGCTCAACGAGAATGTCCGCCTCGATAGCGGCGTTGATGAACGCCGCCCTTGCCGCCGAGACTTCTTTCTTTCCCTCGAGCACGGCCAGACAGACCTTACGGGCAACCATATGCTTTTGCCCGGTTGCAACCGGCCAGCGGTTCAGCAGGATGTCGGCAGCCTGAGCGACCCGCTCCACGTTGAAGATCGAGTTTCGCGATCGGCCGAGCGCAATCCTGACCGGCTCATCGAAACGCTGATCTTGCACGATGCCACTCCCCAAAGTCGGCATTCATCGATTCGCGGCCTTCAACCCCGCGCAATGTGATAGGTTCCGCGACAAAGGTGCAAGATGTCCGATTCCAGTGGCCAGAAAAATCCCAGGCTGATCGTCGTGGTCGCGTTCGATCGCGGTGAGGATGGCGAGTTGTTCCCAGCCTTTGGACCCGCCGACCAGCAGAGCGAAGACCGCGCCATACGCACCGCCAGGGCTCTGGCGGCAAAGCATGCCGGCGTCATCGCCTGGAGCCGCGAGGCCGATCCGACGCTGGGCGAATACGGCCCGCCGAACACGCTCTTCGTCAGCGGCGACGTACCTGACATGGAATAGTCGACTGGCATCAGCTTCTGGATGCCTTGCCCATAGGGTTTGATGCGAGCCGGTTTCCCCTCGCCAGCAAGCAAAAGCCCGCTACGGTGAACCGGAGCGGGCCTTGGAGGAGGACAAGGGGTGGGACCCTCTCCTCTTGTTTCCACGGGGGGTGTGGACCGCAATGACCATACGAAAGTTTTGCAGAGTGCAGGATCACAAGCCGGCTTGCCTGCATCACAATCCGGTGCACGCCGATATTGGGGGCGCTCACGATATTGCGATCAGTTGCGATAACCCGGCTAGATACGCCCGAGCACGACAAGCACGATGGCGATGAGCAGCACGAGCCCAAGGCCGCCGCCGCCATAGTAGCCGATGCCGTAGAACGGACCGCCACCGAGGCCGCTGAGGCCGCCAAGCAGCGCAATGATGATCGGTATGGTTCCAAGACTCATGGCGATGTTCAAAGACGAGCGCTCCAAAGGCTCTGCCGTTCCGCGCGATTGTGGCGGGCATCGCGTGCGGAAGAGGTCTGCCGGCAACAGAAGCGGCCATCCAGATGATGGCAACCAGAATTTGATTCCGGCACGCCTGCGGACGCAGAAAGCCCGCCAGCGTGGCGGGCTTTCCTACCGGCCGGAGGCCAGGAGAGTGCGGTCGAGCCTCACGTCTGGTTCGGCACTTCCAATCCCCGGCCCCTCCAGTATCAGCGACGAGCGATCAGGAGGCAGAGTTGCCGTAGATCGCGGTCGTAGGCGCCTTCGCTGCTGAGCACGTCGACGCAGCGCTTCTTCATTCGCGCCACGTTGCTATCAGACATCTGGGCCACGACACCCGGCAGGCTCGGCCTGCTGGGGTTTGACGGATTGGACGGATTGCTCGGGTTCGACGGATTGGACGGATTGATACCGCCCCCAATACCCACGCCGACACCGACGCCGACGCCGCTCGTCCCGCCCACATTGGCGCCGAGGCCGGCAGCAATGCCGCCAGATCCTCCAACATCGGCGCCCGCGCCGGCATTGATGCCATTGCTGCCGCCGACCGAAGCACCGAGACCAGCATTGACACCGCTCGAGCCGCCGACATTGGCACCGGCACCGGCATTTACACCACCGCTGCCGCCGACCGAGGCGCCCACTCCGGCACTGATGCCGCCACTGCCGCCAACGGAAGCCCCGACACCGGCATTGACGCCGCCGCTACCACCCACCGAGGCACCCACGCCAAGGCCGATTCCCGCAGCATTGGCGGGCAGGGAAAGAGCTAAAATTACCGCACTACCCGCCAACATGTTGGCGACTGTCTTGATGGTGTGAGCCATAACACTCTCCTGTTGTCGTTGCGCTAAGCAATTGGCGAGAGGCCGATTGCAAGATCAACTACGCGAGGTGGTGAATTTCAGTTTCAGAGAGAGAATACTGAACCTGAAGCGTGGTGTACATCAACAAAATTTCTGAAATAAAATGATACTAAAGTTCGAACAATTGTTCAAGCGTGATTGCAGACCGAACGATTCTGCGCACCCGCTTGTCAGACGACGCCGTAGAACAGCCTGTAGTGGACGCGCTTCATATAGTCCCGGTATTCCGGCGTGGCGGCTAACAGCGCCTCTTCGCGCAGGATGCGATGCACCTGGAAGAAGGTGATCGCGGCGTAGACAGCAAGATTGTAGAAGGAAAAGGCCGACAGCAGGAACAGGACATGACCGGCAAGGTATCCGGCATAGATCGGGTGCCGCACCAGGCGGTAGGCACCGTCGGTCATCACGCCGCGATTGCCCGGCAGAATGGCGAAAGAACGCCCTAGCGATATCTTCCCCCAGATCACGAACCCCAACGCCAGGACTTGCAGCGGCGCAGCGGCATAGACCGGGATGATGGCCACGCCCGGTTCCAGGTCGATGAAGCCGACACCGAAGCTGGCGACCACCGAAACAACCACCGTCAGCGGGTTCCAGTCGCGTACCTGCGGTCGCCGCGACAGAAGCAGCCAGGTAAAGGTCAGGATCTCGGAGATTGCCACCAGCGCCACATTGATGCGGGTCGGGTCGAGCATCAGGTGATATACGCCGCGGTAGACGAACATGCCCGCGAAGGCCAGCGCGCAGATCCGAAAGAAACCTTCGCGCAAATCCACCAGGATTTCGCGCTTTCGGGCTGCGGACAGAATCCTGCCGTCACTGACGTGCGAAAGCGCCTCGCTTTTTGATATGAGCAATGCAAACACCCCGATGATCCCTCGAGGCGACCTTTGCACGCAACCATTGCCGGGCAGTTAATCAACAAGATCAGATCGGTGTTAAACTGGCTGTCGGGGAGCCAGGGTGCCACATCCAGACGACCCTGCTCCACGCGGTCGTCCAGAAAGACGGGCGACCCATTTCATTTGATCTTGGCAGACTAGCTCAGATAGTCGTTGCGGAAATAGCTCCCGAAATCCGGGCGTTGAGCAACCAGCTTGCCATCGGCATCGCGCAAGATGCCGGACGCGAAGAGATAGTCGCCGATCGCTTCCATCTTGGCCGAATCCATCGTCCCGATGGCGCCGCTTTGGCTGCGCAGATAATGGCCGTCGATCAGCGCCTTCAGCGAGGCGTGGATCAGCGCCGGATTAGTCAAGGCATCGTTGTTGGCCGCGATCAGCAGGGCTGCCGCATCTTCGGGGTGATCGACCGCGAACTGGTAGCCGCGCCGTGTCGCCTGGACAAAGGCTGCCGCAGGCTTGGGGTTTGCCTGGAGATAGGCTTCGCTCGAAGAGATCAGTGTCGTATGCTCGTCAGGCACGCCGTAATCGGCATAGACGAAGCTGCGTTGTTTGACGCCCTTGAGCTCGGCTTCGACACCCTCCCAGGTCGAGACTTCGAGCGTGAAATCGACCGAACCATTGGCCAGCGCCTCATAGGCTGAGGTGCCGAGCGTCACCGTCTCGAAATTGCCCTTGCCGCCATCATGGCGGATGATGGTCGATATCAGGGCGTTTTCCCAGGCGCTGCCGAAGCCGCCATAGGTCAGGCCGTCGAGGTTTCTCGGGCTTACGATCTCGCTGCGTGCCGCATTGAAGACCACGCGGCCGGTTTCAGACTGCACCACCGCATAGACGCCCTTCAGGTCCGCTCCGGCGGTTCTCTGGGTGAACAGGCTGATGGTGCCGTTGATGCCGAAATCGGCGACGCGATTTGCAACCAGCGTGCCCGCACCGGTATCGCTGTAAGGCAGGATGTCGACCTCGAGCCCGGCCTCGCGATAGAAGCCCTTGTCGCGGGCGACGAACGGTCCGATGTGGTTGGTGTTGACAGTCCAGTCGAGGGCAACAGTGACCTTTTGTGCCGATTGTGCTTGGGCTCGCGCCGATCCGGCAATGAGCGGAAGGCCTGTGGCAAGGGTCAGCAACAAGGCCTGCCGGCGCGTCAAGTCAGTCATGATCGTTTCCTTTGGATGGGGTGGCGTTGAGGATGATGTCGAGAATCTCGGCCTCGAGCGTACTTGCCTGGCGCGCGGCATCGCCGCCAAGGCTGCGCGGGCGCGGCAGCGGCACCTTGATTTCACGCACGATGCGGGCCGGGCGCGCCGACAGCACATAGATGCGGTCGGACAGGAACACGGCTTCGCGCACGTCATGGGTGATCAGGAGCGCCGTCCAGCGATGATGCCGCCACATCTGTTCCAGCCAGCGCTGCATGGCCGTGCGGGTCAGCGCGTCGAGCGCGCCGAACGGCTCGTCGAGCAAGAGCATGTCGCGTTGCTGCACCACCGTGCGCAGCAAGGCCGCGCGCTGGCGCATACCGCCGGACAGTTGCGCTGGAAAATGCCGCTCGAAGCCGGCAAGCCCGAATTCGGCAAACAACGGCGCAACGCGCGCCCGCGCCGCCTTGCGCCTGATGCCTTGCACCTCGAGCCCGAGCGTCGTGTTGTCGAGGATCCGCCGCCACGGCATCAGCGCGTCGCGTTGCGGCATAAAGGCGAAATGCCTGCCGTGGTCGTCGAGCGGCGCGCCGTCGAACAACATCTCGCCCTCGCCATGCTCGGCGCCGGTCAGAAGTTGGAAGAGCGTCGACTTGCCGGCGCCCGAGGGCCCAAGGATCGAGACGAACTCACCGGCGCCGACGCTGAGCGAGATATCGGCCAGCACGTCGAGCCCACCGAACGCCTTGCGCACATGTCGCAGCTCGAGCCGGCTCATCGCCGCGGCCCCTTCCCCTCGGTTTCCTTGCCGGCCCGCTCCCAAGGCATCGCAAGGCGCTGCAGCAGTACAGTCAACCCGAACAGAACAAGGGTCAGGGCAGCGCTCACTCCGACGGCGGCAAGAACCAGGTCAGGACGGAAATTGTTCTTGGCGTTGAGCATGTAGATGCCCAGCCCCTTCGCGGCCCCCGCATATTCGGCGAAGATGGCGCCGACCACGGCGTAGGTGATGGAGATCCTCAAGCCAGCGAAGAAATAGGGCAGCGCCGAAGGCAGCCGTGCCAGCACGAAGATGCGCCAGCGCCCTGCCCCCATGGCGCGCAGCATTTGCCCGATCTCGGCCTGGGTCGACTCATAACCCTCGACCAATGCAACCAGCATCGGAAAGAAGGTAACCAGCGCCACCAGCATGATCTTGGGCGTCAGCCCGAAGCCGAACCACAGCACCACCAGCGGCGCGATCGCCACCAGCGGCAAGGTCTGGCTGACGATTAAGACGGGAAACAGCGCACGCCGCAGCGGCTGGAAGAAGTCGACCAGCATCGACAGCACGAAGGCAGCGCTGAGCGAACAGGCAAAGCCGAGCAGCGTGGCGCCGATGGTCGGAATGGCGTTGTCGGCCAGCGCCTGGCGATTGAGCAGCGCTTGCTCGAACACGCGCGACGGCGCCGGCAGTATCGTCGGCCGGATGCCGGAATAGGTGGCGTAAAGCTCCCACGCCACTAGGAGCAAACCGACCGAGATCATGGCCGGCATTGCCTTGACAAGAAGGCCCGCGATCGGGCGCGAAGCGACTGATGATGTGACCACGGGAGAAAACCTTTGACGGCAGCGCGAAAGCGCGGCGGCTTCAGACAGCCGACGGGCTGTTGGCCGAGACCGTGACGTCGAGGGTTACGTGGCCGGCGCCTGGTCCGAAGCGACAGAAGGCCTCGTCCAGCGCCGAAAAGATCGCACCGGCATCACCGCGCAGTTTCGTGCAGAAATGCTTGGAACGCTCATAGACGCCGGACTGCTTGAGAAAATCGATGCAGCCGTAGATCTCGTCCATGTGGTCGTCGGTGCCCATCACATAGAGCGAGAACTGCGCCGCCGCCGGCTGGCCGGTGGCAGCAGCATTGCGCACCGCCGCGATGGCCGCATCCTTGCGCGGGCCGAGTGGCCCGACAGGCCCGCCAAGTGCATCGGAGCGGCAGATCGGATCATCCGGCTCACCAGGGCACCCGCGCGAGATGGTGGCCGACAACACGCAATGTTTGCCGCTACGTGCCGCCGCCACGAAGAGGTCGCGCATGGCGGGAAACAGCACTTCGGGCGGCCCGACCAGCAAGGTCGAGATGTCGTCGGTCTCGATCCTGAGCTTGTCGCGCCAGGGATCGAGCGCACCGAGCGCGCCAAGAATGACACCGACGAAATCGTCGGTCATGGGGTATAGGGAAATCTGTGCGCCTGAAAACATCGCCCGCCTCGCTCCGCTGGTATTACCCAGATCAGCTTCTAGGGTCTGTGGGCTTGCCGCCCCCGTCTCAGCCCCGACCGTACGGAGCACCCCTGTGGATGTGCGCCTTAAAGCATCATTCGAGTTCAAGGGGAAGCCGTTTTTTTCAGAGCACTGCGCCAAAAGCATTACGCCAGTCACGGTGCCCCTGAGCGGAATTTTATCGGGAAGCTTCGCCGCCGCGACCGGTTGTCCCCACAGTCGCAACGCGATCACTTTCGTAGAAAATAAGCGACGACTTCACAGAAATGGAGACAAACCATGTTCATGAAAATCCTCGCAGCTTCGGTTCTCACCATTGGTCTGGCCACGTCAGCCATGGCGCAAAGCGCCGGCAGCAACAACGCAAATGGAAGCGGCAGCGGCAAGTCGGTGACGGTTGAGCCGAACACGCCGGCTTCACCGAATACGATCGAGCCGGACACTGTCGACCCGGGCACGACCAACAGCACGACTGGCACGGTAGGTGACATGAATTCGAACGCGGATCAGAATTGCCCGACCAACCCGCAAGGCGCGCAGCCGGACGCCGATGGTAACGCGACGGCGCCAACGGTAAACGATAATCATTGTGGCAAGTAACTTACGTCGCAAACGGATGAAGCCGCTGGGCATCGCCCGGCGGCTTCATCCGTTTTTCTGGTCCGCAGCACTCGCTTTGCCGAACAGCCGGATTTCTGGAGCGGGTTTCCCGGCGGGCGGGCGCGAAAATAGGTGTTTTGAATTGATCAGCCGTTTGAGCACTCTACCGTAGGTAAAATACAGGACCCGACCGTTGGCGAGATCGAATTCCACTGTTCCCCACCGCCTGACCGGAGCCTTTCCTGTGCAGGGCCCCAGCCTTCTGATCTGGAATCCCAGCCTGACTTTGCACGTTCCGATTTCAAGATAGATGCCTGGCAGAAGGCCAAGCACATGCCATAGCCGTACAACATGCTCGACCGACATGGCCGGCGAGATTATCAGGTGGCTGGGCTGAAGCCGCGCCCAGACGAAGTCGCCTTTCGGCTGCGGCATTCCTGACAACAGCCCCCGGCAGTAGGCCGGCACCGCCTCGCTTACCAGAATCCGCATAGCGGTTGCCGTGCTGTCGACCAAGGCTTCTCTCGAGGTCCAGTCAGCTTCGGAGAACGGCACCTGCCCGAGAATGTCACCCTCGTCAAAACCGGCGGACATCTTGTGGAGCGTGACGCCGCCATGAACCGCATGCCGGCCGTCCACGGCCAAGCGCTGGATCGGGTGGGGCCCTCGATAGTCGGGGAGCAGCGCCGGGTGGAGGTTGACCCCGCCTTTGGAAAAATGGCCAAGAACCTCTTGAGGGATCAAGACAGGCAAAGTGTAGCAGACCAGCACATCGGCGCGGACGTCAGACAATTGCCGTCCAAGGGCATTCCAATCGTAAGGGCGGCCAAATTCGATCAGCTTGACAGGCGTGTTACCGATAAACCGCCTGAGCAGCAGCTTGCGTTGAAGCCTTCGCCGGAAATTGCCAATGCTGAAACCGGTGGGACGACGCCGGAACCCGGGCACGATGATCGCGCCAATTGCATTTCCAGCCTCTAGCCAGCCGGCGAGCAGAGGCCCGGTATAGTTAGAGATATCGAGGACAAAAACGGCTGTGATCGGCTCCGAGTGATCGGTCGATTCGATCGGCCTCATCTTCGGCAGCTCAAACGGGCCGACAGATCAGGGCGAGCTTGTCAGGTCGGCTGAGTGGAAGGCGATGCCAAGGCAGTGACAACCGAAAGACGCTCGCGTTTTACAAACACTGGCTTTTCGTAAACTTTTTTCACGGCCCGTCTCCCGAAATCAACTCTTCCTGCGCAATTGGACCGCGATACGGCAGGCTGTCAACCGCCTGACCGTGTTTGCCTACCGCATCCGCATTCGCCGTTGACGAAGGTGTTCGAAGGGCGCTCGGACATTATGAAAGCTCAATGGCCGACGCGACAAGACGCGCTGACTGAAAGAGGTTTGGATGCGATGATCTGCTCGACGACACCGTCGAGCAGCAATGCAGGGCAAATCGCAGTTGCGAATCTACGAAACCGCCGTCTCGCGAACCGGCAGCTTCCAGCCTGGCCTGACGAAGTGGCAGGTGTATCCGTTGGGATATTTCTCCAGATAGTCCTGATGCTCGGGCTCGGCTTCCCAGAATGGACCAACGGGTGCGACTTCGGTGACGACCTTGCCCGGCCACAGGCCCGAGGCATCGACATCGGCGATAGTGTCCTCGGCGACGCGCTTCTGTTCGTCGCTGGTGTAATAGATCGCCGAGCGATAACTCGTCCCGACATCGTTGCCCTGGCGGTTGCGGGTCGTCGGATCGTGGATCTGGAAAAAGCGTTCCAGCAGCGTGCGAAAGCTGATGATGGCCGGATCGAAATTGATCTCGATGGCTTCTGCGTGGGTGCCGTGGTTGCGGTAGGTGGCGTTGAGCACGTCGCCGCCGCTGTAGCCAACACGGGTGGAGATGACGCCGGGATAGCGCCGTATCAAATCCTGCATGCCCCAGAAACAGCCGCCGGCAAGGACTGCACGTTCGGTCGAAGTCGCCATGTCACGTCTCCTCAAAAGCAATTCCAGGAAGAATGTGTAGCGGTTTTCCGTCAGGAATTGCGTGAAAGCAAGTTGTCTCGCCATAAATGGGCATTGTCACCTGCTTCGTCCAGCGGACGCGGTGGATCTACTTCAGTTGCTCGTTTGGGCGAGGCTGTCGATCAAACCCGATAGCTTCATGCCAGGCGGAATGGCGGCAAAGCTGATCGCCACCGGTGGTGCCCTGAGCGACCAGTCGAAAAGAACGGTCTTGACCGGGATGTTGCCCAGCCACGCCAGCAGCCGAGGTGGCACGCCGCTCCCGGGCCAGACCAGGAGCATGCCGTGATCGCGCAGCCGCTGGCTGGTGATCCAGGGGGCGAGCCGCATGTCGAGGTCGGTGAAGATCGACGGCTTGTCATAGGCGTTGAGGCCCGCCAGCAACGCGATGCGGGTATCGCCGCCGACGATGTCGAGCCGACCGGGCACCGCCGCGTGCCAGACCGCCTCGGCTTCGTCCGAAATCTGCCGCGCTGGCCAGCAGACGGCATCCAAGCGCCCGCGCAAATTGCAACTCGTCCAGCGGATGCCCGCATAGGCACCCGACATGCCGATGATGCAGGCGAACGCGCAGATCGCCAGCCGTCGCAGTTCGATGGCGCCGAGCCGATGACCCAGCAAGGCGAGCGCCACAACGCCGACAAGATTGTACATCGGCGCGCCCCACGCCTCGCCGGCGCCGGTGAACAGCGAAGCCACCATGACAAGCACCGCCGGACCAAGCCCCATCCACACGAGATAGGCCAGCGCGCCGCGCTTGATGGGCTGTTCCGGCGCGGGTGAACGCCGCAACAGCCCCGATATCGCCAACACCAGCAATAAGCCGCAGAGCCCCGCCATTTGGACACCGATATAGTAAAGGCGGGCGCGGTGGACCAACACCCATTCATCGCGGCCGGCGACATAGGTCAGCGGCAGGAAATCGATGCGGTAGAGCTGGACGGCCAGCGGCGCGGCGACGGCGAGGAAAACCGCGAGCCCAAGCCAGGGCCAGGGCGTGGCGAGCCGATTGCGTGCCCGTGTGTCCGACAACAGCCAGATCGCCCCGAAGAGCAACAGCAGCCCGGTGGAAAACTTGGCATAGAGCCCGACGCCCGACACCAGTCCGAGCGCCAGCCACCAGCCCGGCCCACCGCCACGGCCCGCACGCCACAGCAGCCAGCAGATTGCGGCCCAGAAGGGCATCTGCGCGTAATCATGATTGAACTGCGGTGTCGGCCAGCCGAAGAAATACAATGACGGCATCAAAAGCACGGCGGCCAGCGCGCGGGTTCTCCCGAGCATGTCGCGGGCCAGCAGGTAGACGAAGACGAAGGTCGCCGAGACGACAAGCTGGGCGAGCAGATATTGCGGCCAGCGAAACGATCCGGTCAGAAGATGGCTGATCTCGAGCAGCCAGCCGGGGAGCTGCGGATGCTTGTAGGTCAAAAGCACCCATTCGCGGCCCCACATGAAGCTCTCGACGACATCGCCGGGCGGGGCGGCATCGACAAGCGCCGGCACCACGGTCCAGCACAGGATCTGCGTCAGGCATAACAGCGCCAGGCCGGCTTCTGGATAGTGCGTCAGCCCCGGCCAGATCGACGACTGCCGCCAGTCGCCTGGAACAGAACTGCCGACCGGCAGCCAACCGTTCATGGGTTCGTCGATTCGCGTCATGCGGTGGATAAATCACACCGGACTGTTTTACGAACAGCCCAGAACTTGAAGCTTACGAAAATGTATACTTGGCCGACCATGGCAAAACCAAGATTGAGGCAGAGTTTCGCGCCACCATGCCGCCTCTCCCGTCATCACATGCCAGCAAGACAACAATGGAACACGCCATCCCGCAGCACCCTGAACATGCCGGGCATGGCGCCTTGGGCGTGATCGCGGCAGGTGTCGCCTACGCCTGACCGGCTCCCGTCCCCAAAAAAGCATCCAGGATTTGAAAAATGCGCCACCACCATGCCGTCATTCATTACCGTGCGCTCGATTTCTGGATGGCCCGTGCGGCCGTTCTCGTCATCATCTGCCTGCAGCTTCTGGTCATCAACAATCTCTCATTCGGGCCGCGCTGGGTGGCGCCCGCGCTGGAGGCGGCCCTGCTGCTGCCCTTGTCGGTGGCCACCGCCTGGACACAGGCCGCCACCCGAAAGGCGGTCGAGGACCACGAGTGGCATGCGATCGGCCAGTTTCGGGTCATAATCCGCAGAACAGCCCTGACCATGACCGCCATCATCAGCATCATGAATTGCGGTTCGCTGGTCCTGCTGGTGCGTGCCTTGCTGGAGGGCCATGCCGGCAACAGCGGTACGACGCTGCTGATCGACGCACTCAACATCTGGGTTACCAACGTCATCGTGTTTGCCTTGTGGTTCTGGAGCACCGACCGCGGCGGTCCGCCGACCTGCGGCCTCGTCAAGCTCGCACAGGCCGATTTCCTGTTCGCGCAGATGACGTTGAACGACCGAGAGCTTCGAGACTGGCTGCCCGGCTTCGTCGATTATTTCTTCCTCGCCTTCACCAATGCGACCGCATTTTCGCCCACCGATACCTTGCCACTCTCCCAGCGCGCCAAGCTGCTGATGATGGCCGAGGCCATGATTTCGCTGCTGACAATCGCGCTGGTCGCGGCACGCGCGGTCAACATCCTCGCTTGATCGGCCCGACACGCGAAAAAGCCCGCCCGGCGAGCCGGAACGGGCTATTTTGGGTTGTCTTCGCTGATTGAATGCAGCGCCGAACTAGCGGCGCTTGCCCAGCCTGTAGCTGTTGCCGCCCAGCAGGTTGACGCCGAGCCCGCTCAGAACGCCACCGACGATGTTGGTCTTGTTGCCGTTCAGAATGCCTGAGACGACATTGCCGCTCAGGATGTTGTTGCCGCTGAGCACGTCGTTCAGCGCGGTGATCTTGCCAAGGTCGATGGACGGCGAAACATTGATCAGGCTGCCCGAATTGCCTCCCCAGCCGCCCGAACCTCCGCACCCACAACCTGCCTCGGCGGCTCCAACGGACGATGCAACTGCAACAGCGGCTAAAATAACAGTGAACTTGTTCATGAAAGCTACTCCCGTTTGATGATGGAGATGGCTTCCGTCTTCTGTGGTCTACCTCTTGCTTAACAATATATGAACACTTCATCCGCTCAAGTCTTTATCTAGTTTCGGTGCATCAATCAAAAATTAACAATAATCATTATGCATAACCGACATGATTAACTTGCTTGTGACAACGGGCGATGACGAGACCGGTCAGATCGAATGCCGCTCAGCAATGGCCGATCGGAAATACAAAAAAGCCGCCCCGGCGTGAGCAGAAGCGGGCAGCGGTCGTTTCTGGAAATGAGAGCAGCGCCGCGCCAGGTCGCCTGCCTCGGTAATTCCGTCAGGCAGTAGCCAACAGACGAGGCGGTGCCAATAAGCTACTCCTCCACCCCCGGCTTGAATCTCCGCACCACAAACTCGAACAGCACGTCCGAAATCCACATGGCGCAGACGCCGATCAGGAAGGCGGCCGCCAGCGTGGTGGTGTCGTCGGCGGGATCGGGCATCGGCAGGCCGGCGATCCTGGCGTAGGAAACCGCCGGCAGCGTCAAGTAGGCCGCCGCAAGTGCGCCGCAGATCGGCGAGGCCACCATTTCGCGCAGCTTGTAGCGATGCCGCGACAGCGCGCGCAGAACGCCGCCGGCGAGACCCGCCGCCACGACCGGTCCCTTGATGCCGAGCAGGTCGAAAAGATCGTTCATCATGGCCTCCAGCCGCAAAGTTTCTGGCCCTTTTCGTTGTGAGCCAGGATCGCCGCCACCGACGCATCGGAAAGGGTCGCCGCCTCTGCCCTTGTCGGCCGGAGGGGATGCCCGGCCGCGCAGAACGACCCGCCTGATTTGGTGCAGCCGGCCAGCAGGAGCGAGAGCGCTATGATTTTGACCATCTGGCCAGCCTCCCCCTGTTGTCGTCCGGCGCCCGGCCGGCGACGGCATCGTCGATCTTCTGGGCTTCGGTGCGCGCCGCTGCGTCGGCGGCATCCTGCCTGGCCTTCTGGCTGGCCTTGCCCTTGGCATAGGCGGTCCAGACACCGGCAAGCGCGGCGCCCATTGCCAGAAGATACGGCCAGGCCTGGCCAAGCAGCGCGAGGGCGAGTGTTCCCATCTCATGTCTCCTTGGCCGGCGGCGCGACCATGCCGCGCGGCCCGTCACGCACCGCGTTGATGATGATCTTGGCAAGGGCAATGGCGCCGCTGATCTGAAGCGCGGTGCGGTCGCTCACCCCGAGCAGCGTCCAGTCGAAGCCGGCGAGCGCGCCGCCGCAGATGATGGCGATCAGCGTGTTGAGGAGATTGTGCAGCGCATTGGTGTTGAACCATGTCATTGAAACAGGCTCCCGAAAAAATCGGCGACCCGATGCCGGAAGGCCGCGAGCGCTCCGGCCATGAGAACGAGGATGCCGGCCCCGGCAGCCGTCTTGCCGCCGGGCGCCGGCTGCACGGGCTGGGTCGCCGGCATCACATCAGCCGATGTCTCGACCCTGGGCGACGCCGGCGCGGCCACCGGTGCCGCGGGGCGCTGCGCCGACATCAGCAGGGCCTGAACCCGCACCGACCTGACACGATCGGACCAGCCGCGCCCGAATGTTGCCCATGTCGGCAACCGCTTGAGGAACGCCAGCCGCGCATCGCAAAGCGCATCGATGGTGACGCCGGCCGGCTTTGCCTTGGCCGCCGCGACGGTGACCGGTCCGATCCGCCCGTCCTGCGCAACGCCGACGGCCGCCTGCAAATATTTGGCCGCCCGGCCAGACCCGCTGTTGACGGCGAAATCGAACACCGCATGGTCGACGCCATCGGGCAATTCGGCGCCGAGCACAGCGTCCCAGTAGAAGCGGCGATAAACGGTGGCGACCTGCGCGTCGCTGATCGCACGCAGATCCGCCTTCGTCGCGTCGGCCTTCACATAGCGGCGGAAGCTGGCAAGCGTCACGCCCTTCATGGTGGCGCCGCCGGGGTCAGCCGGATTGTCCGACCACCCGCCTTCCGATTTGAGAACAAGCGCAAGCGCCCGCGCGAAGTTGCGGTCCATGGTGTTTCCTTTCCGCCCTTCCGGGCAGTTGTTCAGTTTTTGATTTTTGGTATGTTCGCCGGGTGGAGGTTAGGTTTGGCGCGGGCGATTATGATTCTGGATATCATTCGCCAAGTTGGCAGATACAGACTTTAAAATTCTGAGTATCGGCAAGAGACTCGTGCGCTCGGTAAGTCATTGACGCACCTAGGACGCATAAAAGCACGTATGCCTGACATAAAACATTTAGTTTTAGGAATACTCATCGGCGCCTTCTCTATCGCGTGGGTAGTTATTGCCACGATAGGGGTGCGGCGAGAGACGCGCGCGTACAACAAAAGCCTGAGAGACATCGATGAGAAGCTCCGTCAGGATAAAGATCAATAGGACTTCAGTCGAAGCGCCGAGCCACGTTCATGCCGTACGAAGACGATCCCGCGACAACTCGCTGGATACAAGTAACTGAGGTCGGAGTTCGAAAATTCAGCGAGTTCAGCTAGTGCTTTTTGAAGACGAACAGCTTTGTGTGAAAGGATACTGGGCTGATCACTAAGTCGATCGCGCGTCGTAAGGTCACCATCGGTCGCGACCGGCTCTCATACAATGGTTCAAGCAGGCGCTTTAACAAGTTGCTTTCCCGCATCAACCCCAGATATCCGCCCCTGGACCGACTTTCCAAAAGCCGGAACCCCATCCCGCTGATCGTTCTAATTGTGTCGTTCGGGGTGAAGGCAAATTGGTAAAATCGGGCCATGTCCGCGGCACTCACATCTTCGTATCGACCGAGCCGCATCTTTAGACGCCTCAATGGCGACACGCTGGGGACAGTTAGGAAAAGGAGTCCGCCGGGTTTCAGCACTCGGCGTGCCTCCTCGATGATCGACGCGTAACCATCCTTGAAGTGTTCGATCACCCCCAAGGACCACACCCCTTCGAAAAAGGCATCCTCGAATGGCATTTCTCGCACGTCACCGAGAACGATATTAAGTTCGGGGGCGTGCTTTTTGATCCTAGCGATGGTTACGGGGGCAAAGTCTAATCCGTATGCCTCGAACCCTGCGTGATGGAGCCCAAAGACTGTGTTGGCCACACCGCAGCCTGCATCAATCACTCGATCAGACGGGCTTAAATACTTTCGGGTAACATGCTGGACAAAGACGCTCTTTTTCCGAATGTCCGCTGCTGTTAGGGATTGCGCCCAACGATCGTCCCAGAATCCTTCGTCGGCTGGTCGGTCGATGAATACAAGACGATCATGCTGCCGATCGAGATATACCTGCTCCACCATTCATTTGCCTCCCCCAAGGCGCTGCTCAACATCAGTTCATTTGCCGTAGTCTCGACCCACAATCGGAACAGCCGGAACGCTGGTATGGAAGCGCCCGAAGAGCAGTACCCACACCAAGACCTGAATCGTCACGAAACCGACGAATGGCTGCCGTGCCTGCGCAAGAACGTTCTCCAAGGCATTCCGGTGCGCATAGACCCCAATCACGCTGCCGAGGATGATCCAGAAGAAGAACCACATACCCTTACTTTTGAGCGAAGCATGGTGCAACGCCACCAACGCTCCGCCATAGATCAACCCAAATACGATCACAACGGGAATACCACCAATCGCCCACGCCTGCCCCCAGAATGTACCAGCCAAGCCGTACAACGCCTGCGAAAATATCTGGGTCTGGAGCACCGTGTTGAACCCAGTGCTGTCGAAGCCGAAGGCCGACGGCTGAATTAGCAGTTGCGCCAAGGTATCGCGAACCGTGTTCCACCATGGATAGGTCGTGCTACTCCTAATCAGCCCTTCGATGTTTTCATGAGTGCCGAAGGCTTCCCAGGAGGCCACCATAGCCATCGGATCAGAACCGCCTGTCAGCATCCTGCCAAACGGCAGGTCGCGTTTGTAAGCCAGATAGAAGGGCTTCATAAAGAAGATGATCGCAAGCGTCGCCAGCCCGATCGCCCATGCCTTCCAATGCAGGGCCGCCTTCGTTATCGGCCACTCCCACAATAACACGATGGCAAACGCCATTGCCAAGATCACCGGGACAGTCCGATCACCCGCGATCGCATTAAGTGCGACCATTAACGCAAAGATGGCTTGATTAATACGAGCGCCGCGACCCCATAACCTATCGAAATAGATCGATGCCAGAAGGCCGATGCCGCTGACCCAACGCCACACGATGGAAATGAGCCCACCAACGGCGTCATAGATGTCGGCACGCTCCATCGCGTACCACTCAAGTCCAGCCCTGTTTGCCATCCATGCATAGCAGGCTAAAGAAATGATCAGCGCGCACCGAATGAACCAGGTGACCCGCATCGGGTGCAGCTGGTAACAAGGGGGACGCCCCCCGTCCACAGACGAAGGCATCAGCAGCAGCGCCAGCCCGAACCCTAGCCAAGCAGCGACCATCACCAGAATTGCTTCCGACGACGCCGGCTCGAGATATGGCACCAATCCTTTCGCGCTCACAGGCCGCGTGAAGCCAATCAGCGCGGGCACCGAATAAGCAAGAAGGCCGACATAGCCAATCGCTACAACAGAAACCCGATTGTGGCGGGCCACAAGTATAACGGTGGTCACGGCCACCATTGACCACAGAGCGAGGACCATATCTTTCGTTCGTCCATTTGGATCAAAAAAGCAACCTAGGCGATTCGGTCATTCACAACGACAAAGTCTACAACTCGAAATCGCCCGCCCAGCCGACTGTCGCGCTGACCACCCATGAGCCCGTTGCGTATGCCTCCAGGGTTACACGCTCGCCGGGATCGAGAATGAGATATTTTCCTGCACCGCCGCCCTTGATCGTGTCCGTCCCGTTGGGCTCGATGTTCATGACATGGGTTGCGTGCACTCCGGCAAAACCGATCCGAAGGCCAGGCACGGCAGGCGGCAGCGTATGAGTCCACGTCGCGCCGGCGCCGTTGTTGTGGCAGAGTGCCCGGTTATGAAGTCCGGACAGCGTTGTGTTGACGGTCAGATTGATCGGCACACTCGACGTCCCCTGCAGGCCGGGATTGTTGCCGCCAATAAACCTGGTCACGGTGCCGGCCGTGATGGAACTGCCGGTGCCATCGCCAATCCATTCCGACATGTCGAAACCATCGACCAGCATTTCGTCTATCGCGCCGCCGGTGGTTACCCGAAAGGCAATGCCAATGGAGGTCGAGTTCTTCAGGGCGATGTCCCTGAGACTGGCTTTGCGCAGCCGCTGGCCCACGGAAAGGTTGAACCGGATGCCATGCGACTGGGTGTTTCCCCTGATGCCAGAAAGGCTAAGGCTCGCCGGTGTCACGACGTTCGCAACGACAATGGCGTCGGTCGAGCAGTTCATCAACGTGCCCGGGCCGACCGCAAGATGCGTCTGGTAGGGCGCGGCCATTACGGCTGTGGCACCTGACGTTCCGCCCGTGATTGTCTCTCCCGTCGAGAAGATGCCGGCCGAACCGCGCACATAGATGCGCCGGGTCGCGCTGTTTGCCGTTTTGGCAATCGCAGAGGTGCCTCCAGTGATTGTTTCAGCGGCCTGAAACGTCCCGCTTATCGGCAAGACCCTCAGCACGTTGGCAAAGAAGTCGACCAAGATGCCCGCCGCGCCGGATGAAGCGCCTGTCACCATCTCACCGAGTTCATAGTCGACGGTTGAACCGGTGATGACGATTTCAAAATGTTGGAACCGCAGGGTTCCGGTGGAGCCAGAGGTGCCGCCGCTGACCGTTTCGCCAGTCGCAAACGATCCAACTTGCGAGCTGAGGGCGAACTGATATTCGCCGTTTGGCTCCAATTGCAGGGCGGTGTTGTAGTGATCGATGTACCAGTTATCGAGCCGGCCCGACTGAATCTGAACGCCGAAGACGTTGCCGGCAGAACTACCGGAGAGCCGGTTGCCGATTGCCTTGACATTCGAAATGACGATCTCGCTGTTGGCGTCAGTCGCGGCTACGCCCACCAGACAGTCATTCGCCACCACGTTGGTTATGATCCCTCGTGGATCTCGCGCACCGGTCATCTCCACCCAGACACCGGCGGAGGGGCTGTCGAGATGTGCATCCGCGAAAACCCCGTCGACCAACACGTCGGTGGTGTTTAGATTCCCGGTATAGGTCAACACGACGCCGTCGCGTTTGCACTTCGCCGACCGGATGTTGCGCACGATCGGCTTGCGGACGCCGGCCACGTAAACCGTGTCGCCAAACTCGCCGCCGGTTGGCGTGACGATGTTATAGCCGTCAATGTCCTCAATCGTCGGGCTGTCGACACAGAGCGCCATCACGCCGGCAAGGCCAAGATTGCGGACTTTCACGCCGCGAATTGTCGGCCGCTTCCGGCGTGCACCAGTGGAGAGGCCGACGCGAATACCGATAGAAGCCTGGTAGCCGGCATGTGATCCACCATCGATCGTGAGGTCCCCGTCTATCAGGACGTCATCGGCGGCGATATCGATGACGGGATGGTGGCCGGTAACGGTACCGACTGGCGCGCGCAGGATCAGGGCAGAGCCGCCCAGGCATTCGACGCGCTTCTTCGCTGTCGAGATCGTGTGGTTGCCGTCGGTCTGGTAGGAGCCGTCAATCAGCACATGCGGATAGCTGCCCGCGAGCAGTGCACTGATAGCAGCCGTGGCATTCGCACCGCCACCACGCGCCCCGAGCATTGATGCCGTCACCGGGATTGAGGCGAGCGTATAGCCTGTCTTCGTCATGCCATCGCTCAGCGTGATCACCAAATCCCCGACATTCGTTCCATTCTTGCGGTACACAGCGCCGCTGCCTGCCACCTGAGAGCTGTCGTAGAAGGCGGTGCGGATGTATGTGGGTGCTATCGGCGGCGAATAGGCCTCCGCCGTCGCCTTGGTCGCGAATTGCGGATCGAGCAAGGTTGTCATGGCGCCCGTCGCTACGTCCGCAGCGGCCTGTGCCTGGTCGATGATGCCTTGCGCGGCTGCCTGGATATCCCCGACGGTGTCGTCGGACTGGTAGAACGACAGCACAATGTCATCGGTTCCGATCACAGGGTTCAGCGTCTGGAAGGCAAAGACGAAATCGGCCGAGGCGTTGCCCTGCTGGACATGCACCGTCGTTCCCTTCTGCATGGTGCGCCCGGTGCGGGCATCGGCGGCGCGGAACCATCGGCCTTCGCTTACCGTATAGATACCGTTTTGCGTCTGGTCGGCCTGGTCCTTGACCAGCACGCGGTCGCCCACCTCCGTCGCCACCCCGTCGATGGTTTGAAGGCCGAAAAACGCAATGCTGGCGGTCGTCGCCAGACGAACGGGTTCGCGCTCGCCGGTCAGAAGGCGAACGGCGGCGGCTGAAGATCGGGCCATGCTGGCTTGCTCCATGAAAAAGCCCCGCAAAAGCGAGGCTGAAAAAGATTTTGGTCTTGCAATGCAGCGAGCCCGTCCCTCGGGCCTGCCGATCAGCCGGCTGATGACATCAGTGGCGATTGTGATGGCGCAGCGGCGTCGAACTTCTCAGCAGAATCAAACCTCCTGAAGCCGCACAACGGCGTTCCAGCCATAGGTCTTTGCCGCGACGCCGGTAACGGTCACCTCAATTCCGGAAGCCCCAGCGGTGACCGACGCGTCGAGCGATGCGGCGTCGGTTGCATATTCGCCGATCACCGTTTTGGTGATCGCACCTTCGATCGCCAGGGTTCCGCCCGTGTTGCGGATCACCCCGGCGAACACATAGCCGGCGCTGGTCGACGATGAACCATCCGTGCGGCGGGCGGCGACATCGACGGTGAACTTTGCGCCTTGCCCTGACCTGATCGGAACAAAGCTGTTTCCGGCTTCGAAGATCATAAGAGCGGGCGTTGCGTCCGGCGTCGATTTATAGCCCTTGAAAAGATCGCCGCCCCGGTTTCCTTCAATCAGCGCTATGTGCGATCCGTCATCGGTTGGCTTGCCCGTCGCCGTGCCGGAGTAGATGTTGCCCCGCACCTCGATGTTCGGCGAGGATCCGCTGACTTTCACGTCGTTGACGACACTGCCGGTCGTCGCCTTGAAAAGGCCACCCGTCGCCCTCTGCCGTTCGCTCGATAGTGTCGACAGGGCGACATAGGACGATCGCGCATCCGCGATGCCTGCATGGGTTTGCGACATGTCGCCGTTCAATCGAACGCCGATGGAAGCGGCTGCGCCGCCCATGTCGACAAGCGTGTCAGCCGACACAATGGTCTCATCCGCCGCGCTGAAGACGCCATAGGCATTGGCCTGGGTGAACCCAAAGATGCGGCCGGCGCCAATCCTGACGCCGCGCGAGATCTGTTGCCCAGCCGGGGTTTCGATATAGATGCCCTGATGTGTCGCCTGGATGTCGAAGGACAGCAGGCGAAGATCTTCGATATGATGGCCGGTGCCGGCGCGAATGCCTTGCTGCACGCCTTCCGTCACCAGGCTGCGCACCTCGATATCCTTGGCCCCTCGCAGCACCAGACCATAAAGGCCATCCCTGGATTTGGCACTGATGCGAAGGCGTTTGTACTTCAACACCGATCCGGCGGGCACAGCGCTGCGGGTGAAGGCGACGGCCGCGCCAAGCTGAACGCCGCCAAGCTGCGTCCAGTCGATATCCACCTCGATATCGCTCACCGGCCAGTCGTCGTCGCTCTCCGCATCGAAACCGTTCAAATAGGCACTCACGCGAGCGCGGCGGACAAACACGTGACTTGTGCCGGAAACCTCGTCGTTGATGGTGACGATGTTGCGCGCCGTGTCGCCCCTGGCGTCGTCGATGTAGACCCAGTTGGAATCGGCAATGCGGTAGTGATCGCCTTGCGTACCGGTGAGCGTGCCATGCTCGATCGTGACGCCTGAAATGCCGCTGATGTTGAAAACGCCAAAGCCGTTCGGAGCCGCGACATGATTCCAGGCGCCGTCGACCTTTGGAGCGATGATGCGGTTGTCGCCCTTCAGGTTGAATAGGTGCGTGGCCTCCTCGGTGCGCTGTAAAAGCGCCTTGTCGTCAAACTCGACCATCAGCCCCTGCGGAATATCGATATTGCCGGCCAGCGAAAATGTGCCAGCCGGGATGATCACCCTGCCCTGCCCGGCGGCAGCAATGGCGTTGACGATCGCGGTCCTGTTGTTGCCGGCTGCCGTGTCGGCGCCCGCAGCGCGAATGTTGATCTCCTTTGCCCTCGGTGCGTTGATGATGTCGAAGCCGGCTTTCGCCCCATCTTGCAGCGTGATCGCCAGGCCGCCTCCGCCAGCCGAAATGGTGCCATTCTTCCTGTAGAGGGCTTGGCCGTCGCCGACCTGCGAATAGCCGGCAGTCCTGATATAATCCGGCGCGATCGCCGGTGAGTATGCCTCTGCCGTCGCCTTGGTTGCGAATTGCGGATCGATCACCGTCGTCATGGCGCCCGTCGCCACATCCGCAGCGGCTTGGGCCCGGTCGATGATGCCTTGCGCGGCTACCTGGATATCCCCGACCGTATCGTCGGACTGGTAGAACGACAGCACAATGTCGTCGGTGCCGATCACAGGGTTCAGCGTCTGGAAGGCATAGACGAAGGCGGCCGAAGCCGTGCCCTCCTGGACATGCACCGTCGTCCCCTTCTGCATGGTGCGCCCCGCGCGCGCATCGGCGGCGCGGTACCAGTAGCCTTCCGAGGCCGTATAGATGCCGTTCAGCCTGGCGTCCGCCTGGTCCTTGACCAGCACCCGGTCGCCGGTCGCTGTCTGGACGCCGTCAACCATTTTGAGGCCCTGGATCCAGGCGATGCCGTCGATGACGATCGTCTCCAGGTTCGCGGTCGTCGCCAGGCGCACGGGTTCGCGCTCGCCGGTCAACAGGCGAACGGCAGCGGTTGCAGGTCGGGCCATAAGGCTTGCTCCATGAAAAAAGCCCCGCGAAAGCGAGGCTGTGAAAGGGTCTGATTTTGGGGCGTGGGCGCGTCGGGAGGTTAACCCCAGTCACATGGGTAGGACCGATGAAAGTGCGCTGTCACCGTAATTGCAACACAAGGTCGGCATCAGCCTTTTCGCCTCGGTCAGCAACCCAGTTGCCGCGCTTTTCGCACTCACTATCGATCTTTTAGATAATTTCGCGCCCAGGCTCTTGCTTCGGGGCTGCCTACATTTGGCGAGTCGTGCTCTTGCACTATTTTCTTTGTCTAGATTCCACTCCGATCCGTATCGATAGAATTCATAAAAGTGCATCGTCACCGTAATCCCCCTCCGGGGAGATGTCGGGCAGGACGAGGGGGGCGCCGTAGAACGCCAGCCAGCACCGCAATTCCAATCAGAAAACAGCGTTCAACCTGCGAAGTTGTTGTCCACGAACATCTTGGCAAATTGCTGGGGCGTAAGCGTTACATTATTGACACGGGCGATTTCGAGATTCTTTGCCCACATATCCCGGATTGCTGCCGGCATTCCCTCGGGCATGTGCATGGCTTGGGCAATTGCATCATGCCATTGTCCGTCGCCGCCATAGATAGATTGCAGTTTGGGGGCCATCTTTTTCAAGCCATCCTCCGACTCTTGAGAAAGTTCTCCAATGGCCCAGAGCACATAAAGCTCCAGCAGCCTAAGCAGCGGCTGTCCATCGTAACGTGGGTTAGTCGCCATGTTTCCCCTCACGCATCATTGGTGGCGTATTCGATGAGTCTTTGGCAGATAGCCGACAGGCTGGGCTTTTCCTTCAGTGAAGCTACCCAGGCCTCGGTAAATTCAATCGCAATGAATATCTCGATGAAATATGTAAGCCCCGCTTTGGCTGCCGCCTTCGGAGGCACCGTGCTATCGTCGGGTGCGGTCGCAACCATTGCATTGGAATCTTCAGTCCAAGGCTCCGCCACATAAATCGTGTCATCCTCGTCAAAGTCCGACAACCGTCCAACAATATCCAACAACTTGATTATTTTCCCCATAAAGAAAATCCTCCTCGACGATTCGGGTGCAATGCTTTCTGAAAGATAGTCCCAGGATCATGCTGCGATCTAGGGACAAGTTGCATCACACCGGCTTTTGTGTCGTGGTGCCAAGTGTAGCCGGGGGGCGCTCTTCGGGGAACGAGCCCCCTCTTTGTCCGCTGGAGGTTAATTCCCGCATCTTGCAGAGCTTTCGCGAAATCCGGCTCTCTTTCCATTAGCACCAGCAGGAATTACGGTGACAGTGCACTCTTTTCCATGTGGCAGTCCGGAGCTTCACTCCAATCACGTGGGTGCAACCTCTAGGAGTGCACTGTCACCGCGATTCCCAGCGTCTGTGGTCTGTGGTCTCCCGCATCCCGATGCCGCTTTATATGGTCGGCCCTGGCGCGAGGTGCAGCCGATAAAAATGAACTGTCATCGCAATCAAAAAGCGTAAGGCTCGACCAAGGCAAACGGTATTCCCAATGACTCCAGCAAATCGAGAATGCGTTTCGAGATGATGAGGCGATAGTTTGCTGCGATCCCGAAGAATTACGGTGACAGTGCACTCTTTTCCATGGGCAGTTCGGAGCTTCGCTCCAATCACGTGGGTGCAACCTCTAACAGTGCACTGTCACCGCAATTCGTAATTGTAAGTATTCGCATCAGCGTCGCAATCATTGACAGACCAAGGGAGTGGTTACGGCATTAGACGACAGACCTAGCTCAGCTCCATTTCTGGAGGTTCGGGAGGCTTTCTGCTCCGCCTCCATGGCGAGCTTTTTGTATCGCGCCGAGCATGCCAGCCCAAAGGCAAATCTGCCAATTGTGCAACCGTTTTATCAAGCTCTACCACCTCGAACAAACCCACCAAAATTAGGTCATCGTGATCAACCTCAGCTTCATCGCCGTAAAATTGCCACGACTCATCATCGGCATCATGTGAAGCATAGGCAATCCAGCCGCTCCCCCTAAATATTTTCCGGGTTGATATAACGGCCAAATTTTTTGGATCTTCGAATTTCCATTCGCCCATGTTTTACACTCTTTTACCTCGCTTCCATGATGACGATTTCGTCTCGCGCCAGGCATGCCATCAGCTTAGACGGACTCGAACAGGACTTCCCTGCGGCAAATCTTTGGTTTGGATCATAATTTGACCCATCAGATGCCAGTAGATCGTGAGATCTGACAGTTCGAGATTATCAATTGCATCCTTGCCGTTCAGGAAAAGTGGTTTCTTGTAACCTATGCATTGGTCATAGGAAGGCTCAGCGCCACCATCCCTCCGCCAATCGGCGTATATGTTTGCGGCCAGCGCAGCATCTTCATCCTGTATCAGTTCGACCTCATGGAAAGTTCGGATATTAGCCGGTATCTGCAGGGCCTTTCCGGTGCCAGGCTCGAACATTACTACGCCTGGCTCTCCTTGCTCCAGCCGCCACGTGTCAGTGGCAAATGCCGTTCCTTGCCAATCGTAGCCAAAGCAGGTGATCCGCTCGGTGAACTCAGGAAAACCCAGGCAGACACGGGCGTTCCAATCTGCGACGTCCGATGGACGGATGATTCGGTATAGGCCATGTTTGAACGAAGCGCCGCCAAAACTTGTCAGCAATTCATTCAACCCAACCACCTTTGGATCCCCCGGAAAATTATCGGCCCCAGACGTTCGCCCATCGTCCATGGGAAAAATTCGTCGGAATGTCTCGAACACTAGCGGTCTCCAATCGTCACTCTGTTGATTTTCGCCCCATGGGGCAGATTCTTGATTCGGTCCTTTATCTGAGGTCCCAAACTGCGGTTAACGCTTCGGTCCAAGGCGGCCAAATTGGATAGTTCCTCGGAACCATTTAACTGCAGATCGCGGATGTGATCTACATCTTCATCGGGCGCAACCTCATTGCCAGCCTCAATATACCTCCGGCGAGCTGATTTTGTATCCCTAGCCGAGTCACGGTTTACTGAGGCGTCGCTGTTACTCAGTCGTTGGGCCTTCAAGGCTGCTGCCTCTCGTTGAGCAGCATTCCACTTGCGCATATGGTATACTTGTATGTCCTGCCCAGCAGGAGTTTCGCGGACTAACCAGCTGTTAGTCTCGCTATTCGATGCACCGAACTCTGCAAGTGACTCCGAAGCGGTAGTATCTACGGCTTGCTTATTTACGGCGGTATCGGCGGCTTCTGGACTGCGTGGTCCGGGGGGATCGGCGACACGCATGGTGATTTTCGCCACCACCTGTCTGCCAACGGCACTGAGCCCTTCGGCAAGGACACTGCCGCCGGCACCCCAAAGCGCACCATTGGCAATTCCCCAGGGAACGCTGCCGCCTGTATTGTAGGCGTATGCTCCACCATAAGCGCCACCCGCCATACCCCCTACGCCGGTTCGGGCGGCGAGGCCGGTCAAGCCGCCGCTCTCCGCCGCGCCAACGCCTGCGCGGCCCAGCAAACCGAACAAACCCTTCGCCAGGCCATATCCTGACAGGCCGGCGCCGAGGGCCTCCGCCACCCAACCGGCCGAACCGGCCCGATCCTCGGCATCCTCCGTCGCGGCCTGTTCTTGATTGAGACGGTCCTCGTAGCTCTCGCCTGCCCCTCCAGGGGCGAACCCCGCGACGAGCGCGTCCGCACCTCCGGCGGTCGCGCCCTTGGCCGTGATCCGACCGATATCCCCGAATGCCATGCCGAGCTGTTGCAGCGTCGACATGGTGCTGTACTGGGCCTGGGCCGGGTGTTCCTCAATCCAAGCCAAGCCTGCCCTGAGCGCCGCAAGCTGGGCTTCCAACAACTCTGGCGTCATGTTCGGATCTTGGGCGGCCCTGGCCCGCCATTGGGCTTCCGCCGCCATAGAAAACTGTTCGGCCGTCGCTTTGCGCGCACCCGGGTCGCGGATCGCTAGGACAATCGAACTCGCCCTCGCAAAACGCTTGTTGAACGGTACGCTTGGGTCGATGTATTGCGCGGCTTCATGATCTGCGACAGCCCACGGTAATGGCAGTTTTCTATCGAAACCCATTTCCTGTTGGGCGGCGGTGGCCCAAGTGACAGCAGCCTGGAAATCCTCAGGTGTTGTGACCTTGCTCCAGTCCGGAGCTCGGCCCGGCAACAATTGGCCGACGTAACTGGCAGGATCGGCGTCCCTCGCAGCCATGATCAGCTGGGCGGCACCGACTCTTACATCGTATCGTTCGCGCTCTTCCGGTGCGCCGTTAGGCCCAGGTTCGAAATCCCGAAGCTCCGCATGTATCGCTTGGTTCGGCGCCCGATACATGTCGTTAAAGGCCTTGGCGACGCCCGCCGTTATCCTGAAATTCTCGAAATGCTTCGGGCCGTCTTCCGCGCCATAGATATTGACGAAATCCTGTGCGGTCGGTTTCTCCTCGGGATATTCGCCCGTGGCGGCGATGACAGCCGGGGCGTTTTGCTCCGCGAGTTGCACTTTCGCGCGAGCATCGACCAGTTGGGCTGCGGTCGCAGTGTTGGCCTGATCCCTTAGCGCTGCGAGATCGCTGGGCTTCAGGTAGGTGATGGCGTCGAGTGGGATAGCTGGCTTGTCATCAGGCGTCGTCGAACTGCTTCTATCGAATGTCGATGTGATCGAGGCACTGGAGCCACCAACCGCCTCGGCCGTATCATCTTTGATCCGGCTGCCAGCCCGCCCCGCACCCAGCATCTCAGCCGCCCGCTTCGGATCCTGGGCAATCATTGCCTGGACCAGCGCCTTGGCCGTGTTGGTGCGCCAGGTGGCCTCGGCTGTTTGCCGAATGATCGGGTTGCCGATCTTGGCGATCAGGTCGAAGCCGCTCTGCCGGATCGCCTCGAATGTCTCGGCGTCGTTCGGGTCGCCCTGTGCGATGGAACCCGTGGACATGGTGTCGACCTTGGTCCACTCGGCCAACTCATACTCGTCACGGCGCTGGAGCTGCCGCTGCGCCATGCGCCGTGCGCCAATCGCGCGCATCGTCTCCTTCTGCCTGGCGAAACCAGCACGCTGGCTTTCGGGCATATCAGGCAAGGCATCGCCGAACAGCCTGTCGAACAGGCCTGTTTTGACCACCCGGCCGTCGCGCGGATTGACCTGGCCGTACATGGCCTCATGCAGGCCGGCGCCGTCAGCCGGGGCGTTGGCCGCCACCTCGTCTTCGGCTTGCCCGATCCGGCTGGTGAACCGCCGCCGCGCCAGTTCGGCGTCGAACGCGTCCTGCTGGTCCTTCATCTGCTGGTAGCGCTCGGCGATAGCCGAGAACTGGTCGCCAAGACCCTGCATGGCGCCGCCAATCGGCGATCCCCCGGGGTACGGCACCGCATTGGCGGCATCGAGCCGGCGCTGCGCTATGTGGAGCGGAATGGTGGCCATCAGTAGAGGCCTCCGGTGGACGAGCCGCCCGGCGGCGGTGGGAAGGCGCCCTTGCCGAAGGTCACGGCCTTGGTCGGGTCGTAGAGGCCGGAGAGACCCGATACGAGATTGCTGCCGGCCTTGAAGATCGAGGCCGTGACCGCCTGCTTGCCGGAGAAGCGCGAGAGCGCGGCTTGCGTATTGAGACTGTTCTGGCGCAGTTTCGAGCCGTACTGGATCGCGTCGAGATCAAGCTGGCCCTGCCTGGCATTGGCGGCCAGCACCTCGGCCGGCGAGCCTGATATGCCGACGCCCGAGGCGCCGGCCTGCGCACGCGCCTGGCCCAGCAGGAGATCCTGCTTATGGCGCTCCTGGCTCTGCTCGAAGGCGGAACTCTGCGCCTCGGCCTGCGCCTGCTGCCCGTAGGCCTTGGCCTGATAGTCGGCCATCTGCTTCGACTGCTGGCCTTCGACCAGCGCGCCGCCAACAGAAAGGGCGGTGCCGATAAGGGCAAGTGTGCACATGGTTCAGCCTCGTTCGCCAAAGGAGGTGTTTGCGGGAATGAATTTGCTTTTGACGCCGTCCACCGGCGCGCCGAGCGCCGGGCGCGGGTCGAGCGCACCGCCGGGGGTGAGGAACGACACAAGCAGCCTGTCGGCCTGCAGCGCCGGCCGGCTGAGACGGGCGGGTGCAGCGGCCCGCGGGCCGGCCATGGCGGCGCGGCGGGTCGTGGTCAGGTTGATCTTCAGCTCGGCGACGCCGCCGGCATCGAACAGGCCGTTGGCGGTGGCAATGGTGCGGGCGAGCGCATCGGCCTCGAACAATTCCTGGCGCAGCAGCTCGACCAGCCGGCGGGCGCTGCCCCAGCGCTCGCCAAGCACGGCAGCTTTGGCCTTGATCTCGTCGCCAAGCGCGGCGATGTCGGCCCGCGCTTCGCTCCGAGCGGCCTCCGCACGGCATTTGCCGGCAGCGACGATGATCTTTTCCAGCAGCCCGATCTGGTCGTTGCAGTCGTCCAGCGCGGCACGCGCGGCGGCCAGGTCGCCATCGCCGAAGACCGCGCGGTCCTCGGCTTGCGCCAGTTCGGTTCTGCAGTGAAGCGCGTCGTTGAGGTCGGTGTCGAGCAAGGCGATGACGGCGGCGAATTCGGCAGCCGTCCGCGCCCTGCCGAGGATTTCGGCATGGTGGGATGTCATTTCGGGGGGTCCTTTTGGAGAGGCTATGAGCGGTCGGCGAAGCTGCCGATCTCCCCCCTCGTGGGGGAGATGCCCGGCAGGGCAGAGGGGGGCGTGACGGATCGCGGCCTTGCCCGACTTGCTTAGAGTGCGTTCAGCTGAGAGGTGGCGCGAAGACGCTAAATTGAAATGCCGGCGGGACAGCGCCCCCCTCTGGCCTGCCGGCCATCTCCCCCACTTGGGGGGACATTGGCAGCTTCACCTACGGCTCGGCGTCGAACACCGGCGTGAACGCCCGGATGGTGCAAGGCGTGGGATTCACGTGGCGGATTCTCACGCGGCCCTGCCCTTCCCAGCTGTCGTCGATCGGCACCTCGACATTGCCGGTGAACAGCGTTGCGCGCCCGTCGGGCGCGACGATCGAGGGCATGCGCACCGGCTCCCAGCGGCCACGCATCAAGGACTGGACTTGAAGTCCCGTGATGTCGGTCTCCAGCAGCGACAGGATCACCTTCGCCACCTTCTTGCGGCGGCCGATGATGGAGCCGTCGCGGCCGCCGACATCAAGCTCCAGCGTGTCGGCGCCCGCAGCATAGGGCAGGCCAAGCTGCCATTTGGCGGCGGTAGAACCGCCGGGCAGCGTGACGGTGCCGCCGCCGCTGACGGTCAGGCCGCGATAGACTTTTCCATCGGCGAGAACATCGACGGACTGGCCGGCGAGATGCATGGCGCCGCCCACCGTGGTGACGGCAAGACCCGTGTAGGTCAGGCCGCAATCGACCTCGAAGGCGTCCGCGATGGCGCCGTATTCGAACGGCGCGGTCTTGATCTCGATGTAGCGCCTGGTCACGCCGCCAATGCTGCGCTTCACGATCAGCCAGAGATCGTCATTGCCGTCCTGGCCGGGGGTGACCGCAGCGCTTTCGACATCAGCCCAATTTGATCCATCGGGGCCCGCCCCGCTGACGTTGCCGCCGAGGCGATGCCGGTGCATGCCGCGCACCTCCTGACTCGGCTGATGGGTGTAGCCGCCAAGCTCGCCATTCTCGAGCGGGAACCACAGCAACGGGTCGGGATCGGTCTGGAAGGCGAGCTCGACCACACCCTTTTTGGGAATATGCTCGGAGACCTGGCCGACATCGTCCGAAGCAAAACGGCTCTGCGCCGTCTGCGTCAGCTCGGCGATCGATTTGCGCGAGCGTGTGACATAGAGGAACGACTGGCCGGCATCCACCGGGCGGATGCGGGCGCAGCCAAAGGTGCGCGAGCGCCGGTTCTTGAACGAGGAGGGCGTCAGCGCCTCGTCGATGCCCGAGCCCGACAGGGCGCGGATGCCGCCTGAGGTGCCGATCAGAAGCGCGCCGTCGCTGTCGGCGATCCAGACAATGTCGTTGGCCTGGCCGCCGCCCGCCTGGACGAACTCCAGCGCATCGTCGTCCTTCTCGCCGAGAGCGAAATTGTCGAAGTCGCCGGTGGCCGAGGCATAGACCGAGAATTTGCGGCTGAAGGCCAGCCGCTCCTCATAGAGCGAGCCGCTCTCCACATATTTTCCGGGAACAAACGTACCGAGCCGCCAGCGCGTGATCGGGTTCATGTTCGGCAGCGCATGGCCGTAGAGGATCACTTTGACCACCGTGGTGCTGGTGCGGCTGGTGATCCTCGCCCACCGCCAGATGCCGTCGGCGCCCAACAAGCGGATGGCGCGGCCGACATCGGTCGCCTGGAAGCCGGTGTCATTGTTGATGCCGATGCTTGAAGACGCGGTGATGTCGAACGGCGTCTGGTCGAATGCGGCGACATGGATCGCAAGCTCGGCCGAAACGCTGCTTTCGGCATCATCGCCGCCACCGCCGCTGAACACCAGTTGATGATATTCAAAGGCCGATTTGTTCGTGAATTCGTAGAAGCGCGTCTCGCCATTGCCCCAGCCGAGCTCGCCCGTACGAGTATCCAGGGTGACCCAGTTGGTGCCATCATTGGAACCCTGCAATTCCCAGGCGGTGAAGAAATCATAATTGCCCGTTGCCACCCGTGACGTGGTGATCCAGTAGGCATCGGCCACGCGCTGTGAACCGCCGGCATTGCGGAACCGGATATAGCCGTCACCGCCGCCAGAGATCTGGATATCCTGCGTCTTGTCGCGGTCGAACATCTGCCAGGCAGAGGCGCTGCCGCTGCCGGTGGAAGCGGTGCCGGAAGGCGTCGTGTTGCTGGTCATCTGCGGCGTCAGATGCCCGGTGTCGGACGGTGTCAGCGTCGTCGCCGTGTCGTTGACCGGGTCGTACGGACCGTCGAGGAATTCAAAATCCGTCAGAGCCCACGCCGTGTGTGCGCTGCGCGTCAGCACCTTGGGCGGATAGTCCCGGTGAGTGACCCACATCTGGTCGGCCGACTGGACATAGGCGAGCTCGAACAGGTCCGCCTCGAGATAGGGCGAAGCGACCTCCACCGTATCGACGCGCGCGCCATAGGCATGGACGCGGATGTACCGGTCGCCGAATTCGAGCGCATAGGCTTGATCGGCCGAGAAGATGAACGGGATCAGCCGCGTCGTCTTCGCGGAAATCTTCACCTCGCCGGCAAAATAGGTGCCGCCGCGCTTGCGGATGCCGCCATGCGGCAGGGTGATGAAGTTCTCGCATTTGGCCAGCGCCGCCCGATAGAAGTCGAGCGAGGCGCGTGCATGCAGGCGCGGCGAGATCTCGCCGCGGGTGAAGACGTCCTGGACGGGATAGAGCGTCGTCATCAGCGCGCAATCCTGTTGTCGCCGCGCTGATTGGACCACGAGGCGGTGTAGAGCCGGCTGCCGCGCTGGATGGCGTTGGCGTTGAGCGCCGCGTCCAGCGCCCGGTCATAGGCAGAGCGGGCAATGTCGATCATGCCCGATTTGTGGGTCAGCGGATGCGCCACCTTGATGGCAAGGGCCGCCACCAGAACCTCGGTGAACAGCGCATCCCAGTCGTTGGGATCGGTGAGGTTGGCGACATAACGGATGGTCAGCGGGCCGGACTGGTCGGAATAGATCAGCCCCGCCTCCTGGCGCCACGAAATCGGCACGCCGTCCGGCTCGCCATCACGGGTCAGCGGCAGCGGCCGCAGGCAGTCGGCCGGCAGTTCATAGGCAAAGGTCAAGCCGCAATCGCTGCCGGTGTCCGCCCCGGCAACCGTGGCGCGCAGGATGGCGAACACCCAGGCGCATTTGGTGAGTTCTGCTTCCCGCGCCAGGTCGAAATGCAGGTTGAGCAGGCGTGCCGCCTTGACGTCCTGATCGAGACTGTCGATCGGCGCCTCGTCGAGCACGGCCAGCGCCATGTTGGCGATATCGAGCGGGGTGATGGCCATGGGTCAGCGCCTCGTCCATGTGGGTCGAGCAAGGGTCATGATTTTCTCCGGACATAAAAAAAGCCGCTGCGAAGCGGCTGAGAGTTTCGGTTGAATGAATAAGGCGGCGGCTGGCTGCCAATCTCCCCACTCACGGCAGGGCTGTCGCATATGGATGCGAAGAAGGACCCCCACCCTAGCCCTCCCCACAAGGGGGAGGGAACGCTGCCGCGTGCCTTTTCTTCTTCTTTGGCGCCGAAAAGACAGGCGATTTGCCTAGGTCAGCGCTGACGGAGATCTCCCTCCCCCTTGTGGGGAGGGTTAGGGGTGGGGGTCCGTGCCGGGCAGACATCTCAGGAATTTCATGTGCGATAGCCCTGCCACTCACGGGGAGGCTGACAATTTCAGCGTCTCGTCATTCTTTCATTGCGAAGTGAGATTAGAGCCACCGTCACTTCTTCGGAATGACAATGGCCTTAACTAAGTCCAACCATGTCTTTTTGGCGATCTCGTATTCGCCCTCGCTGCTATTGCAGGTTAGCGTGACCACACCGAACGATGCTTCTTCGACCACCATCCAAGTCCGGGCAGGACCCGGACTCCTGAGACGGACAGAAGACTGTGAAACATCCCTGCCGTTGATCGTGACGATTGTCGGTTTGTCGATCACTATAGGATCGAGCCCATAAGTGGATGCCTTGGCAATAGTGTTCTTGTTTATCTCGTTCCGGTATCGATCGAAGAACTCGTGCGAGGTCAGACCTGTCGGAGTCATCGTCAGCACTACATCGCAATCGCCGCCGCAAGCCGAGGCCATGCAGGATAGAACGATGTCCCGTTGGTCAAGCCTCGCCCACCACAGTTTGTTGTAGGTCAGGGTAACGCCCTTGGCAGGTTCGGAAATCTCGCCAGCAACGGCCGGCGCCGTGATGGAAAGCAGGAACAGAATTGTGGCTGCGAGGCGCATGAGGACAAATCGCTGCTTTCTGATCTCGGAAAGGTTGGATGGCTTTCCATCAGTCTGTCCCAAACAAGCCGATTGCGCCACACGCAATCAACAGTAATCAACAGTAATCAACAGCCGGAGGGACGACCCTGTGTCCTGCCGGGATCTCCCCTGCCAGGGATTGAAACCGTGAAGGCCGCCATCCCTGAAAAGGGCGGGCGCATCGCCCCCGCCCCTCGCTTCGGCCCGGTCAAGCCTCGGTGGTCTTCAGCGCGATGAACGTCATGTTCTTGACGCTCGACGCGGTGCGGTCCCAGTTCGCCGCCAGCGCCAGCTCGGCATCGGTGGCGAATTCGCCGGCCGAGGAGGCGTCGAGGAAGCGGGTGCCGGGCACATGCGGAACAAAATGCCGGCGGCCGACCATTTCGGTGACGCCGCCGCCATGGCCCTGGCGCGGCTTGCGGTCGAACTCCAGCGGGCCGCCCTCGGTGTTGACCGGCAGCTCGTTCCACAGGATCGCCTTGTCCTTGAACATGAAGGCGGTGTAGACGCCCGCCGTCACCGGGATATCGTCGTCGACCACGGCCCGCAGACCCATGTAGTAGGGGATCAGCGGCCCGCCCTGCTCGGAAGACGGCACATAGTCGATGAGGTCGGCGAGCTTCAGCGCCTTCATCTGCTTGGAGTGCATCCAGATCGTCTTGAACTTGTCCGCGCGGTCGCCCATCAGATAGGCGGCCTCGATGATGTCGGTGTCGACGATGGAGGCGCCGGTGGTGCGCACCAGGTCGCCGCCGTCATTGGCGACGTTGTCGGCGACGACGCCTTTCAGGATGCCGAGCAGGGTCAGCTTGTTGGCGCGCTGCCAGTACTCGGTCTGCCGCTTGACGATCAGTTTCTGCGGATCGTCGCCGGCCAGAATTGAGGTCAGGTCCGGAACGCCCCACGCCTGGGCGCGGACATTGCGGGCGGCGACCTCGCGGCGCGAGCCGATCTTCTTCATCTCGATGGAATCGGCCGGATCGTCATTGACCGGCTCGGACGGGTCGTTGCCGAGATCCTTCCAGCCGGGCATGTCGACCGAGCGGCCGCCCATCGACAATTTCGAGGAGATGGCCGGGTCGGAAAACAGGATTCCGGCCTGGTAGATCTCGAGCGACTGGACATGCTCCTCGAAAGCATATTGCGCATAGACGGACGGAACGATCGCGTCCGCGATACGGGTATAGGCGTCTGCCATTTTTCTCTTCCTTCAGGTTTGGGTTGGCGGCGGGTGCGCCCTCACCCAGCCTCCGCTTCGCTCGGCTGACCTCTCCCCGGGGGGAGAGGAGACTTGCGACGTCGGCGCGCCTCTTCTCCCCGGCGGGGAGAAGGTGGACGCGAAGCGGCCGGATGAGGGGCGTTTCAGTGCGGCTGATCGATCGTCAGCGCGGGTTGTTGGGCATCCAGCGGTCGGGATTTTCTCCCGCCTCGCGTGCCAGCCGCCGGGCGCGGGCGGGGTCGCTTTTGACGAGGGCTGAAATATCAGTCAGGTTGCGTTCGCCAGCGGCGTTGCGCTTGAACGGATTGGCTCCGCTGAAAGAAGCACCGCCGTCGATCGTGTCTTCCCGGAACATCGCCTCGCCGATCGCCTGGAACGCCCTGGCGATCTGCGGATCGGTCAGCGCCCCGTCAGGCAGAAGGATGCCCTTCGCCTTGTAGGCGTCGACCAGGCCGAGCTTCTTCATCGCCCGGTTGGCGACCTCCAGTCTCTGGCGAAAGCCGTCGCTGTCGGTCGGTCCCCAGTCCCTGACAAGCTCGTCATGGGTGGCTTCCACCGAGTGGGCCAGGGCGATCTCCTGATGCTTGGCCTGCTCGGCCATGTAGCCGACGAACCTGTCGTGATAGGCCTGCGCGATCTTCGGCGAGGCACCCGCCTCGACCGCCCAGGCCTTGGACGCCTGAGCGAGTTCGTCCGAATAGGCGAAGTTTTCCGGCAGCCCTTCCGGCCTGAGGTATTCGACCTTCTCGGACGACGTGACCGGACGCATGGTCTCGGGCAGCCGGGCATGAAACCGCTCCCAGTCTTCCCGTGGCGCGTCCGGGGCGGGAACGCGCAGGCTCTCACCCTGCTGCCGCTCCAGCTCCGCATAGGATGTGAAAACCCGATCGAGGCTTTCAGGCTTGGTCCAGCCCTTGGTTTCAGCGAGCTTGCGGTTGCCTTCGGAAAGACCGTCAAACCAACTTTTGCCGCCAGGCGCGGCGGACCCGTTATCCGTGCCTGCCGGTGACTGTGCCGGGTTGCCCGCCGGCTGCGCACGCGCCGCCACGGACCCGGCGTCTGCCAGATCTGTCATGTAATGTTCCTTTGCTAGGGGTTAGAAATGAGCCGGCGGCAAAGCTGCCAATCTCCCCACCTGTGGGGGAGATGTCCGGCAGGACAGAGGGGGGCGCGAAGGAACGCAAGCGTTCGACGCTCTTCGTCACCCGATGCCCTCCCGAGGCATGCAAATGCTAATCAGCAGGACAGGCTCGTGGGACAGCGCCCCCCTCTGCCCTGCCGGGCACCTCCCCAACGAGGGGGGAGATTGGCCGCGTCATCGGCAACTAGGCGTTATCCCCCCAGTTCTCCCAAAGCAGCGTGATCGTACCCGTGACCGCCAGCACACCGTCGGTATCGATATCCGTGCCGGTGGCAAACGCCAGGTTGAGATAGAGATCGACCGGCGTCACCGTGCCATCCAGCGTCGCGGCGGCGGCGATGTCGGCCGTCGAGGCGGTGGAGAGCGCTGCACCCACACCGTCGAGCGTGCGGGCCGTCGAGGCCAGCACGTTGACCATGGTCGAGGCCAGCGTCGCGCTCGATGCGGCGGCCGAGCCCAGCGACCAGGTCAGCGCCGCATTGTCGTTGATGGTCGCCGCACGGATGCCGAGGACAGCGAACTGCAGCCGGGCCGTGCCGCCCTTGATGCGCACCTTGCCGTCGGTGAAGTCGAAGATCTTTTGGGCGGCATAGGCCAGCGCATCGGTGACCGGCACCTGCATGCCGGCGAAGGTGAAGACGGTGCGGTACGATCCGCCCTGCCCTGTGGTGACGGCTTTCAGGCCGGGCTTGGGCGGGGCAAGGCCGGCCTCGCGGGCGGCGGCACGAACAAGCGTCCGGGGAAGACCTCGGGTCATGGCATTTCTCCATTTTTTCAGTGGCAATTCTGGCAGCTCGACCAATCAAGCCACGGTAGGGCGAGCCGTCGAAGGCTGAATCATTTTGACAACGAGCACCGCTAGCGCCTTGTTCGAAAGAGATGTTTTCGGCCCTCGGCCTATCAACGCCCGAGAAACCATGTCTTATATCGTGAGGCCTCGTGCCCCCGTTCCGCCGCAATGCGACCGCACGGGACGAGCCATAGGGATTTCAGGCCTTTAAGGGAGACCTCACATGAACTTTCACAAAGCCATAGCCGCCGTGCTGATGACCGCAGCACTGGCAGGCTGCGCGCAGACCGAAGGCCAGCAGCGGGCCGGAACCGGCGCGCTGATCGGCGGCGCCGGCGGCGCTCTCGTCGGCCAGGCCATCGGCGGCAACACCGAAAGCACGCTCATCGGCGCCGGCGCCGGCGCCCTGCTCGGCGCGGTCGTCGGCAGCTCCACCACGCCGCAGCGCCGCGGCGAACAGATGTGCCGCTACCAGGACCGCCGCGGCCGCATCTACACCGCGCCCTGCGACGACCGGTACTACAACGGCGATTATTGAGGCGCTGATCTTCCCTTCTCCCTCTGTGGGAGAAGGTGGCCGCGCAGCGGCCGGATGAGGGGTGTTCCAGCTTGGCGACACCCCGGCAACGTTGCGACAGCGTGTTACTGTTCGTAAGGCTCGACCACAGCAAACGGTATTCCCAACGACTCCAGCAGATCGAGAACGCGTTTCGAGATGACCAGACGGAAGGGTATCGCGATCCCAAAATCGTCGCGACCAGCCTTCCCATTTACCTTCAGCCAGACGAAGGGTGGTAGCTCCAGCCCGGGTTGATCCTCTTGACACTCTTCCGAGGTAGTCACCTCTGCGTCGGCGAACGTCGCACCTGAAAAGCCCATCTTCTTCAGTGCGCGCTGGGTTTCTTCAGTGACGAGGAAACAGGGGAATGTCGCAACGATCACATCGCCGAACCAGCCTTCTACCTCATAGTGAAGCCTGGTCACGATTGGCGGATGGACGCTCGAGTCGAGAACGGTGTTTTCGCCGATCCCGCCAGCGACGTTCGGCCGAATTTTAAAGTATCTGGTCGACCCGTTGGTCGGATGCCCCCGTGCCGCCTCACGTGTCGCTTCGGCGAGTTTCGCCCTCAGGCCAGCAATCCATCGCTTCAACACCGCCCGCCCCCAAAGAGCCGCCAAGACTAAGGACATCAAGATGCCTCGAAAGGTTCAATCAAGGCATTGGAGATTCCCGAAGGCTTGAGGGCATCGAGAACCCGCTCGGAAACGACAAGGCGGAGATCTTTCGCTATTCCGAAATCATCGCGACCGGCATCCCCGTTCACTTTCAGCCATACGAAGGGCGGAAGCTTCTGGTCCGGTTGCATTTCCTCGAACAATTCAGAAGTGGTCACCTCGACCTTGTCGAAGGTTACGCCTGAAAATTCACTCTTGAGAATTTTCTCTGCAACATCTTCAGTGACAAGATAGCACGGGAATGACGCCACCATCCTGTCCCCCAACCACCCATCAAACTCATAATGCAAACGGGTTACGAGTGGGGGATGGACGCTTCTGTCCATGGTGGTATTTCTACCGGGCCCGCCAGAAACTTCTGGTTCTAGATAGTAATATCTCATTTCTTTCCTATGGGTGGATTGAAAAGGTGGCCATATTTTTGATCTATTTCAGCCGCCTTCTCTAACAATTTCTGTAATGTGGTTGTGGGATTTTGCCTGTAGAACGCATCCCATTCGCGTCTGATGGTACTCAGATGCAGCGTGGAATTCAACTCCCTGGGTATACCGCGAAGATTTTCGAGCGAATGCATCATCTCTTCGCTCATAATTCCAACGTATCTTTCAAGAACTTTTTGCTCTATACGATGATGTACAAACACCAATCCAACCAACTCAGGATATTCCTTAAAGAATGTCTTCTGACATCTTTTGGAGAAAACTCTTAACGCTGGTTCAATTAATTCAGTGGCGATTTTTCCGTCTTTGAGAAAATTGGCGCCCAGCCACCGAAGGCCCGCGACCCCGCCGGCCGTTGCTCCGGAGGCGGAAGTAACCGGCAGTTGACTAACGGCATCTAATGGATCGTCGTACAGATCCTGGAGAGCTATCCCGATGTCATGCGGGACTCGGCCTAGGGCCTCGAAACCCTCACTGAGATAGTCCCCGAAGTCGTCAGCGGCTTGTTGGAATGCAGACCGGGGCTGGCCAGGTTGTGCGGATGGAACCCGTCCCTGCCCTGTCGCACTGGTGATGATCGAATCGACCTGGGCCGGCTGAGGAGGGCGAGCTTGATCCAACTGCCGAGATAAGGCCTGGCGGACACCCGGATCGGGTGCTGCTGCCAGAAGATCATGCAGGATGATGTCCTTCTCAGCCTGTGGCACGTCTTCGTCGCTAAAGGTGTCGGCAAGGCTTTGGACAACGGCCCTTGGTAGAGGTTGAGGGGTCTCGACGCCCAGTTGCCTCTGGGCTGCGACAGAGATGGCGATGGCCCATCTGTACGCCGCCGGATTGCTGGTCTCCGATTTGCTGTCCGGGCTCGTTGCCGCCCTCCACGCGGCGTCGACATTGGCGAAGACATCGCGAACGTAGCCAGCAGGGTCCGCCCGCCTCATGCCCAGAGTCTTGAGCGCAGCGGCAGCTGTAACCTGATACCGTGTCTGCTCGTCCTCGGAACTGCCCGCCGCAGGCTCCGCATCACGCAGTGCTGCGTGGATCGCCTGGTTGGGCATCGTCCGCATGCCAAAGGCTTGGCGGCCGACATCCATCTTCAAGCTGAAGTTCTGGTACTGCTTGCCGCCCTCCTCCGCGCCATAAACGGCCGCGAAGTCAGCGGGGCTGGGCATCTTGCCGGAATAGCTGCCCGTATTGGCGATTGCGTCCGGAGCGTTCTGCGAAGCGAGGGCGATGTTGGTGCGCGCCTCGATCAGTTGGGCCGTGGTCGCGGCGTGCGCCTGGTCGATCAGTCGCTGAACGTCATTTGGGGATAGGTCGGCGAGAGAGTCGGCTGCCGGCTTTGTCGCGATCGGATCGGGCGCCGGAGCACGGCCCTCAAACGCCCGCGCCACGGTTTCATCAGGTGTTTTCTTGCCGAGGCGGTCGCCCGTAGCCTCGCCGCCGGAAGCCGGCGTCCCGACGCCAAACATCTCCAACGCGCGTTTCGGATCCTTGGCGATCAACGCCTCGAAGCGCGTCTTGGCCGCGGTGCCGAACCAGTCCTTCACCACCTGCTGCCTGATCTGCGGGTCGAGGCCTCTTTTGGAGATCAGGTCGAGCCCGTCCTGCCTGGCCGTTTCGAAGCTGATGATGTCGTCGGGGTCCCCGCTCGCGATGGCGGTGGCAGTGGCTTGCAACACCGTAGTCGTTTCAGTCTGCTCGTAATCCTGCCGTCGCTGGAGTTGCCGCTGCGCCATGCGCCGCGCGCCAACCGCACGCATCGCCTCCTTCTGCGTGGCGAACCAGCGCGCTGGCTCTCGGGCATACCAGGCAGGGCATCGGCGAACAGCGTGTCGAACAGCCCAGTCTTGACCACTCGGCCGCTGCGCGGATCGACCTGGCCGTACATCGTCTCATGCAAGCCGGCGCCGTCGGCCGGCGCATTCGCCGTCACCTCGTCTTCCGCCTGCGCGATCCGGCCATTGAGCCGGCGGCGCGCCAGCTCCGCGTCGAACGCCTCCTGCTGGTCCTTCATCTGCCGGTACCGCTCGGCGACGGCGGAAAGCTGGTCGCCAAGACCCTGCATGGCGCCGCCAATCGGCGACCCTTGCGGGTATTGCGGCGCGTTGCCGGTATCGAGTCGGCGCTGGGCAATGGAGAGGGGGATGATGCTGACCATTGGCTGTCTCCTGCGCAACTGGCTTTGAACAAAAGGGGGCGCGGCGCTGGCGATCACGGCACGGCCGGGTCGCACGCTGTCTGTGGCGTTCGCGGGTTTTGTCGGATCGATTTTTGGAAGAATCCTGGAGCAGCGGTGCTGCCTGGGTGAGCAGCGCTACCGCGCCGCGCAGCCGCGGCGACCGCCCCCTCGGGCGCGTCAAATTGTTGAAACGTCGGCGGGACGGCGCCCCCCTCTGCCCTGCCGGGCATCTCCCCCACGAAGTGGGCTAGGCGATTCACACATCTCGCAGGCTCCAGCCGTGTGCTATGGATTGGAAGTACTGAAGGCCGTGGCGGAAGGTGATTGGGCC
>NZ_JAMYMR010000022.1:0-106728 GCF_040318635.1 Mesorhizobium sp. M1066
CCGACCTGCTGCTCTCCTCGGTTCCGGAGATGGAAATCGGCTGGCTGGAAAAGGCAATCAAGGGACGGCGCATGGCCAGCGCGGGGAACTAGATAGCAAGCCAGCGGTCCGCCAGGTCAGAGAAGCCGGCGTCCGTCATGCGGATGCAATATTAGAGCGCCACACGTCTCGCGGAGGGCGCCGCTCGCAGACTTTTAAACAGGGGTAGGACATGAAGACTGAACTCGATTATCTCGCCGAACTCGCCGGTCAAGGCCGGATATCGCGCCGCGCCTTTCTTGGGCGCGCCGCCGCGCTCGGCGTATCGGCGGCCCTGATGCCGGCGCTGGCCGGCAAGGCATTTGCCCAGACGGCGGTGAAGGGCGGTATCATCAAGGCCGGCCTGCAGGGCGGTGAATCCACCAACAGTCTCGATCCGGCGCTGAATCTCAGTCAGGTTACCTTCAGCTTCGGCAAGCTTTGGGGCGAGTATCTTGTGCGCCTCACACCAGACAACAAGCTGGTCAACCTGATTGCCGAAGAAATTGGCGCCTCAGCCGACGCCAAGACATGGACGATCAAGATCCGCGATGGCATCGAGTTCCACAATGGCAAGACGGTCGGCGCGGAGGATGTTGCCGCCACCATCGAGCGCCATGCGGATGAGAAGTCCAAGTCCGGAGCACTCGGCATCCTGAAGAATATCAAGGGCGTCAAGGCAAGCGGCAAGGAAGTCATCGTAACGCTCGGCGACGCCGATGCCGACTTCCCCTACCTGATGGCCGACTACCATCTCGTCATCCAGCCGAATGGCGGCAAGGACGATCCGAATGCCGGCATCAGCGCCGGTCCCTACAAGGTCAGCGTCAACCAGCCGGGCGTGCGCCATGGCGGCGAGCGTTTCGCCAATTACTGGCTGGGCGACAAGGCCGGCCATGCCGACCAGGTCGAGATCATCGTCATCAACGATGCAACGGCACGGTTGGCTGCATTGCAGGGTGGTCAGGTACACATGATCAACCGCGTCGAACCCAAGGTCGTCGATCTCGTCAAGCGCATTCCCGGCGTCAGCATCGAGAACGCCTCGGGCAAGGGCTACTACCCGTTCAACATGTTCTGCGACACCGCCCCCTTCGACAGCGGCGATCTCCGCATGGCGCTGAAACTCGCCATGGACCGCGACGAGATGCTGGAAAAGATCCTGCGCGGCTATGGCTCGGTGGGTAACGACTTCCCGATCAACGAGGCCTATCCGCTGTTTTCCGCTGACATCGAGCAACGCAAGTTCGACCCGGAAAAGGCGGCGGCAGCCTACAAGAAATCAGGCCACAGCGGCTCGATCGTGCTGCGCACCTCGGACGTCGCTTTTCCGGGCGCCGTCGATGCCGCACAGCTCTATCAGCAGTCCTGCGCCAAAGCCGGCATCAAGATCGAGATCAAGCGCGAACCCGGCGACGGCTACTGGTCTGAGGTCTGGAACAAGCAGCCTTTCTCGCTCTCCTATTGGGGCGGACGCGCCACGCAGGACCAGATGTATTCCACCGGCTATGTCTCGACCGCCGACTGGAACGACACGCGCTTCAAGCGGCCGGAATTCGACAAGATGCTGTTTACCGCGCGCGGCGAGCTCGACCAGGCCAAGCGCCAGGCGATCTACCACGACATGGCAGTGATGATGCGTGACGAAGGCGGGCTGATCGTGCCCTTCTTCAACCAGTTCATCGACGCGGCCGCCACCAACAAGATCGGCGGCTATGCCAAGAGCCCTATCGGCGAAATGATGGACGGCTACGCGCTTGCCGAGTGCTGGCTCAACGCTTGAGCGGACTCTGATCGTCCGATTTCATCTATCAAGAACGCCGTGTGCCCGGGACGGCACACGGCGTTCCCGTTTCAACCGCCAACCGCATGGAGCAGCCCATGGCGCTCAAATCCAAGCTTTTGCTGATCATCCTCGATGGCGTGCCTTACAGGAACTGGCGCCGGCTGATGGGCAATCTCGAAGGTTGGGTGCAATCGGGCGAAGCCCGGGTCTGGAAGATGCGCTCCGTGCTGCCGTCGACCTCGGCCTGCTGCTATGCGTCGATCCACACCGGGGTTTCACCGCAGGTGCACGGGATTCTCTCCAACGAGAACCGGTTCCGCGTCGAGCAGCCCGATATCTTCTCCGAGGTCAGCAAGGCAGGCGGCAAGACGGGGGCGGTGACCCATTCCTACTGGTCGGAGTTCTTCCGCGCCTATCCGTTCGACCTGGTCGAGGACATGGAATTCGACGAGCCAAGCGGGCCGATCACGCATGGCCGCTTCCACACCATGACTGGTTACAATCTCCGCAACCAGATGACGCCCAGCGATGTCGACCTGTTCGCCACGCTGACGATGCTGACGAAACGCCATGGCATCGACTACGGCATCCTGCACACCTGCACGCTGGACTCGATGGGACACCGCTTCGGCCACGACTGCCACGAGATGGACCATGCCGTCTATGCGATGGACGGCATGCTGGCGGCCTTCCTGCCGCGCTGGATCGAAGCCGGCTATGAGGTGATCGTCACCGCCGATCACGGCCAGACCGATCGTGGCCATCATGGCGGCCACGACGACGAGATGCAGGATTTCGCGCTGTATTATTTCGGACCTGGAATGGGGCCGCAGGCCGACACGCTGCTCGACCAGCTGCAGTTGGCGCCGACAGTGCTGAGCCGACTGGGTGTTCCGGTGCCCGCGACGATGAAAGCGAAGCCGTTTTTGGGGTGAACTGAATGCGACGTTGGCGTCCCCTCTCCCCGTCCTTTACGGGGAGAGGGTAAGGGTGAGGGGCAGCGCCAAAGTCGAATATAAGACCTCACGCCGGCGCCGCCCCTCATCCGCCTGCCGGCACCTTCTCCCCGTATAGTGACTGGGAGAAGGGATGCTCTGGCAACCGCCTCGCTCTTCGGTTAGCCTCCCAAAAATTCCTTGGCGGAGGATGAACCTTTTTGGACCGATCAGCGACAGAGCAGACAGGAGCCAGGCGGCTCGACCGGCCATGACGGCAGCGACGGAGACCGATCGCACTCTCGTCGACCGGGTCGCGAAGGGCGACCGTGCCGCCGTGCGGCTCCTGTTCATGCGTCACCACGCGCGGGTCTACCGCTTCGTGGCGCGCCAGACGGGATCGGAAATGATGGCCGACGATATCGCCAACGAAGTCTTCCTCGAGCTGTGGCGCCAGGCGCCGGGCTTCGAAGGGCGCTCCGAAGTCTCGACATGGCTGCTCGGCATCGCCCGTTTCAAGGCGCTGTCCTTTCTGCGCAAGAAGAAGGAAGACTGGATCGACGACGAGGCCGCCGCCGCGGTGCCCGACGGCGCCGACACGCCGGAAGTCGTCACCATGAAGGAAGACAAGGCCGCCGCCCTGCGGCGCTTCGTCGACACCTTGCCCGAAGAGCATCGCGTCGTCATCGATCTTGCCTATTATCACGGACAATCGGTGAGCGAGATCGGCGAGGTGCTCGACATTCCGGTCGCCACCGTCAAGACCCGGATGTTCTACGCCCGCAAGAAACTCGGAGAGGCCCTCAAGGCCGCCGGTTACGACAGGGGGTGGCCATGAGCGCCGCTGAAAAAATGTCGCGCCGCGACGAAATGGAAACGCTGCTGCCGTTCTACCTGAACGGCTCGCTGGAAGGTTCCGACCTGGAAGCGGTCGAGGAATGGCTGGCCAGCGATCCGGCCGCACTTGCCGCCCTTGGTGAGGCTGAAGCCGAATTCTCCGGCGCCACGGCCGCCAACGAAGCAATCCGGCCGCCGGCCGATGCGCTCAGCCGCTTTGCAAAGGCACTCGACGCCGAGGCCGGGCCTGCGCGCAAGCCGGCAGGATCGTCCTGGCTGGCGCAGGCCTGGGGCCGCTTCATGGCGGTGCCGGTCGGTGTCGCCTGGGCCGCGGCCGCGGTCCTGCTGGCCCTGGTCATGGTGCAGTCGTTTGTCGAGCCCGGCGGCAAGGGCAGTGATTTCGAGATTGCCGGCGCGCAAGACGATCTGGCGAAAATGCCGTTCGCCCTGGTCAAGTTCAAGCCGGATGCGAAGGTGTCGGACATATCCGCCTTCCTCGGCGGCAACGGGCTGAAGATCATCGGCGGACCGACCGCCGACGGCGTGTTCCGGCTTGGCATCCCGGCTGCCAACGCAGCCGACTACACCAGGCAAATCGGCCTTGTTGCCGCCCAGCCCTTCACGGAGACTGTGATCGAGGGAAGGAAACCCGTTGATGGCGGCTGAGGCGGTCATTCGATTTGCGGCAGTGCTTGCGGCGGCGATGACAATCGTCGCCGTGCCCGCGTCGGCGCAGACCAACGATCCCAATCCAGACCAGACCAAAATCGACTGCCGCGACGGGACCAATGCGGCGGGAGCCGACTGCGCCAAGAACGGCAATGACACAAAGGACGGATCGGACGCAGGCCAATCCGGCGCCGTCTTCCTGCCGGCGCTGATTTTCGACCTTTTCCCCAATCCGGCGGCACCTCCGACCCCTGTGCCGACGCCACGGCCGGCACCCGCGACGCCGCCTGCCGATACTCAAGCCGGCCCCCCGCCTGGCGGCCCGATCGTCTCGCCGACCGATCTCATTGCCGTTCAGCCGCCGCGCGCGGTGGTTGGCGATTTCGTGCCCGACGAGGTGCTGGTGACCGTCGACGGCGGTGCCGGCGCTGTCCAGCAGATCGCCGCCTCCTTCGGCCTGCAGGTGCGCTCGCAGCGCCAGTCGCGGCTGCTTGGCACCACGCTGGTGCGCTTCGGCATTCCCGACGGCCGGCCCGTCGGCGTCGTGCTGGCGCAACTGGCCGCCGACGGCCGCACACAGCGGCGCGAGCCCAATCACGTCTATTCGCTGCAGCAGGCCGCCGGCATCGTCAACTATGCGTTCGACCGCATTGCGCTCGATTCCAAGCAGGCCAGCGGCGAGAACGTCCGCATCGCGGTGATCGACACCGGCATCGATGACACCAACCCGGCGCTGTCGGGCGTCGTTGCCGGGCAGTTCGACGCCATGCCCGACGTGCCGATCGAAAAGCGCGATCACGGCACGTCGATCGACGGCCTGATCGCCGGCGTCGGCGCGCTGGAGGGCATGGCGCCGGGCGCCAAGATCTATCATGCCCGCGCCTTCGAGGGCGGCAAGTCGACCATGGACGTCATCCTGTCGGCGCTCGACTGGGCGGCGGAACAGGACGTGCGCATCATCAATATGAGCTTCGTCGGGCCGAAGAACGATTTGCTCGGCGTCGCCTGCCGCAATGCCCGCGCGCTCGGCATGGTTCTGGTCGCCGCAGCCGGCAACAACGGGCCGAAGGCGCCCTATGGCTATCCGGCGGCCTTCGATGGTGTCATCGCGGTCACCGCCACCGATGCCAGGGATGGGCTGATGCCGCAGGCCAATCGCGGCGCCTATGTCTTCATTTCGGCGCCCGGCGTCGAGATGGTGGCGCCGAGCGGCGCCGGTTCGGACGTGGTCACAGGCACCTCGTTTGCGGCGGCGATCGTGAGCGGCGCCATCGCCAATCTCATCCATGCCGCGCCCGGCCGAACGGCGGACGACATCGAGAAGGCGCTCGCGGCCACGGCCAGGGATCTCGGCCCTAAGGGACGAGACAATGATTTCGGCTATGGGCTGCTGGACATCAAGGCGGCGGGGGCTGCGAAGGAGTAAGGTCGGCGCTTGCAGCGCTTCGGGAGACAGTTCTAAACAGGCGCTCCCGCCACCGATCCCCTGACCACCAGGTCGACCGGCCAGACCTCGCCGCGGGCGCCCTCCTCCAGGCCGGAAATCCGTGCCGCCAGCCGCTCGGCGACACGGGCGCCGGCGAGACGGATCGATGAACGCGTCGTTGACAGCGGCACCGAAAAATTTTCCGGCCTCAGCCAGGGGAAGACATCGTCATGGGCGATCAGCGACACGTCGCCCGGAATGCTCAGGCCGAGGTCGCGCACCGCACGCACGACGCCCAGCGCCATGATCAGGCTGGAGCAGGCGATCGCCGTCGGCGCGTCGCCTTCTTCCAGCAAACGCCTGGTGGCGCGATAGCCGTTCTCCTCGGTCATATCGACCGAGCAGACATGGCGTTCGCTCAATGACAGTCCGCTCGCGGCAAGCGCCCGGCGCACGCCGCGTTCGCGATGGATGGCGAAGGTCTCGCGGTCGTCACCGTTGATCAGCGCCAGCCTCCGATGACCGAGCTGGATCAGCAGCCTGGCCGCCTCGTGGAAGGCGCCCTCATTGTCGATGTCGGTAAAGGCATAGTCGAAATCGAAGCCCTCGCTGCGGCCATGGACGATGAAGGGAATGCCGAGCGTGTTGACCAGCGCCACGCGCCGGTCGGCGGGCCTTGGAGAGGAGATATAAACAGCGTCGACCTGCCGGTTGGCGACGATGCGCCGGTAGGTCGTCTCCTGGTCGTCGGCGTCGGCCGGCGACAGCACAAGGTCGAGCTCGTGCGAGCGGGCATAGTCACCAAGGCCGGACAGGAACTCGACGAAATGCGGATCGATGTCGACGGACGCACCGGTCGGCAGGACATAGCCGATCATGCCGGTCTTGCCGGTCGCCAGTCGGCGCGCGCTCGGGTTGGGACGATAGCCATGGCGCTTGGCGGCATCCATGACACGCCTGCGCGTCTCCTCGTTGACCTCGGGATAGCCGTTCAGCGCACGGCTTACCGTGGTTTGCGAAAGTGCCAGCATATGGGCGAGCTGCTTGAGGTTCACGAAAGGTCTCCATCCCTCAAAGCGCTTTTAAATTGAATCGACCCAAGTCCCAGCGGGCCCGAGCCATACCAAGCCTAACCATAAACGCGGTTCGGGCTTGTTTGAAACAAAAACTGCTGCTGCATCGCCATAATAGTATGTTGCAGCGCACTTTCAGGGGCGCAAATGCGCGAACCTAAATCGATTAATCCGCCAGCCTCTTGACTTCCTAGCAATTCAATGGCGTGATCGAAAAAGCCAAAGCGCTTTGGAAGACTCTTCGAAAGGTTGCGGTTCCTTTCCGACTGAGTCACAGTCCTGCGGCGTCGGCGGGCGGAATGGAGGTTCCGTCCGGTGTGTGAGACCCACTGGGAGGAATACCGATGAAGAAAATGCTTTTGCTGGGTGCTGCGTTTGCCACGTTCGCCCTGAACGCGCCCGCGCAGGCCGAACTGAAGTTCAAGCCCGGCGAAGACAAGCGCTTCAACTGGGCGAACTACGACGAGCTCAAGAAAGTCGACCTCAAGGGTGAGACACTGTCGATCTTCGGGCCGTGGCGCGGCGAGGACGAAGGCCTGGTGCGCGGCGTTCTCGACTATTTCTCGGAAGCCACCGGCGTCGAGATCAAATACTCCTCCTCGGAGAATTACGAGCAGCAGATCGTCATCGACACACAGGCCGGCAGCCCGCCGAACATCGCCGTGCTGCCGCAGCCGGGCCTGATCCAGGATCTGGCATCGAAGGGCCTTTTGACGCCACTCGGTGACGACACCGCCAAATGGGTCAAGGACAATTACGGTGCCGGCCAGTCATGGGTCGATCTCGGCACCTTTAAGGACAAGGACGGCAAGCCGGGCTTCTTCGCCTTCCCTTACAAGGCCGATGTGAAGTCGCTGGTCTGGTATTCGCCGGATAATTTCGAGGAAGCCGGCTACAAGGTGCCGAAGACGCAGGAAGAACTCGCCGATCTCGAAAAGAAGATCATCGCCGATGGCGGCAAGCCGTGGTGCATCGGCCTCGGCTCCGGCGGCGCCACCGGCTGGCCGGCGACCGACTGGGTCGAAGACCTGATGCTGCGCACCCAGCCTCCGGAGGTCTACGACAAATGGGTGAAGAACGAGATCCCGTTCAACGACCCCGCAGTGGTCAACGCCATCGACATTTTCGGCAAGATCGCCACCGACGACAAGATGGTCGACGGCGGCGCCAAGGCGGTTGCGGCGACCGATTTCCGCGACAGCCCGAAGGGCCTCTTTTCGGTGCCGCCGAAATGCTACCTGCACCACCAGGCATCGTTCATCCCGACCTTCTTCCCGGAAGGCACCAAGGTCGGCCAGGACGCGGACTTCTTCTACTTCCCGCCCTATGCCTCCAAGCCTGAACTGGGCACGCCCGTGCTCGGCGCCGGTACGCTGGCGATGATCACCAAGGACAGCAAGAGCGCGCGCGCATTCATCGAATTCCTGAAGATGCCGCTCGCCCACGAGATCTGGATGGCCGAAGGCGGCTTCGTGACGCCGCTCAAGTCGGTCAACAAGGATGCCTATGCCAGCGACGCGCTGAAGAAGCAGGGCGAAATCCTCGCCAATGCCTCGACTTTCCGCTTCGACGGTTCCGACCTGATGCCGGGCAAGATCGGCGCCGGCGCCTTCTGGACCGGCATGATCGACCTGGTCGGCGGCAAGTCGGCGCAGGACGTCGCCGCCGACATCCAGAAGAGCTGGGACGCGATCAAGTAGCGGCGGCACGTAAGCGGACCAACCATTCTCGCACTGGATCCGGGCCGTACTGGCCCGGATCCGACGGCGGCCTGTGCCGCAGCCTTTCGTCATGAGCGCATCGACATGAAGCGCGATCGGCAATGTGCGCAAGCCGCCGATGACGCGCTCCAAACAACTGAATCGGCGCCTGGTCCCTGTCATCAAGGTCATTCCTTGTCGGGTCATGCGCAGGGGGAGAGGGACCCATGGCGGCTCAGATTTTCTCGGCCATATTCGTCATCATCATCGGGGTCGGCGGTTGCGTCGCCTATTTCTGGGGCGCCAACAAACTGGTCGACCTGATATTCCCGTCACGCGGCGTCGCCGGTGCCGCGGCCATCGACAATCTGCGCCGGCAAGGACTGGTCCGACCATGGCTGTTCGTCGGCCCGGCGATGATCATCCTCACCATCTACCTGATCTATCCGGTGGTCGAGACGCTGCGGCTGTCGTTCCTCGATCGCAGCGGCATCAATTTCGTCGGCCTGGCGAACTATGAATGGGCGTTCGGCGATCGCGAGTTCCGCAACTCGATCCTCAACAACATCATCTGGCTGGCGGTGGTGCCGGCCGCCTGCACCTTCCTTGGGCTGATCATCGCCGTGCTTACGGACAAGATCTGGTGGGGCACGATCGCCAAGAGCCTGATCTTCCTGCCGCTGGCGATCTCCTTCGTCGGCGCCAGCGTGATCTGGAAATTCATCTACGAATATCGCGGCGAAGGCCAGACGCAGATCGGCATCCTCAACGCCATCATTCAGCATTTCGGCGGCCAGCCGCAGGTCTGGATATCGCTGCCGTTCTGGAACAATTTCTTCCTGATGATCATCCTGATCTGGATCCAGACCGGCTTTGCCATGGTCATCCTGTCTTCCGCCCTGCGCGGCATTCCCGAAGAAACGCTGGAAGCCGCCGTCATCGACGGCGCCAATCCGTTCCAGATCTTCTGGAAGATCATGGTGCCGCAGATCTGGGGCACCATCGCCGTGGTCTGGACCACGATCACCATTCTGGTGCTCAAAGTGTTCGACATCGTGCTGACCATGACCAACGGCCAGTGGAACAGCCAGGTGCTGGCCAATCTGATGTTCGACTGGATGTTCCGCGGCGGCGGCGATTTCGGCCGCGGCGCCACCATCGCCATCATCATCATGATCGCGGTCATTCCGATCATGGTCTGGAACATCCGCCAGGCGAACAAAGAGACGGGAGGACATTGAGATGGCCGTCGCGACCGGAAATTCCTTCGCCAGCCGCTTTGGCGTCCACATCGCCGTGCTCATCTTCGTCGCGATCTGGACCATACCGACGCTCGGCATCCTGGTCTCGTCGCTGCGCGACAAGAACCAGATCATCGCCTCGGGATGGTGGAACTCGTTCGCCAGTTCCACCCAGACGGAAGCCGGCCGGCTGCCGCCCGCCTCGGCGCAAGTCGAGAAGGACAGCAAGTTCCTCCTCGAGGGCAATATCTTCGGCGACGGCACCAAGCGCGACATCAGCGCCTTCGGCGTCAAATCGGCGGCACCGACGCAATATCCCGCCGGCACCACAGCCGATCTCGGCGACGGCGTGACCTTACAGCTCAATGCCGACGGCAGCTTCGTCATGCAGTCCCCGAAAGCATTCGAAGGCGATCGCGGCCAGCGCGTCTATTATGCTTCGTCGGCGCCGCCGAAATTCACCACCGACAATTACAGAACCGTGCTGTTCTCCGAGGGCATCGGACGGTCATTCATGAATTCGCTGACCGTCACTATCCCAGCGACAATCATCCCGATCCTGATCGCCGCCTTTGCCGCCTATGCGCTGGCCTGGATGCGGTTTCCCGGCCGGGCGCTGCTGATCGCGGTTATCATCGGCCTGCTGGTGGTGCCATTGCAGATGTCGCTGATCCCGTTGTTGAAACTCTATAATGGCGTCGGCGCTTTCTTCGGCATGCCGTCGAAGACCTATCTCGGCATCTGGCTGGCGCATACCGGCTTCGGCCTGCCCTTCGCCATCTACCTGCTGCGCAGCTACATTGCCGGCCTGCCGCGCGAAATCATGGAATCGGCGCGCATCGACGGCGCCAGCGATTTCGAGATCTTCGTCAAGATCGTCTTGCCGCTGTCGTTCCCGGTGCTGGCTTCGTTTGCCATCTTCCAGTTCCTGTGGGTATGGAACGATCTGCTGGTGGCGATGGTTTTCCTCGGTACAGAGGCAGACCAGATCGTGCTGACCGCCAAGCTCAACGCGCTGTTGGGCTCGCGCGGCGGCGACTGGGAGATTCTGACGACATCGGCTTTCGTGACCATCATTGTGCCGCTGATCGTGTTCTTCTCGCTGCAGCGCTATTTTGTCCGCGGGCTGCTTGCCGGCTCGGTGAAAGGAGGCTGAGACGATGCAATCCGCTTTGAAGGCCAACTCGAAGCCTGACCTCGCCATCGATCGCGACTGGTGGCGGGGCGCGGTAATCTACCAGATCTATCCGCGCAGCTACCAGGACTCGAATGGCGACGGCATCGGTGATCTCAAGGGTATCATAGGCCGCCTCCCCTACATCGCCGCACTCGGCGCGGACGCCATCTGGATTTCGCCGTTCTTCAAGTCGCCGATGAAGGATTTCGGCTATGACGTATCGGATTACTGCGATGTCGATCCGATGTTCGGCACGCTGGCCGATTTCGACGCGCTGACCGCGGAGGCACACAGGTTGGGCTTGAAGGTGATGATCGACGAGGTGCTGTCGCACACCGCCGACAACCACCCATGGTTCAAGGAAAGCCGGTCGAGCCGCACCAACAATAAGGCCGACTGGTATGTCTGGGCGGACGCCAGGCCGGACGGCACGCCGCCCAATAACTGGCTGTCGATCTTCGGCGGCTCGGCCTGGCAATGGGACACCAGTCGCCAGCAATATTACATGCACAATTTCCTGGCCGAACAGCCCGACCTCAACTTTCACAACCGCGAAGTCCAGGACGCATTGCTCGACGTCACCCGCTTCTGGCTGGAACGCGGCGTCGATGGTTTCCGGCTCGATACCATCAATTTCTACTTCCACAGCCAGGGTCTGGAAAACAATCCGCCGCTGCCGCCGGAAGAGCGCAACGACCAGACCGCGCCGGCGGTCAACCCCTACAACTACCAGGACCATCTCTACGACAAGAGCCGGCCCGAGAACCTCGGCTTCCTCGAACGGTTCCGTGCCCTGCTCGATGAATATCCGGCAACCGCAGCGGTCGGCGAGGTCGGCGATTCGCAGCGCGGGCTTGAAGTGGTTGCCGCCTACACCGCCGGCGGCAAGCGCGTGCACATGTGCTACTCCTTCGATTTCCTGGCGCCGGAAAAGATCAGCGCGGGCAAGGTCCGCTCGGTGCTGGAATCCTTCGGCAAGGTCGCCAGCGACGGCTGGTCGTGCTGGGCCTTTTCCAACCATGACGTGATGCGCCCGGCGTCGCGCTGGGCCGCCAATGAGGCCGACCCGACAGCCTATCTCAAGGTCATCTCGGCGCTGCTGATGTCCCTGCGCGGTTCGGTCTGCATCTATCAGGGCGAGGAGCTTGGGCTCGGTGAAGCAGAGCTGCGCTTCGAGGATTTGCAGGATCCCTATGGCATCCGCTTCTGGCCTGAGTTTAAGGGCCGCGACGGCTGCCGCACACCGATGGTGTGGGATGGCGGCGCCAAGAATGGCGGCTTCTCCCCAGCAAAGCCCTGGCTGCCGGTGCCGGCCAAGCATCTGGCGCGAGCGGTCAATGTCCAGCAGGACGACGAGACTTCGCTGCTCGAGCACTACCGGCGCTTTCTCAGCTTCCGGCGTGCCCATCCGGCGCTCGCCAAGGGCGACATCAATTTCATCGAAAGTGAGGGCGACACCGTTGCCTTCACGCGCCGCGCAGGCAACGAGCAGATCCTCTGCGTCTTCAATCTGGGAGCCGGGCCGGCCAAGGTTGACCTTGGCGGCCGATCGCTGCAACCTCTGCCCGGGCACGGATTTTCGGGGCAGGCGAACAGCGGTTCCATCGAACTTGGCGGCTACGGCGCCTGGTTCGGGCGTCTCGACTGAATTTCCAATCACTGGAGGAAACCAAATGGCCGATGTCACGCTAAGACAAGTGAAGAAGTCCTACGGCAATCTGAACATTCTCCATGGCATCGACCTCGATATCAAGTCGGGCGAGTTCATCGTCTTCGTCGGCCCGTCGGGCTGCGGCAAGTCGACATTGCTGAGATCGATCGCCGGGCTCGAGGAAATCACCTCCGGCGAGCTTAGAATAGCCGGCGAAGTGGTGAACGACGTGCCGCCGTCGAAGCGGGGCATCGCCATGGTGTTCCAGTCCTACGCGCTCTACCCGCACATGACTGTCTACGACAACATGGCGTTCTCGATGAAGATCGGCAAAGAGAACAAGGCCGAGATCGACCGCCGCGTGCGTCAGGCCGCCGAGATCCTGCAGCTGACCAAATATCTCGACCGCCTGCCCAAGGCGATGTCCGGCGGCCAGCGCCAGCGCGTCGCCATCGGCCGCGCCATCGTGCGCAATCCCAAGGTGTTCCTGTTCGACGAGCCGCTTTCGAACCTCGACGCGGCGCTTCGCGTCGCCACCCGCATCGAAATCGCCAAGCTCAAGGAATCGATGCCCAACACGACCATGATCTACGTCACCCACGATCAGGTCGAGGCGATGACGCTGGCCGACCGCATCGTGGTGCTCAAGGACGGCCATATCGAGCAGGTCGGCACGCCGATGGATCTCTACAAGAAGCCAGGCAATCTGTTCGTTGCCCAGTTCATCGGCTCGCCGGCCATGAACATCCTGCCCGCGACCATCGACAAGTCAGGCAATTCGACCGTCGTCAGCCATGTCGGCGGACGCAAGGCAACCGTGCCGATCGCAACGCCTGCTTCGGCGAAGGGTGCTGCGGTGAGCTTTGGCGTGCGGCCGGAGGACCTGATCATCGCCAGCGGCGCTGACTATCTGTTCGAGGGGACGGTCGACTATCTCGAGCAGCTCGGCGAGGTTCAGCTAGTCTATGTCGACATCGGTCGCGCCGACCTGCCGCTGGTGACCAAGCTGCCCGGCAATGTCGAGGTCAAGCGCGGCTCGACATTGCGGCTGAGCGCCAATGGCGAGGACCTGCATATCTTCGACGCTGACGGACGGTCGTTTGCCCTTCATGAGGCTGAAGCGAAGGCGGCCTGAGGCAGGACCGCGTCTTGGACGCAAAAAGAGCGGCGGGCTAGCCCCGCCGCTCTTTTGTTGAAGATTAGCTTCGGCTGTTAACGGCCGAAGAGATTCCGGTCGCTGCCCTGAGGGGCGGACTTCTCCACGTCGCCCGACGAATTGAGCAGCTTCTCGACGAGGCCACCGCTGTTGCGGACCGAGCTCGTATGCGCGCTGTCAACCGAAGTAACCGCAGGCTGACTGGCGCCATTGGAGCCAAAGTTGTCGCTGCCGGCGAACGCGCTGCCGGTGATGGCCAGAACGGCGGCGGCAGCAATAAGGATCTTGTTCATTTTAATCTCCTGAATTCTGGATTTCGCCAGGACGGCAGACACAGCTGCCGTCGCTTGCGAAATTGGCTGTTAGCGACCGAAGAGGTTACGGTCGCTGCCCTGAGCGGGCGTCTGGGCAGCCGGTTCCGAGGTCTTGGTGGAAGCCGTGTACGACTGGTCCACTGCGGCGGCAGGCTGGTTGGAGCCGTTCGAACCGTAGTTGTCGCTGCCGGCGAAAGCGCTGCCGGAGATGGCCAGAACGGCGGCGGCAATGAGGATCTTGTTCATCTTAAATACTCCTGAATGTCTGAATTTCGCCATGGCGGCGGGCGAGCCCGCCGTCGACTGGGAATCGGCTGTTAGTTGTTGCCGAAGAGGTTGCGGTCAGCACCCTGGGCAGGCGCCTGAGCAGCCGGTTCCGACTTCTTGGTCGAAGCGGTGTACGAGCTGTCGACAGCAGTGGCTGCCGCGGCGTTCGAACCGTAGTGGTCGCTACCAGCGAAGGCGCTGCCGGAAATGGCCAGAAGGGCTGCGGCAGTGAGAATGATCTTTTTCATTTTTGGTACTCCAGTATCGTCTTTTTTCCGTCCGTCTAGCGGCGTGTCTTTGGAAATGAAATCGCGTCGTTCGGACAGCCCCGATGTGGGAGGGCAGCCCCGTCTTTTCCAATCACGAAGTTGTTTCGTGTGGACCATGAATCTACACCTTGAAATTGTGCCAAGGGAGTCTAGAGATAGATTTTTCTTCTTTATATCAGCGTGTTAGGTTTAACCACCTAACGGATCACTGACTGTTTCAAAGGCCCAGCGTTCACACCGTCCTGCACGCACCGTCAACAGAAACGAACCGTTCGGTTCGATTTTAGAGCAAGCTAATAGTCACTTTTCGAAACCGTTAACCTTTTTTGACCCCGCCAAGGGATCCGATTCGGGGATATCGCAGCCGGCAAAATGGCCATCCGGGAGGTGGATTTCAGCCCGCGACGGTCTGCGGGAACGTTCGCATGCCGTGTCGCGCCGCATGGATACGATGTCGTTTTCATGCCGACGGCGCGCCCCCGATCGTGGTTAGATCATACCATCTCAGGTGCCGCTTCGTGACGACGAGGCGGAGAATTGGGAAGCCGGTCAGAATCCGGCGCTGCCCCCGCAACGGTGGTGGAGTTCAAGTCGCAACGGGAGACCACTGGGCAACTGCCTGGGAAGGTGTCGCGATGGTCCGCAAGGACAACTCCAGAGCCCGGAAACCAGCCCGAGATTGTTAGACTCGACTGATCGCGGTGGGCGGTCAAGAGGTGGATAGCGCATGTCTGGCACCTAGCCGGCCTGCGTTTCAATCCTTCCTCCATCACCACCAGTTCAGTCCTTAGAAACGAGGACAGGACATGGATACCCGCAACGACATGCTGAGGCTCCTGAAGGGGCGCCGGCAAGGCTTTTCGCTGGAGCAGCCCTTTTACACCGATCCGGACTACTTCAAGCTCGACATGGAGCTGATCTGGTATCGCGACTGGCTGTTCATCGGCCATGATTGCGAACTGCCGAAGCCGGGCAGCTACATCACCGTGCAGATCGGCGACTACCCGGTCGTCCTTGTCCGCGACCAGCACGGCAAGATCAACGCCTTCCACAATTCCTGCCGCCATCGCGGCAGCCGCGTGTGCAACGCGGAGAAGGGTACGGCGGCAAAGCTCGTCTGTCCGTATCATCAGTGGACCTATGAGCTGGACGGCCGCCTGCTGTTTGCCCGCCAGATGGCCGACGGTTTCGACAAGAGTGATTTCAGCCTGAAGCCGGTCGCCTGCGAGAGCGTCGGCGGCTACATCTTCATCTGCCTGGCCAAGGAACCGGCGGATTTCGCGCCGATGCGGGCGATGATCGAACCCTATCTTTTGCCGCACCGGTTGCGTGAAGCAAAGATCGCCTTCGAGAGCACGATCGTCGAGAAGGGCAACTGGAAGCTGGTCTGGGAAAACAACCGCGAGTGCTATCACTGCGCCGCCAATCATCCTGAGCTGTGCAAGACCTTCCCCGAGGCTCCGACCGTGACCGGCGTCAACGGCGCCGACAGCGACCCTGAAATGGTCGCGCACTGGGCCAAATGCGAGGCATCAGGCCTGCCGAGCAAATTCCGCATCGATCCGGCAGGGCAGTACCGCGCCACCCGCGCGCCCCTGCTGCGCGATGCCGTCAGCTACACCATGACGGGAAAACGGGCAGTCCAGAAGAACCTGTCCGACAGCGTTTCAACCGACCGCATCGGCTCCTTGCTGCTCTATCACTATCCGACGACCTGGAACCATATCCTCGGCGACCACGCCGTCACCTTCCGCGTGCTGCCGATCAGTGCCACGGAAACCGCGGTGACGACAAAATGGCTCGTCCACAAGGATGCGGTCGAAGGCGTCGACTACGATCTCGCTGAGCTTACCCATGTCTGGACCGAGACCAACGATCAGGACCGCCGCATCGTCGAGGAAAACGCCTTCGGCATCTTGTCGCCGGCCTACGAACCAGGCCCCTATTCGGAGCTGCATGAGGGCGGCGTGATCCAGTTCGTCGAGTGGTACGCGTCGTTCATCGGACCGCGCCTCGCAGAAGGCGACCGGCCGGCCCTGCGCAGCGTCGCCTAGCCCAGGGGACAGAGGATGAATGCGATGACGGACCTTGGCCTCTATCGCCATCTCGACCAGATGACGCCCTGGAACGACAGGCTGCAGGTGCTGGAAGTGATCGGCGTCAGTGACGAAGCGCCTGACGTGAAGACCTTCACCTTCCGCTCCGACAACCAGACCTGGTTCCGCTACAAGCCGGGCCAGTTCGTGACGCTGGAACTGCCGACATCGGACGGGCCGCTGATGCGCACCTACACGCTGTCGTCCTCGCCGTCGCGGCCGTTCTCGATCGCGGTGACGGTCAAGGCGCAGGCGGGCAGCACCGGTACGCGCTGGATGTTCGACCAACTGACGCCCGGTTCGCACGTCAAGGCCTATGGGCCGACCGGCGACTTTTCGCTGCACAGCCACCCGGCGGCCAAATATCTGTTCATTTCGGCCGGCTCCGGCGTGACGCCGATGATGTCGATGCTGCGCTGGTTGAACGACTGCGCGCCATGGACAGATGTCGGCTTCGTCAACTGTGCGCGCCGCCCGGAAGAGATCATTTTCCGCAAGGAACTTGAGCTGCTCGGCAGCCGCATGCCCGGCCTGTCGCTCGGCTTCATGATCGAGGAGCGGTCGAGCCGCGAGGGCTGGTTCGGCCATATGGGCCGCATCGACGCGATCCGGCTGCCATTGCTGGCGCCCGATTTCCGCGAGCGCGAGATCTTCTGCTGCGGCCCCGATCCCTTCATGCGCGCCGTGCGCGGCATGCTGGACGCCGCCGGCTTCGACATGGCTAAATACCATCAGGAAAGCTTCGCGGCGCCTGCCGTGGAGGAGATCCCGGCGCCGTTCTCGCCGCCGGCGGAAGACGGCGCCGCTGCTCCTGTCGAGGCCGTGACACCAATCCGTTTCTCGCTTTCCGATGTCGATGCCGAATGCGTCGCCGGCCAGACCGTGCTGCAGACGGCACGCGCCTCTGGGGTGCGGATTCCCGCCGCCTGCGAGTTCGGCCTGTGCGGTACCTGCAAGGTGAGGAAGGTCGCGGGCGACGTCGAGATGAGCCACAATGGCGGCATCCTCGATCACGAAATCGAGGACGGCTTTATCCTCGCCTGTTGCTCGAAGCCGCTTTCGGCGCTTGAAATCGAAGCGTGACCGGCTGCGCTCGCCCGGAGCCTGCGCCATCTTGCCAAAAACCCTGCAAATGGTTAGACGCCTGCAACGGTGGGGTTGACCGTAAGGCCCGAAGATCATCTCCGCGGCCTGCTCGGCGGGGGAGCAAATATGCGACAATCCGGCATCTATGCCATTGCCAGCAAGGATATCGTCTTTGAATCCTTCGACGGCGAAGCCGTCGTTCTTGACCTGACCACGGGCAAATATTTCGGCTTCTCTGATTCAGGCAGCAGACTTTGGGATGCACTGTCGTCCGGCGTGCCTGCCTCCGAACTGGTCGGCGCCGCGACCGGAATTGGCGCCCTCGATGCCGCCGCGATTGACGGCTTTGTCTCACAATTGCTCGAATTCGGTTTGCTGGCGGCCGTAACCGATGGCATGGCAAGACCGGTTCCAAGCGAATTGCTGGCTCAGCTCGCCGCTGCCAGAGAGCCCCTCAAGGTCGACATCCATGACGATCTCGCCGATCTCATTGTCGTCGATCCCATCCACGAGGTCGAGGAGCCCCTCGGCTGGCCCGCGGTGAAGCAAGCCAACTGAAGCGCCCATCAGGTTCTCGTTGCCGGACAGCTCCGGAACAGGCAAACCCATGCCGAACGTCACTCTCGAAAACCTGGTTGACTACGCACGCCATGTCCTAGCGCAAGCAGAGAGCAGCGCCGCGCATTATCCACTGACCCGCAAGGCGAGCTTGCCGCATCTGGAGCTGACCGCGCATGTCAGCGCCGGCGCATTGGCGGATGCCGTCGCTCATGGCTTTGTCACGGCTCCGGGCAGCCGAACGCCTGCCGACATCTGCCGCATCTTCGTCGCGCACCCCGGCATTGACGGCATCGCGGTACCGGCCAGTTGGGGCCAGGGACCCTTCACGCAGCATGGCTTCGCCACCCAACTGGCGGGAGCTGGATTGCGCGGCAACCATTTCCACGACCTGGATTTCTGGCAGTTCTATGATCCGCAACGTCGCGTTGGCGTGCAATTGATGGCCTCGGCCGATGCCTTTCCACCGTGGGAGCCGGGAGCGCCGCTGCGCCCCTTCCTCCATTGGGAATATGCGGCACGTGGCATGCGCCTTGCCCATGCCGGCACGCTTGGCGCCAATGGCAAGGGCGTCCTGCTGGCCGGTGCGGGCGGGGCCGGGAAATCCGGAACCGTCGCCGCCGGCCTCCTCAACGGACTGGACAGCGTCGGCGACGACTATGTGCTGGTCGACCTTGCCAACGGCGTGACTGCCCGCCCGTTGTTTTCAACACTCAAGCAGGATCCCCAGGGGTTCGCGCGGCTTGGGCTGAAGCACCGGCTGAAGGCGCATGGTCCTCTCAACTGGCAAGGCAAGCATACTTTTCACATTGATGACATTGCGCCTCGGCCGGTGCCCGAAACTCTGGACATGGTTGCGCTGCTGGTGCCACATATCGACGGTGGCGGGGCAAGTTCGATCGTGCCGGTGTCGCGCAGGGATGCCATGATCGCCTTGGCGCCGTCCGGCATAGCGCAGATGCCGGGCGAGCGGGAGAGCGGCTTTCGCTTCTTCAGCGACCTGACCCGCCTGCTGCCGTGCTATCGTCTGTCGCTGGGGACGCAGCCCCAGGAGATAGCCGGCACGATTGCGGACTTTCTCGCGCGGGGCGATTCGTGAAACTGAGCGTGATAATGCCCGTCTATAATCGTGAGCGCTATGTCGTTTCGGCATTGCGCTCGCTGGTGCGGCAGCGGGACGCCGCCGATCTCGACATCATCGTCATCGACGACGGCTCGACCGACGGCTCTGCTGAGGCCGTGCGCTCGATGATGCGCGAAAACCCCTGCATCCGACTGTTCCAGCAATCCAACATGGGCGTAGCCAGGGCGCGCAACGCCGGGCTGCGGCAACTGCCGCCGGATGCGGAGTTCGTGTCATTCCTGGATTCGGACGACATCTCGCTGGCCGGACGGTTCAAGGCCGATCTCGCCCGCTTCGAGGCTACTCCCGGGCTTGAGCTGACCTATTCGCTGATGACGCTGGTCGACCGGATCGACGATGAGCAGCTGAAACCGGCAGTCGACAGCCGCACGATGACGCTTCGGGGAATTTCGCTGAGCGCCGCCGTGTTCAGCAGAGGGCTTGTCGGCCGGACGGGCGAGTTCGATGAGGATTTCGAGCAGGCTGAGGATACCGACTATCTGCTGCGCGTTTTCGAGGCGGGACCGAACTACGAATTGTTGGACGCGGTCGCGATCTACTACCGACGCCACGCCGGAAATGTCACCAAGGAGCATAGCGGCAGGGTCCGCAACCATTTGCGTGCAATCCACAAGTCGATGCGGCGGCGCAAGGCCGATCCGTCACGGCGTGAGGTCCAGGGCATCTTCGAATTGAAGAGTCCCGCCGATTGGCGAATGCTATGATGCTCGACACAATCGGGTCGGATCAGCCAAGCCCGGAACGCTGCTGGAGACGCCAATGAGGCTGAGCGTCATCATGCCGGTCTACAATCGCGAACAGTTCGTTGGCCTGGCGCTGCGCTCGCTGCTCAGGCAGCGCGAAGACATCGATCTTGACATCATCGTCATCGACGATGGGTCGACCGATGGCTCGGCAGCCGTCGTACGGTCGTTGATCGACGAGGCCCCGTGCATTCGTCTTTTCCAGCAGGTCAATGGCGGGGTCACCAAGGCGCGCAATGCAGGGCTGAGGCAGTTGCTGCCGCAGACTCGTCTGGTGTCGTTTCTCGATTCAGACGACATCTCCCCGATAGGGCGTTTCAAGGCGGATCTCGCCTGCTTCGAAGAGGATCCGGGCCTCGACCTGACCTATTCGCGCATGACGCTGGTCGACAAGATCGATGGCGAGACGCTGGAACCAGCCGCCGACAGCCACTCCATCACCGTGCGAGGGATCCACCTGTCCGCCGGAATCTTTGCGCGAGACCTCATCGAGCGCACCGGTGGTTTCGACGAGGATTTCAAACAGGCCGAGGACACCGACTATCTGTTGCGTATCTTTGAGAGCCAGGCAAAATACGTTATGCCCGATACGGTGGCTCTCTATTACAGGCGTCATCCCGGCAACATGACCAAGGAAGCCGATGTGCCCTTTCGCGAGTTCATGCGCGCCATTCACAAGTCGATGAAGCGTCGCAAGGCCGATCCCAGCTTGCGCCGGGTGGAGGGGATTTTCGACTTCAAGGATCTCGCGCAGTGGCGGTTCCTTTGATGGCAGGCTACGGCGTCGTCATTCCGGCTTTCAACGCGGCCGCCACCATCGGCGCGGCCCTGAACTCCGTTCTGGCCCAGACGGCAAGGGCGGAGACCATCGTCGTGGTCGATGACGGTTCGACCGACGATACGGCTGCGGTGATCGATGCGATGAACCTGCCGGTGACGGTGCTGCGACAGGACAATGCCGGACCTGGCAGCGCAACGACCCGTGGCATTGCGGCACTCTCGACGCCGCTCATCGCGACGCTCGATGCCGACGATTTGTGGCTGCCGGACAAGGTCGAAAAGCAGCTGGCCTATCTCGGCCGTCATCCCGGGACAGCGGGCGTCTTTACGCATTGGCGGACGTTTCGCGGCGACAGCCCCGATTTGCCCGATGCGACCAGTGGAGCTGGCTGGTCGCGCACGACGATGATGATCCGCCAGGAGGTGGTGCCGCGCATCGGTCCCATCATCGACCCACCAGGCGGTCGCGGCGAGATGATCGACTGGATCGCCCGGGTTCGTGAGGCAGGCCTTGCCCTTGCCATGCTCGACGACGTGCTTGCATTGCGCCGCATCCGTCCGGGCAGCCTTTCCTACGGCCGCGATCCGGCACGCGACCGGGGCTATCTCCAGGTCGCAAGGCTCGCCATGCAGCGGCGAGCCCGGAACAAGGCAGGCTCCAATTGAACGCCAGGCCCGTTCGCCGCATCGGCCGCCGCTTCCCGGACTATGGCTGGTCGTGGCCCACCGGCCAGCTGGACCTGTTGCTAAAGGCGGCGCTGCTCTCCGACGAGGACGCAGCCGCCGGCTGCGTCGCGCGCTGGCTGGACGAGAACGACATCGATCTCGTCTCGTTTCGAGAACATCGCCTGCTCGCCGCCATCTCCGACAGGTTCGGCAGGAAGCTGGCCGGGCATACCGCGCACCCGCGCCTCGTCGGCCTGCAGAAGATGCTATGGACGAAGTCGCGCATGGCGATGCGCGAGGCCGAACCGGCGCTGAAGGCGATGGCAGACGGCGGCGCCGACATCATGCTGATAAAGGGCGCCAGCCGCATTGCCTTGAACGCGTCGGCGCAGCGTGGCCGGGTGGCGCACGACATCGACATACTGGTGCGCCCGCGCGACATGGCTGCCGTCTTCGACATCTTGCGCGATCGCGACTGGCAGATCGCCTCGGGCGTCAGCGCGCAATATCTGCGAACCCGGTTGGCGTCACTGCGGTCGATGAACTTCTTCAAGGGCCGTTTCGGCGACATCGACCTGCACCAGCTCGGCTATGACGGGTCGCAGACGAGCGCGGAAGACGACCTGGCGATCTGGCAACGGGCGGTCCCGGCACAATTCAGCGGCGTCGCGGTCTTCGTGCCGTCGCCGGCCGATCGCATGGCCCTGGCCATCGCCCATGGCGGCCTCGACGCCCACACCCACAGCGACTGGCTTGTCGACTGCGCGGTCGCCATCCATGGCGAAGACGTGGACTGGGACGTGTTCCTCGGCATCGTCGGCCGACGCGGCTTGGCCGTCCCGGCGGCGGTGGCATTGTCCTATCTGGCGTTTGAGATCGGCGTTCCTGTGCCGGAGCCGACATTGGCCGGTATCTTCGAGATGGCCGACCGGGCCGGCCTGTCGCGCTGGTCGTCGGTTCTGCAGGCCAAGCCGCGCACGGATTTCGGCGGCCTTGTCTGGCTGTCGCGCGGGCTTGCCAAGCAATTGCGTCTGAAGCGGAAGAAGGGCCGGTTGCAACAGGAGCCACCCGCCAAACCTTGGCGCGGCAGACCGGCCGCGCGCAAGCCGCAGGCCGTACCGGCGCTATTGGTGTTTTCGCAGGCCATCGCCTGTCCGCAAACGACCGGCGACATGATGCTCGATATCACCGTCAGGATCGGCGTTCCGCCGGTCCGGCGCCGCATCGAAATGGAGATCAATGCCGGCGACGAGCATATCGCTCGCCTGCGCGCCATGGCCATCAGCCGATCCGGCAGGGAACGCGTGCTGCATTTTCGCGGCAAGGTGACGCTCGACGGCGCGCGAGCTGCCTGGACGCTCGAAGCGCGACCGTCGCGGCAGTTTCGTGAATGGAACGACGAAGCCACAGTGGCTGCTTATGGCGCCTTGCCCTTCGAGCTGCTGTCGGCGGATTTCTCGCCGGTTGGCTAGTCTAAAGGCGAATCCGACGAACCTTTCTCGAAAGGCGGCGTCGGTTCAAACTCCGTAGCGTTCGGTGCGAATGATTCCGGCTGCAACGCCGGCATCGATCAGCGCCTGGGCGGCGGCTGACACGAAGGCGTTGGAGCCGCAGACGAAGGCGATGCCAGGCGGCTCCGGCAGCCGCGCCATGGCTTGCACCATCATCGCAACGTCCACCCGCCGCGCATAGTCGGCTGGACGGCGTGCGGCTTCGCGGGTCAGTGTCAGCACCAGGTCGAAGCCGTCCTGGCGCTCGTCGAGAACGATCAGCTCGTCACGAAAGATCACTTCGTCCCAGACCCGGACCGAAAAGACCAGGACGACGGGCACCGCTGAATTACGTGCGGCGCGGTGGCGGAGCATCGACATCAAGGGCACGACGCCCGAACCGCCGCCGACCAGAACAAGCGGGCCACTCTCATCCTCGGGCCAGACGAAATGCCCGCCAAGCGGCCCGCGCAGTTCGATTTCATCGCCCACTGCCGCGACCTCGTGGAAGAAGGGCGAGACCTCGCCATCGTCGAGTTTTTCGATCGCCAGTTCAATTACGCCATGCGTTTCGGGCGCGGAGGCGATGGAATAGGAGCGGCGCGCCTGATAGCCGTCCGGCGCCGTTAGCCTGACGTCGACATGCTGCCCTGCGCGATAGGCGAAGGGCCGAGACGGCTGGAAAAAGAAGCTGGTGACACGCGGCGTGCGCTTTTCGATGCGGACGATGCTGGCTGTTTGCCAGGGCGACTGCACGGCCGCCGCATCGCTCATGGATCGCCCGTGTAGCGTTGCTCGCGCCATGGGTCGCCATAGATGTGGTAGCCGCGCAATTCCCAGAAACCGGGCTCGTCGCGCGTGGTGAATTGCAGGCCGTTCAACCATTTGGCCGATTTCCAGAAATAAAGATGCGGCACCAGCAGCCTTGCCGGGCCGCCATGGTCCGGTGTGATCGGCTTGCCTTCGTAGAGCAGCGCCACCATGGCCTTGCCGGCGGTGAGATCCGTGACCGGCACGTTGGTGGTGTAGCCGTCGAATGCGTGCGCCAACGTGAAGCCGGTCGGCGGCTCGACCCCCGCATCGGCAAGGATATCGTCGACCAGCACACCCTGCCAAGGCGTGTCGAACTTGGTCCATGCTGTCACGCAATGGATATCGCGTGTCATCTTGGTCAACGGCAGCGCGTTGAACTCGGCCCAGTTCCATTTCTTGATCGGGCGTGGCCCGTGTTTCAGCGTGAAAGACCAATCCTCGGTACGCACGCGCGGCGTCGGGCCGGCCGACAGCACCGGGAAACCCTGTTCTAGATACTGGCCTGGCGGGATGCGGGCATCGCCATCGGTTGGCGGGCGCCGTCCTGAAGAGAAACCTCGGGTGACCATAGCGGCAATCCCCATGCAATCAGGCCACTATCGGCCTGACGCAATGTTCTCGAAGATGTCGTGACGGGCAACCTAAATCTTGACGGGCGGAGACCGGCGGGACCGTCACCGATGGACCTGCCGCTCCGCGTGCACGTCAACGCCATTTCTCAGCCATTGGCGAAAGGCACCGCGATGTACATTTGAGCGTCGCCACGCTCGACCAGCAACAGCACCGATTTCCTGCCGGACTTGCCGGCCAAGGCGATCGCCTGGGTTACCTGCCTGGCATTCTTGACCGGCACCTGATTGACGGCAACGATGATGTCGCCGGCCTGTATTCCGGAAGCGGCGGCCGCTTTGTCGGGGTTGACGCTGGCAACCACCGCGCCGTGCTGCTTGCCGGCAAGGTTCATCTGCTGGCGAATGTCGGGTGTTATATCCATCAAGCCGAGCCCTATCGCCGGAGCGCGCCCGGCGCTCGGCGCGTCGGACCCGTCGTCCAGCGACGCGGTCTTCGCATCGGCGCTGTTTTGGCCGACATCGACGGAAATCCGCATCGGCTTGCCTTTGCGCCAGACATCGACCGTTTCCCGGGCGCCCGGCGCGACATCGGCGACCGCCCGCGACAGGTCCTTGGGATCCTTCACGTCCTGCCCGGCAAAGCTGGTGATGACGTCACCCGTCTCGATGCCGGCCTTGGCCGCCGGCGAACCGTCGTTGACCTCTGAGACCAGTGCGCCGCCGGAATGGTCGAGCCCGATGGCGCTCGCGACATCCGGCGTCACCTCCTGGATCTGAACGCCGATATAGCCGTACTGGATGGAGCCGCCCTTCATCAGCTTGGCGACCACCTTCTGGGCCTGGCCCGACGGAATGGCAAAACCGACGCCGACGCTGCCGCCATTGGGTGAATAGATCGCCGTGTTGATGCCGACGACATTGCCGGCGACATCCACCAGCGGGCCGCCGGAATTGCCGTGGTTGATCGGCGCGTCGATCTGGATGAAATCGTCGAAAGGCCCACTATGCAGGTCGCGGCCGCGCGCCGAGACGATGCCTGCCGTGACGGTGGTGCCGATGCCGAACGGGTTGCCGAAGGCCAGCACCTGGTCGCCTGGCATGAGCTTGTCGGAATCGCCCCATTTGACTGTCGGCAGGGGTTTGTCCGACTTGATCTTGAGTACGGCGAGATCGTTCTTGGCATCGCGGCCGACAAGCTTGGCCGGAAGTTCGGTGCCGTCGTCGAGCGTAACCTTGATCGAAGAGGCGCCATCGATGACGTGATTGTTGGTGACGATGGTACCATCCGCGCCGACGATGAAGCCGGAACCCAGCGCCTCGGCGCGCTGCGGTTGCTGTTGTGGCGGCGTCTTGGGCGTCGGCATGCCCTGGTCACCGAAGAACTGGCGGAAATAGTCATCGAAAGGCGAGCCGCCGTCGAAAGGAGAGGCATCGCTCATCGTTTCAGGCTGTGCCTTCATGACGGTGGTGACCGTCACCACCGCCGGCTTGTCGGCGGCAACGATGGGTGCGAACGAGCCATTGGGCGCGGTGATGCCGGCGACAGGCGTCTGGGTCGTCGGAATAGTGTTGCCCTCGCCTTGGGCGAAAGACATGACGAAGGGGGATATGATCAGCGCAGCGCCCAGCAAGGCCGCGACGCGATGTCTGCGAAGGATATCTGACATGGTCGTTTGTCCGGGCGAGAGTTGATCCAGCGCCGTGGCCTCTCCCGTGCGGGGAAAATCGGTCATCGGCGTGTCGAGGTCGCAATGCCCGTCTCGCCTACATGGCAGCCAACCGGATCGACGGCCTTGCATTTAGGGCGCGGATTCGCCCGATTTAGGGTTTTAGGGCGACCTTACGAAGATTTAATATCCGCACGGCGGCAGCGTCGCAAAGTCGTCGGGCCCCGCCTTGCTGCCTCGCTGGAGCCTCAGCCACCGGCGGTTCGCTCGAGATAGGCCGTGGCAATCTCGCGCATGCGCTTGCCGTCGAAGCTCGGTCCGTGTCCTCCGTGACCGATGCGGATCGGCAAGTCGAGCAAGCGCTGCATCGTGCTGACATAGGCGGCTCGGTCGGAATCCGGCAGGTCGTCGATCAGCATGGCGTCGTAGATGGCATCGCCGCTGAAGAACAGGCCGTCGGCCTCGTCGAACAGCGCGATCGAATCCGGTGAATGGCCCGGCAGATGCAGCACGCGAAATTGCCGGTCGCCAAGATCGACGACATCGCCCTCGTCCAGGGTTCGCGTCAACGGCGCGGGCGGGATCCTGTAGTCGGCCGACTTCCATCCGGGCGCCGGCAGTTTCGAGACGGCACCCTCGAGGTCATGGAACATGTAGGCGTAGGTCGCCGCCTCATCCATGCTCTCGAATTGTTCCGCGCTTATCCTTGGTCCTGCCCGCAACGGGAATTCATGCAGCGAGCCGACATGGTCGAGATGGATGTGGGTGGCAACGACCAACAGCGGCTTGCCCTCCGTCGTCTCGACCTGCGGCGCCAGCGGACAGATGCCCATGCCGGTGTCGACGAGCAGGTCGGCATCGCGACCGCGCAGATGCCAGATATTGGCCCGCACATAGGCATGCACGAAGGGCTCGGTCAGCATCGTCGTCTTGTCGTCGACGACGCTCCTGCTGAACCAGCCGGGCATCACCTGTGAGCCGGGCATCAAGTGTGAGCCCTGCATCAGACGAAGGGCTTCCCGACCTTGTATTTTTCCGGCACCAGCCGCTTGAGATAGGCCATGCCGGCATCCGACAGCTGATTGACCTCGGGCTTCATGAAATCGCCCGGCATGTGGCGTGTCTTGCCGGCGACGTTCTTGAGCGGCACTTTCTTCAGCACCGTTCTGGTGCCGTCATATTGCAACGCCACCGAGCCGCCGCCCTGTTCGGCGACGGTGACGGCGAAAGCGCCGGCATCGAACGCCTCCTGCGCGTCGACCGCGCTGATGGCGCCGATATAGCCGCGCGGCATGTAGCCGAGCGCATCGACGCGGGCCCGCTTGCCCGGCAGGCCTTCCGCCAACGCGCGCTCGAGTGCGGCCGGCAGGTCGCTGCCCGACAATTTGACGTTGCCGTGCGCGTCGCGCTCGAGCTTGTCCGGCGGCACCAGGCTTTCGACCAGGGCCTTGCCGTCGGCGGTGCTGACGCCTTCCGAAACGGCGACGATGCAGCGCTTGTGGCGATCGAGCGTGGCACGCACGTCGTCGATGAAGCCGGCGGCCGAGAAGGGGCGCTCGGGCACGTAGACGAGGTGTGGGCCGCTGTCGGGGTCGAGCTGCCAGGCGGCCGCGGCCGCGGTCAGGAAGCCCGCATGCCGGCCCATGACGATGCCGACATAGATGCCGGGCAGCGCACGGAAATCGAGATCGACGGAGAGGAAGGCGCCAGCGACGAACTCGGCCGCCGAAATGAAGCCCGGCGTGTGGTCGTTTTCCTCGAGATCGTTGTCGATGGTTTTTGGCGCATGGACGAAGGCGATCTTGCCGCCGGCGGCATCGGTCAGGATCTGCTGCGTACCCGACGTGTCGTTGCCGCCGATATAGATGAAGGCGTCGGCGCCGGCCTTCTTCAGGCCGTTGAGGATGACATCGCAATAGGCGGCGTCGGGCTTGTCGCGGGTCGAGCCGAGGGCGGCGCTCGGCGTGCCGGCAATCAGCCGCAGCCGGTCCTCGGGGATGGCGGAAAGGTCGACATAATTGCCGTCACGGATGCCGCGCACGCCATGGATGGAGCCCAGCACCTTGGCACCGGGATGCCGCTTGCGGATCTCCAGCGTCGCTCCGACAACCGTCTGGTTGATGACGGCGGTTGGGCCGCCGCCCTGCGCGATGACAAACGTTCCAGCCATGCTTGATTTCTCCCGGCGCGATGGTTTTCAAGGCACCTTGGCCTGTCTTGCCGCATCGCGCAACGGGAGTTTCGAGCGGCGCCAACACGCCGCATAAGCGTCAGACGACGACGACCGGATTTTTCTTGGAGACGCGGCTGTAGAGGTCGATGATGTCCTGGTTGATCAAGCGCACGCAGCCCGACGACATCGCTTGGCCGATGCTCCACCATTCGGGCGAGCCGTGGATGCGGTAGCCGGTGTCCTTGCCGTCCTGGTAAATGTAGAGGGCACGCGCGCCGAGCGGATTGGTGAGGCCGCCGGGCTGTCCGGCCTGCCATTTCACCAGTTCAGGCTTGCGGGCAATCATCTCCGGCGGCGGCGTCCAGGTCGGCCATTCCCTGCCGTACTGGATGTTGGCGCGGCCGGACCAGCGGAAACCATCCTTGCCGATGCCGACGCCGTAGCGAATAGCGTCGCCACCCGGCTGGACGAGATAGAGCATGCGCTCCTTGAGATGGACGACGATGGTGCCGGGGGCCTCGCCTGTCGTGTCGACGACGATCTGGCGGCGGAATTCCGGCTTGACCTTCAGATATGGCACTTCCGGCACGTTGAAGCCGCCGTCGGTCAGCCCGGCATACATGACGCCGGGGCTGGTGATGTTCTTGTCGACGCTGATGCTTGGCCGGATCGGCCGCACGGAACCCGTGGTGACGTCGTCGAGCTCGAGCGCCGGCAGACCCAAGCCCGAGGTCGAGCAACCGGCGGCGCTCAGCAGCGCGAGCGCCCCTGCCCCGGACAGGATGGCACGGCGGGAAAGATGATGATCGGTTTCGATTGCGTCGCCATTTCGCGGCGGCGTCAGACCTTCCGGCAACTCACGCATATACCCAGACCCTACGCTGTCGGCGGGAAGCACGGTCCGGCCGGATAGAGGGCATTTTCATCATTCATGGTTGATAAAGCGTGAAGACCTTGCACAGACTGCATTTGCGCATGGCCTTGACGATGTCCGACCTTCTTGCCTGGGCTTGAACGAAGGCTGCTGCACAAAAAGACCTCGGTCGGGTCATATTCCCGGCACTGGTGTTTCCTACTTCTCAAGCGATCAGCGAGGGGCCTCCATGTGCAAGACCTTAAAAACCGACATCAAGCTTTTTGCCGCTGCCATTGTCGCGGCGGCAACGGTTCTCGGCGCAAACGTCAGCCTGGCCGATATTGTGAGCACGCTGAACGGCGCGAACTGACACCGATCTGCCGCTGGCGCCGTCAGGGAAATCGCCTCTTTACATTCTCCCGGGTCTAAGGATTTATCCTCTTCTTTACGCTCAAAGGAGACGAGCATGTCCTTCGAAAACTGGGCCGCCTTCGCCGCCGCGTCGACGATCCTCCTCATCATTCCGGGTCCGACCATCCTTCTCGTCGTGTCCTACGCGCTGGGCCAGGGCTGGCGTACCGCCTTGCCGATGGCCGTCGGCGTGGCGCTGGGCGACTTCACCGCGATGACCTTGTCTATGCTGGGCATCGGCGCGCTGCTGGCCGCTTCGGCGACCGTGTTCACCATCCTGAAGCTGATCGGCGCTGGCTATCTGATCTATCTCGGCGTGAAGCTGTTTCGCGCCGGCGGTGCGCTGAAAGCCGAACCGCGCACCGATGCGGTGTCGTCGGCCAAGATGATGGCGCATGCCTGGCTGGTCACCGCGCTCAACCCGAAAAGCATCACCTTCTTCGTCGCCTTCCTGCCGCAGTTTCTCGACAGGCACGCCGATTTCTGGACACAGATGCTGATCTTCGAGACGACCTTCCTGGCGCTCGCCTTCGCCAATGCCTTCGGCTATGCGCTCATCGCGGCACGCGCCCGCGACGTCGTGCGCAATCCCAAGGCGATCCGCATCTTCAACCGCACCGGCGGCACGCTGCTGGTCGGCGCCGGCATCGCCACAGTGGCGATGCGTTCCAGCAATTAGGCTCTCCTTTTGATCATGATCCCGAAACTGGTTTTCGGGATCATGATCGGCCTTACCACTTCACACTGAAGCCGAGATTGCCTTCGAGGATACGGCGTTTGTCGCCGCCGAGATTGGTGGTGTAGTCGCCGGTGGCGAAGATGCTGACCTTGTCGCTCACCTTGGCGATGACGCCGCCGCCAAACTCGAACGAGGTCGATTTGCCCTCGGTCGAGATGTCGGTGGTGTCGAAATTGACATGGCTGGTGCCGCCGAAATCGTGCCAGATGTTGGCCTCGAGGTAGGGCTGCAGCGCCATGCCGTTGATGATGGTTTCGCCCTGCAGCCGCACGCCCAACCGCCCGGTGACGCTGTCGTCGGGATCGAAGGAGACCGACGAGAACAAGTCCTTGGTGTCGTCGAGCGACAGATGCTGCCAGACCAGTTGCGCCTGCGGCTCAAGCGTCCAGCCTTGCGCCAGCGCAATGGGATAGCCGCCTTCCAGCGAAGCGGTGATGCCGGTCCCGCCGACATCGATGCCGATGTCGCGCGACGATGTTGCGTTTCCGCCGAAGAAGGTGGCCATGAGGACGCCGTCCAGGTACCAGCCACCCTGACCGATCCGGGTCCAGTAGCCGCCGACGCTGGTGCCGTTGATATCCATGCTGCCGACGGACAGATTGTCCCAGCCCAGCGCCTGGCCGCGCACGTCGCCATTCATGCTGGCATAGGCGACGAACAGGCCGGCGCGATCGGTCTGGCCCGACGCGGTTTCGCGGCCGAACAGATCGAAGCCCGCCTGGAGACCGAACAGGGTGCCGTCGAAGGACGGCGATACCGTTCCTGAATATGCCATCTTGCTGTCCTGACCGAAGATGCGGCCCCAGACCGGCGACAGCTCGGTGTTCGACAACAGGCTCTGCTCGCCGCGCCGTTCGTGGAAGGTGCCGAGCGTCGTCATCGCCAGATGTTCGGCGACCGGGGGCAAGGCGGAATAGACCGGAACCTCGATGCGATAGAGCAGGATTTCCTCGCCCGCCGCCGGTGTCGGCAGGTCGGGGACATCCGTTGGCACCACCGGTGGCGGAGGGGGCGGATCCGCCACTGGTGCCGGCGGTGGCGCCGGTGGTGTCGCGGGCGGCGGATCGGTCGGCACGACCGGCGGCGCCGGATCAACCGGATCGGGGTCGCCGGGCGTGGATTCCGGCGGCGGCGGCGGCGCAGGGTCGATAGGCGGCGGCGGCGGCGGTTCGGCCGCCGGCGGCTCAGGTTCCGGCGGCGCAGCAGGTTCCAGCACCGGCGGGGCTGCGGCCGGCGGGGCCGGCGTGTTCAGCGTCGAGCGCAGGTACCAGTTCTCCTCGCTGCCGGCGCTGACGCCGCCCTTGAACAGGTAATATTCGAAGGCACCGGCGGCGACCGGGGCGTCGAGCGCGAATGTCGTGGCGCCCGAGGTGGCGCCGTTGATTGCCTGGACGACCATGATGCCGTCCTGCGTGGTCGCAGCCCCCGCGCCGCCGAGATTGACCACGGAGATGCCGGTCGAACCGGAAGCCGTTCCGCTCGACAGGACCAACTTGTCGGATGCGGAGGAATCGTCACCGAGCTCGGTCTGGATAAGCAGCAGGCCACCCAGGCCGACATAATTGCCCGAAATCGTCAGGCTGTCGGTGGCGCCGGTGCTGCCATTGGTCAGGTCGATGCGTCCGGCATTGGTGACCTGCGCCAACTGGCCTGCCGTAAAGGCCTGGATCGCCGCGTTGAAACCACCGCCATAGAGCGTGCTTGCGGCATCGACACTGAGCGAACCCGTGCCGGTGCCGCTATCGCCGAGCACCAGATTGCTGTCCATCGTCAGCTCGGTGTCGTTGGTGGCGTCGATACTCTCCCAGTTCTGGAGCCGGCTGACCCCATCCAGTTTGACGTTGTCCAGGGTCAGCGCATCGGTGCCGGCACCACCTGATATGGCATCCGTGGCACCGAGATTGGCGTTGGTGAGGTTGCTGAGCTTGGCGGTGTCGTTATCGCCGCCGAGATCGACGGAACCATAGATGATGCCGCCACCGTTCCAGACGAAACTGTCGGCGCCAAAGCTCATCAGTATATCGCCACCGACCGTGCCGCCGGTGACCGTGACGCTGTCATCGCCGCCGCTGACGCTGATGTTGCCGCCGATGGTGCCGCCCGAGAGGATGATCGTGTCCTTGTCGAAGCCGGTGACGAGGTTGCGGTCGATGGTGCCGCCCGACATGTTGAAATAATTCTGGTCGAGCTTCATGTTGACGCGGCCGATGCGGCCACCGGTCATCACGGCGCGGTCGCCATCGTCAAAGAAATCGACGATGCGTCCGCCGGTCATGGTGAAGGTGTCCAGGCCATCGCCCTGGTTGAGCGAGCCGATCTGGCCGCCGCTCATGTTGAAGTCGTCGATGCCGGCGCCCTGCTGGACATTGCCGGCGACGGTCCCCGCGCCGATGGTGAAAAAATCGGTGCCGCCACCCTGATCGACGGTGCCGGTGATGGCGCCTGACTGCATATCGATGCGGTCCGTGCCGACACCAAAGGTGACATTGCCTGATATCTGCCCGGTGCCCCCGGCGGGAAAATTGAGCGTGTTGTCGCCATCGGGATCGGCGAGGCTGCCGCCTGAATCGCCGCTGTCGCAGGTGTAAACGGTGTTTCCGGCGGATGGACCCAGCACGCATGCGGCAAACGCGGCGGAGTTGGGCAGCAACGCAAAAGCCGTAGTTGAGAGGATGCTAATAAGCCACGGGTGTAGCGGATGCGGCTTTCGCCGTAGCGAAGCAACTGCCACCTGCACATCCTCCGAATGACTGTTCGGAAGTGAGTTCTTCATATGTTGCATCGCGATTTCTAGCCCCCGCCAGTCGCCGTAATGAAGACACAATTCATTCGATTTTACAAAGCCTAATCTGCCCCGCATGGTTGCTAAACTGCAAAGACTACTCAAATGACCTGGCGTAGCGCGCGGTTGGCGTTGCCGTGGCCCATGCTTTAGGATCGGTTTGGGCCGAAGGATCGAGGGCCTGTCACGGGTCGACAGAAGGACATCGCATGGCAACCAGGGACGCATTCGGCCTGGCACTTTCGGGCGCCACGGAGGCGGGATTCACCCCCTACAGCCAGGCAGTGCGTGAACTGCAGTGCTTCGTCGGCGATCCCGTAGCCTCCGTCGACCGCGCCATCGCGGAAAATCCCGGCTTCGTCATGGCGCATGTCTTCAAGGGTTATCTGTTCGGCCTCGCCACCGAGCGGGAGGCGACGGCCGTGGCCAAGGCCTGCCATGAGACCGCACTGCCGCTTGCCGCGACCACGCGCGAGCGGGCGCATGTCTCGGCCCTTGGGCATCTCGCCAGCGGACGATGGCATCAAGCCAGCCGCGTTCTCGAGGACGTCGCCATCGAGACCCCCCGCGACGGGCTGGCGCTGCAGGTCGGCCACCAGATCGATTTCTTCACCGGCAATGCCCGCATGCTGCGCGACCGCATCGCGCGGGCCCTGCCGTCATGGCAAAGCGGCATGCCCGGCTACCACGCCATGCTCGGCATGCAGGCCTTCGGGCTGGAGGAAATGGGTGACTATGTCAGGGCTGAGCAGCTTGGCCGCGCGGCGGTCGACATGGAGCCGCGCGATGGCTGGGCGCAGCACGCCGTCGCCCATGTCATGGAAATGCAGAGCCGGCAAAGGGATGGCATCGCCTGGATGCAGGCCAACCCGGAAGCGTGGACAAGGGAGAGCTTCCTGCAGGTGCACAATTGGTGGCACCTGGCGCTGTTCCACTATGATCTCGGCGAGACCGACGCGGTGCTGGCCCTCTATGACGGCCCTATCTACAGCGTGCAATCGACGATGGCGCTCAACATGGTCGATGCCTCGGCAGTCTTGTGGCGGCTCGCCCTCGGCGGCGTCAATGTCGGCGACCGCTGGGCAGCGCTTGCCGCCAATTGGCGCAAGGCCGGAGCGGGCCTTTATGCCTTCAACGATGCCCACGCGATGATGGCCTTTGTCGGTGCAGGGTTCGATGCGCCGGCCCTCGCTTTGCTCGAGGCGCAGCGCGAGGCCATGCGTGGCAGCGACGACAATGCGGCTTTCACGCGGGATGTCGGCCATCCGCTGACGCTCGCCATCAAGGCATTCGGGGAGGGCAGCTACGCCGAGGCCGTGCGCCTGATCCGGCCGATTCGGTCGATCTCCCATCGCTTCGGCGGCAGCCACGCCCAGCGCGATGTTATCGACCTGACGCTGATCGAGGCAGCGTTGCGCGCCGGTGACGGTGCGCTGGCCAGGGCGCTCACGGCGGAGCGTTCGATGGCGCGGCCCGACAGTCCGCTGTCAGCGCTGTTTGTGCAACGCGCCGCCGATTTGTCGGAGAATTGACCCGAAGCGGATCTTGTTTTAAAAACTGGCCAAGCCAGATTTTTTCGAGACCCGAAAAAATTAAATGGCGTGGGAGGAAGACATGTATCTGGGCCTCGATCTCGGGACGTCGGGCGTCAAAGCGCTGCTGATCGATGCCGGGCAAACCGTCATCGGTTCCGGCCACGGTTCGCTTGATGTTTCACGACCGCATCCCGGCTGGTCGGAACAGAATCCCGAGCACTGGGTCCGGGCCTGCGAAGACGCAATCGCCGAGCTCAAATCGTCCCATCCGCATGAACTCGCGGCAGTCAAGGGCATTGGCCTGTCCGGGCAGATGCATGGCGCCACGCTGCTCGACGCCGCCGACAAGGTGCTGCGTCCCTGCATCCTGTGGAACGACACGCGCAGCCATGCCGAGGCGGCTGTCCTCGATGCCGATCCGCGCTTCCGCGCCCTGACCGGCAACATCGTCTTTCCCGGTTTCACCGCGCCAAAGCTGGCCTGGGTGAAGAACAACGAGCCCGCTGTCTTCGCCGAGGTGGCAAAAGTGCTGCTGCCCAAGGATTTCCTGCGGCTCTGGCTTTCGGGCGAACACATTTCGGAAATGTCGGATTCTGCCGGCACGTCCTGGCTCGATGTCGGCAAGCGCCGCTGGAGTGCGGACTTGCTCGCCGCGACATCGCTCGATGAAAAGCAGATGCCGTTGCTGGTCGAGGGTACGCACAAGGCAGGCGCACTGCGCAGCGAATTGGCATCGAAGTGGGGCGTCCAGGCCGGCATTCCGATCGCCGGCGGCGCCGGCGACAATGCGGCCTCGGCCTGCGGCATGGGCACGGTCGGCGCCGGCCACGCTTTCGTCTCGCTCGGCACGTCGGGCGTGCTGTTTGCCGCCAACGCTTCCTACCTGCCCAACCCGGCCAGCGCGGTTCACACCTTCTGCCACGCCCTGCCGAACACCTGGCACCAGATGGGGGTCATCCTGTCGGCGACCGATTCGCTCAACTGGCTGTCCGAAATCACCGGGAAGAACGCCGGCGAATTGACCGCCGAGCTCGGCGACACATTGAAGGCGCCCAGCGGCGTGTCCTTCCTGCCTTATCTCTCGGGTGAGCGTACACCCTACAATGATGCCGCCATTCGCGGCGCGTTCACAGGGCTGGCGCATGAATCGAGCCGTGCCGTGCTGACCCAGGCCGTGCTGGAGGGTGTGGCCTTTGCCTTCCGCGACAGCCTCGAAGCCCTGGCCACGGCCGGCACGACCTTGACGCGGGTGACGGCGATCGGCGGCGGCTCGCGCTCGCACTACTGGTTGAAGGCGATTGCCACCGCGCTTCAACTGCCTGTCGACATTCCCGCCGACGGCGATTTCGGCGCCGCCTTTGGTGCCGCACGGCTCGGTCTGATTGCTGCGACGGGTGCCGATCCGCTTGAAGTCTGTACGGCACCGAGAACGGATGCGACGATCGAACCGGACGCGGCGCTTGGCGGCGTCTATGCAGATGCCTATCGGCGCTACCGAGCGCTGTACCCGGCGATTCGGGGCGTGACCGCGTGAGTGAGCGCGAGGCACCCCCCTCTGCCCTGCCGGGCATCTCCCCCGCAAGGGGGGAGATTAGCAGCGTTGACGGATATGCGAGTCCTGCACGGTGGGTGATTGGCGAAGGCGCGGATGTCAACCCATCTCCCCCCTTGCGGGGGAGATGGCCGGCAGGCCAGAGGGGGGCGCTTCACGCCCGCCTCCCCGAGAAATCCTCACTGCGCCGGCACCTTGTCGAGAAAACCAGTGACGCTCTTGAGGCGGCCGTTCTCGATGATTCCGATGTCGGTACCTTCGATCACCGAAGGCGTCCCCTCAGGTCCGAGATTCCACGAGAAGCGGATCTTGTCGGCAAAACCGTCCGGCGTGCCCTTCAGCGAGAATCGGAAGCCGGCAAAGCGCTGCTGCACGCCGTCGATCAGAGCCGCGACACCTTCATGGCCGTCGCTCTGCATGAGCGGATCACGATAGCTGACGTCTTCCGTGAAGGTCGCCTTGAGCAATTCGGCCCGGCGGCCGGCATCGCTTTCGTTCCAGGCGGTGATGTAGTTCTGGGCGATCTTGGTGAGGTCGGTCATGGTCTGTCTCCTTCGTTTGGTGGCTTTGACATGACCCTTTTCGACCAGCGCTGGCCTGAAACCAATTACGCCTGAGGTAATGGCGGCAGAATTTTGTGAGAGGACAGAAATCATGAGCAGCGGATTCTTCGGCGACATCAAGAAAATCAAATATGAAGGGCCGGATTCGACCAATCCGCTGGCCTATAGGTTCTACAATCCCGACGAGGTCGTCGCCGGCAAGCGGTTGGAAGATCATCTGCGCTTCGCCGTGGCCTACTGGCACTCCTTTGCCTGGCCGGGCGGCGATCCGTTCGGCGGTCAGACCTTCGACCGGCCGTGGTTTCCCAAGGCCGGCGGCACCGACACGATGGAGTTGGCAAAACTGAAAGCGGACGTCGCCTTCGAGATGTTCTCGCTGCTTGGCGCGCCCTATTTCTGCTTCCATGACGCCGATGTGCGGCCGGAGGGCAAGGACTTTTCCGAAAGTGCCGCGCGCCTCGACGAGATCGCCGATTACTTTGCGGGCAAGATGAAGCAGACCGGCGTCAAGCTGCTTTGGGGCACCGCCAATCTGTTCTCCAACCGCCGCTTCATGTCGGGTGCGGCCACCAATCCCGATCCGGACGTCTTTGCCTACGCGGCGGCGACGGTAAAAAGCTGCATCGACGTCACCAAGCGGCTGAAGGGCGAAAACTACGTGCTGTGGGGCGGGCGCGAAGGCTATGAGACCCTGCTCAACACCGACCTTGCGCGCGAGCAGGAACAGGCCGGCCGGTTCCTCAGCATGGTCGTCGACTACAAGCACAAGATCGGCTTCAAGGGCGCGATCCTGATCGAGCCGAAGCCGCAGGAGCCGACCAAGCATCAGTACGATTACGATGTCGCCACCGTCTACGGTTTCCTCAAACGCTTCGGGCTGGAGAAAGAGGTCAAGGTCAATATCGAGCAGGGCCACGCCATCCTGGCCGGCCATTCCTTTGAGCACGAACTGGCTCTGGCCAATGCGCTTGGCATTTTCGGTTCGATCGACATGAACCGCAATGACTACCAGTCGGGCTGGGACACCGACCAGTTCCCCAACAACGTGCCGGAAATGGCGCTGGCCTACTATCAGGTCCTGCAGGCCGGCGGCTTCAAGACCGGCGGCACCAATTTCGACGCCAAGCTGCGCCGCCAGTCGCTCGATCCGCAGGACCTGCTGATCGGCCATATCGGCGGCATGGATTCGTGCGCACGCGGCCTGAAAGCCGCGGCCCGCATGGTCGAGGACAAGGCGCTGTCGGCGCCGCTGGCCGAACGTTATGCCGGCTGGAACACGGCCGAGGGCAAGGCGATGCTCGCCGGCAAGCGCACGCTTGAGGATATCGCCGAGCGCGTCGTCAAGAAGAAGATCGAGCCGCAGCCGAGGTCCGGCCGCCAGGAACTGCTGGAAAATATCGTCAACCGCTACGTGTAAGGCGCGCGCCGCTCCATCTCTGGACCGACATCCGACACTACTGGCTGAAAGCCGCCGCCATCGCCATCTGCTAGTCAGCCCACTTCGCACGAGGCTGCCGAGGATCGCACAGATCTTCGGCAGCCAGCGTGTAATCAAGATGCCACGCGTGTCGCCGAAAGAGGGCCTGTGCGGCAGCCTTTATTTTATGCATGTCGCCATCCCAAAATCGGTGTGCGCTTTTGGGCGACATGCATTGGCGGGAGACGGAAAATGGCAGAGGATCGAATCATCGTGCGCCCGGCGCAGGCGAGCGATATTCCGGCGTTGAAGCAGGTGCTGCATGAAACCTTCGAAGGCACATGGCTGCCGAACATCACCGAAGCAGCGGCGCGGCGCTATGTCGAGACGGATATTGGCGGGCGCTATGTCGACCGGAGCTGGCCTGAATTCGCCGTTGCCGAGATCGATGGCGAGGTCGCCGGCCTGATCCATTGGCGCGCGGATTTCATCGAGGCCCTGCACGTGACGGCATCCCGTCAAGGGCAAGGTGTCGGCCGCAAGCTGCTTGCCCACGCCGAACAGGCGATCGGCGCCGCCGGATTGGCGCAGGCGCGGCTGGAAACCGACACGTTCAACCTGCCCGCACAAGCACTCTACAAGGCGGTCGGTTATATCGAAAAAAATCGCTATCCAGACGACGAATGGGACAGTGGCTTCACCACGGTGCTGTTCGAAAAGCGGCTGTAGATCTCTCCTTGACCTGACCTGCCAAGGCGCAGGAACAGCTTTGCGCATGGCCCGGTCACGCGACATGGTTTTGCCCTTCGATGCCCTTCAATGACCTCGCTCTTGCCTTCAAACAGCCGTCACGAATCTCGTATAAGACTGGCTCGTGGCGGGAGAGGAAGAAGGAGGCGAAACGATATGCAGAACGAACGTGAAATCGACGCCCTGCTCTCACCTGGCGAGGCTGGATCGATCATCGACCGGCTGATGGCGATGCCGCGGAAAACGGACGACGCCAAGATTTCGAATGAATGGGATCGCGCCGTGGCCAGCCGCTTCGAGACCCGTCTGGCCAGACAGATGCGCTCGCAAATCGACGGCGACCGTCAGAACGCGGCCTGATCGCCCGTTGAAACCTACCCCCTCCGCAACCTGACCGGCGCTTCGCCAAAAGTCCTTGAAAACGCCCTCGAAAATGCCGCGGCGGACGAGAACCCGGTCCGCCCGGCAATGTCGGCCATCGCCACTCGCGTGTCTACCACCAGCCGGCGCGCGGCACCGAGGCGCAGCCTGAGGTAATAGGCGCCCGGCGTCTCGCCGATCGATCTGCGAAAGATGCTTTCCAGCGTCCGTGCCGTCACCCCGGCGCGCTTGGCCACCGCTTCGATGGTCAGCGGCTGGTCGACATGCGATTCCATCAGCCGGATGGCTTGTGCAAGGCGCGGGTCGTAGCCGTCGAGCCGGCCGAGCGAGACCAGCGGCTGTGCGTCGGTGGCGGCGCGCGCCTGGTCGTAGATGAAGACGCTGGCGACATCGAGCGCCACCGCCATGCCGAGCCGCGTGCGGATGAGATGTAGCATCAGGTCGAAGGTCGGCGATGCGCCACCCGACGTGAACACCGGCCCGTCGATGACATAGCGGTCAGGGCGGACATCGACGCCGGGGAAGGCCGAGGAAAAGTCCTCCATGTCCTCCCAGTGGGTGGTGGCGCTGCGCCCTTCCAGCAGGCCCGCGCGTGCCACCAGCCAGGTGCCCGCTTCGACGCCGCCGCAAGCACGCGCCGTGCGTGCGGCCCGGCGCAGTCCGGACAACAGAGCCGAGGTTGCATAGTTCTGGGTGCCGAAGCCGGCGACGACGACAAGGACGTCGGTCGGCTCGCCCGCATCGAAGCGGCCGCTGACCGCCACCGGCAGGCCGCATGTGGTGACCGGAGCCTCCCCGGTCACCGAGACCAGCCTGAAATCGAACAGGGTCTCGCCGGCGATGCGGTTGGCGGCCCGCAGCGGATCGACGGCCGAGGCCACGCACATGATGGACGAGCCGGAAAACACCAGCAGCGTCACCTTGAGCGGCGAGCGCTCGGCGCGAAAGATCGTCGGTTTTTCGCTTTTCGTCATGGAAGCTTCGTAAAACGCAAAACAGTTTCCGGCAAGTCGGGCATTGTTGTGGACTGTTCTTTCGGAGGAGAATTCCATGCCGCTCGCGATGAACCGTGAGGTCTTCATTACCTGTGCCGTGACCGGGTCCGGCGGCTCGCAGGACCGCAGCCCGCATGTGCCGCGCTCGCCAAAGCAGATCGCGGACTCCGCCATCGATGCGGCCAAGGCTGGCGCCGCCATCGTGCATTGCCATGTGCGCGATCCCGAGACCGGCAAGCCCAGGCGCGATGTGCACCTCTACCGCGAAGTGACCGAACGCATTCGCGAGGCAGAAGTCGACGTCATCCTGAACCTGACCGCCGGCATGGGCGGCGACATGGTGTTCGGTTCGCCGGAGGCGCCGCTGCCGCTCAACGAAAAAGGCACCGACATGGGCGGCGCCACCAACCGCATGGAACATGTGCGCCAGTGCCTGCCGGAAATCTGCACGCTCGACTGCGGCACCATGAACTTCGCCGAAGCCGATTATGTCATGACCAACACGCCCGGTATGCTGCGCGCCATGGGCGGCATGATGACGGCGCTTGGCGTCAAGCCGGAGATCGAGGCCTTCGACACCGGCCATCTGTGGTTCGCCAAGCAGCTGGTCGAGGAAAAGGTGCTCAATCCGGATGCGCTGGTGCAGTTGTGCATGGGCGTGCCGTGGGGCGCGCCTGACGATCTCAACACCTTCATGGCCATGGTCAACAACGTGCCGTCGACCTGGAACTGGTCGGCCTTTGCCATCGGCCGCAACCAGATGGCCTATGCCGCGGCGGCGGTGCTGGCCGGCGGCAATGTCCGGGTAGGTCTCGAAGACAATCTGTGGCTCGACAAGGGCGTGCTGGCGACCAATGCTCAGCTGGTCGAGCGTGCCGCCAGCATCGTCACCAATCTGGGCGCCAGGATCATCGGCCCGGAGGAAGTGCGCAAGAAGCTGAACCTGACCAAGCGGGCGCCGATAGCGGCATAAGCATGATCCCGAAAAGTGGGAACTGGTTTTCGGATAAGATCATGCTGAAACAATGAAGTTCATTCATCGGAAGGGTCGACATGACTACCGTCAAATTCACCGCGATGAAGGATGGCGATCGGGACGATTACGAGTTCCTGACCGCGCATGAAATCGACTATGCGGCCAGGACCGGGGAGCGGCTGCTCGACGCGCTGGTGCAGCTCGACGCGGGCCTGTCGGGCTACAAGATCACAAGGCTCGGCCATTCGCTGCAGGCGGCGACGCGTGCCTGGTATGATGGTGCCGATACCGACTGGATCGCTTGCGCACTACTGCACGACATCGGCGACATCTATGCGCCTTACAATCACGATGAATATGCCGCTTCGATCCTGAAACCCTTCGTGCGCGAACAATGCACCTGGGTGGTGGAGAAACATGGCGATTTCCAGCGGCTCTATTATGCCCATCATCTGGGCGGTAACCGCCATGCGCGCGATCGCTTTGCCGGCCACGCCTATTTCGACGATTGCGACCAGTTTTGCGAGCGCTGGGACCAGTCGAGCTTCGACCCCGACTATGACACGCTGCCCATCGAATTCTTCCGGCCCTTCGTGATCGAGGTCTTTGCCCGCAAGGCCTACGATCCCTCGGTGATCCGCGCCGGTGAGCGCGTGCCGCTCATCGATCCCGCAACAGCCACGACAAGAACCGGAGCTTCCGCATGAGCATCATCAACAAGGCAGCCGCCATCGGTGGCGGCGTCATCGGCGCCGGCTGGGTGGCGCGGCTGCTGCTCAACGGCATCGACGTATCGATCTTCGATCCCGATCCCGAGGCGTCGCGCAAGGTCGGCGACGTGATGAAGGGCGCGCGCCGCGCCTACAAGCAGATGGTGCCCGGCGGTTTGCCGAAAGAGGGCAAGCTGACCTTTGCCAAGACCATCGCCGAGGCAGTGGCCGATGCCGATTTCATTCAGGAAAGCGTGCCGGAACGGCTCGACCTCAAGCACCGGGTGCTCGCCGAGATCGATACCCACGCGCCGGCCAATGCGATTGTCGGCTCCTCGACCTCCGGCATCAAGCCGACCGACATGCAGGTGGCGATGAAGAAGCACCCGGAGCGGCTGGTCGTCGGGCATCCGTTCAACCCGGTCTATCTCCTGCCGCTGGTCGAGATCGTGGGCGGCGAACAGACCTTCCCTGAGGCGATCGAGGTCGCCAAGGAGATGTATGCCTCGATCGGCATGAAGCCGGTGGTGATCCGCAAGGAGATCGAGGCCTTCGTCGGCGACCGCCTGCTCGAAGCGGCATGGCGCGAGGCGCTGTGGCTGATCAAGGACGGCATCTGCACGGTCGAGGAACTCGACGACATCATGCGCTACGGCTTCGGCCTGCGCTGGGCGCAGATGGGCATGTTCCAGGTCTATCGCGTCGCCGGCGGCGAGGCCGGCATGCGCCACTTCATGGCGCAGTTCGGGCCCTGCCTGAAATGGCCATGGACCAAGCTGATGGATGTGCCGGAGTTCAACGACGAGTTGGTCGACCTGATCGCCACGCAGTCGGACGACCAGGCGCATGGCCTGTCGATCCGCGAACTGGAAAAGATCCGCGACGATAATCTGGTCGCCATCATGGACGCGCTGTCGAAGCAGAACAAAGGCAAGGGCTGGGGCGCTGGCGCCCTGCACAAGGACTATACCAGGCAGTTGGCCAAACTGGCGGCGAAGAAGCCCACGGCCTCCAAGGCGGCCGAGAAGGCCAAGGCGTTGAAGCCGGTGAAAAAAGCCGAGAAGCCGAAGAAAAAGACCGGCAAGAAGAAGGGCTGAAGCATGGATTTCGGGCTGTCGGAGGAACAGAGGCTCATCGTCGAGACGACGCGTGCGTTCGTCGAGAACGAGCTTTACCCGCATGAGCGCGAGGTCGAGCGCACCGGTGTGCTGCGCCGCGACCTGATCGAGGAGATCAAGGTCAAGGCAATCGAGGCCGGGCTCTATGCCGCCAACATGCCGGCCGATGTCGGCGGTGCAGGCCTCGATACCGTGACCTGGCTGCTCTACGAAAAGGAACTCGGCCGCGCCAACTATGCGCTGCACTGGACCTGCGTGGCGCGGCCCTCCAACATCCTTCTGGCCGGCACGCCGGAGCAGCGCGAGAAATATCTGTTCCCCTGCATCCGCGGCGAGAAATGGGACTGCCTGGCGATGACCGAGCCGGGCGCAGGCTCCGACTTGCGCGGCATGAAGGCGACGGCGGTGCAGGATGGCGACGACTGGGTGCTGAACGGCACCAAGCATTTTATCTCCCACGCCGACCTCGCCGACTTTGCCATCGTTTTCATGGCCTCAGGCGAAGAGGATTCGCCGCGCGGCAAACGCAAGAAGATCACCGCCTTCTTCGTCGACAAGGGCACCAAAGGCTTCACCGTCCGCGATGGCTACCGCAACGTCTCGCATCGCGGCTACACCAACGCCATCCTCGAATTCGACGATTGCCGGCTGCCCGCCGCCCAAGTGTTGGGCGAAGTCCACAAGGGTTTCGACGTCGCCAATTCCTGGCTCGGCGCCACCCGGCTGCAGGTCGGCGCCACTTGCCTCGGCCGTGCCGAGCGGGCGCTTGGCCATGCCGTTGAATATGCCGCGCAGCGCCAGCAGTTCGGCCAGCAGATCGGTAAGTTTCAGGGCGTGTCGTTCAAGCTCGCCGACATGGCGACCGAATTGAAGGCCGCCGACCTGATGGTGTTCGAGGCCGGCTGGAAGTACGATCAGGGTACCGTCACCGATCAGGACATGGCCATGGCCAAGCTGAAGGCCACCGAGATGCTGGCATACGTCGCCGACGAGGCGATCCAGATCCATGGCGGCATGGGGCTGATGGACGATCTGCCGCTGGAGCGCATCTGGCGCGACGCGCGCGTCGAGCGCATCTGGGAAGGCACTTCGGAAATCCAGCGGCACATCATTTCACGGGCGTTGCTGCGCCCGTTTGGGGCATAACATATGCATAAACTTGAGCGTCTCCTGCGGCCGAAATCGATTGCCGTCTTCGGCGGTGCGCAGGCTGCCGCCGTCGTCGCGCAATCGATCAAGATGGGCTTTGCCGGCGAGATCTGGCCGGTGCACCCGACCAAGGACGAGGTTGCCGGCCGCAGGGCCTATCGTTCGGTCGCCGATTTGCCGAGCGCACCGGACGCTGCCTTTGTCGGCGTCAACCGGCATTTGACCATCGAGGTGGTCAAGGCGCTAGCCGAACGCGGTGCTGGCGGTGCCGTCTGCTTTGCCGCCGGCTTCCTCGAAACCGAGGCCTATGACGACGACGGCGAGCGGCTGCAGGCCGAGCTGGTCGGGGCGGCCGGCTCGATGCCGATCATCGGGCCGAATTGCTACGGCCTGATCAATTATGCCGACGGCGCGCTTCTGTGGCCCGACCAGCATGGCGGGATAAGACTGGCCGAGGGCGGCAAGGGCGCCGCCATCATCACCCAGTCCTCCAACATCGCCATCAACATGACGATGCAGAGGCGCGGCCTGCCGATCGCCTTCCTGATGACCGCCGGCAACCAGGCGCAGACCGGTCTGTCCGAAATGGCGCTCGGCCTGATCGAGGACGAGCGGGTCACGTCGCTCGGCCTGCACATCGAGGCTTTCGATTCGGTAGCCGGCTTCGAGAGGCTGGCGGCACGGGCGCGCGAGCTGAAAAAGCCGATCATCGCCATGAAGGTCGGCCGTTCCGAACAGGCCAGGCAGGCGACCGTCTCGCATACCGCCTCGCTCGCCGGCTCGGACGCGGCCTCGGGTGCGTTCCTGCGGCGGCTCGGCATTGCGCGGGTCGATTCGATCCCCGCCTTCATCGAAGCGTTGAAGCTGCTGCACATCACCGGACCTTTGCCCGGCTATAGGCTGTCGTCGATGAGCTGCTCCGGCGGCGAGGCCTCTGTCATGGCCGACAGCGCCGAAGGGCGCTGGGTCAATTTCCCTGTGCTGACCGACAGCCACCGCGCCCATGTCAAATCGACGCTCGGGCCGCTGGTCGCGGTCGCCAATCCGCTCGACTATCACACCTTCATCTGGAACAACGAGCCGGCGATGACCGCCACCTTCACCGCCATGGTGTCGGGCGGTTTCGATCTCAACATGCTGGTGCTCGATTTTCCGCGCCCCGACCGCTGCTCGGTCACCGACTGGTGGGCGACGCTACGCGCCTTCGAATCGGCGCTGAAGACCAACAAGGCGCATGGCGCGATCGTCTCCTCGCTGCCGGAGAACCTGCCGGAGGAATACACCGCCGAGTTGATGGCACGCGGCATGGTGCCGTTGTTCGGCATTTCGGAAGCCATGGATGCCGCCGGGGCGGCGGCCTTCATCGGCTGGGCTTGGGCTGAACCGCAGGCGCAGCCAATCGACACGTCCGCATCCGGTGCGCCTGGCGGTGACCACGTCACGCCCGATGAGGCCGAGGCGAAGTCACGGCTGATCAAGGCCGGCCTGCCGGTGCCGAAGGGCGAACGCGCCGCCAATGCGGTCGAGGCGGTGATCTCGTCCATGGCGCTCGGCTTCCCGGTGGCGCTGAAGGCGCTCGGCGTCACTCACAAATCCGAAGTTGGCGCTGTCAGGCTCAATCTCAGGGATGCCGAATCCGTCAGCACCGCAGCGCATGACCTGCTGCCGCTCGGCACCGGGCTCCATGTCGAGCGCATGGTGCGCGACGGTGTCGCCGAACTCATTGTCGGCTTCACCCGCGATCCGATGTTCGGCGCGGTGATGACGCTCGGCACCGGCGGCGTGCTGGTCGAATTGTTGCGCGACAGCGTCACGCTGATGCTGCCGGCGACGCGCGACGACATCGAGGCGGCGCTGCGCGGCCTGAAACTGTTCCCGCTGCTCGAGGGCTATCGCGGCCGGCCGAAAGCCGATGTCGCGGCTGCCATCGATGCCATTTCGGGCATTGCCGCCTTCGTGCAGCAGAATGCCGGCGAGATCGAGGAACTCGACATCAACCCGCTGATCGTCTGTGCAGAAGGTAAGGGCGCCTGGATCGCCGACGCGCTGCTGGTGCTGGGAGACAAGAAGAATGTCTGACGTCATTTCGACCCGCCGCGAGGGCACCATCCTCGAGGTCACCCTCGACCGGCCCAAGGCCAACGCCATCGACCTGAAGACCTCGCGGCTGATGGGCGAGACCTTCAAGGCGTTCCGCGACGATCCGGAGCTTCGCGTCGCCATCGTCAAGACCGCCGGCGACAAGTTCTTCTGCGCCGGCTGGGATTTGAAGGCGGCCGCCGGCGGCGATGCGGTCGATGGCGACTATGGCGTCGGCGGCTTTGCCGGGCTGCAGGAACTGCGCGACCTCAACAAGCCGGTGATCGCTTGCGTCAACGGCATGGCGGTCGGCGGTGGCTTCGAGCTGGCGCTGTCCTGCGACCTCATCTACGCCTCGGACCATTCCTCCTTCGCGCTGCCCGAAATCCGCGCCGGTACGCTGGCCGACGCGGCGACGATCAAACTGCCGAAGCGCATCCCCCATCATGTCGCCATGGACCTTCTGCTCACCGGCCGCTGGATGGATGTCACTGAAGCGCATCGCTGGGGCCTGGTTAACGAAGTGCTGCCCAAGGAAAAGCTCGAGGAGCGCGTCTGGGAGATCGCCCGGTTGCTCGCCAGCGGCCCGCCGCTGGTGTTTGCCGCGATCAAGGAAACGGCGCGGGTGGCGGAATCGCTGACTTTCCAGGACGCGATGAACAGGGTGACGCGCCGGCAGCTGCCGACGGTCGATGCGCTCTACGGCTCCGAGGACAATATGGAAGGCTTTCGTGCGTTTGCGGAAAAGCGCGATCCGGTGTGGAAGGGGAAGTAGCAGGAACGATGGCGTTCCGTCACACCCCCCTCTGCCCTGCCGGGCATCTCCCCCGCAAGCGGGGAGATTGGATGTCGTTTCTGCTTTCGCCAATCGTCAACGTTGCAAGAAGAGCACCGCGATCGACGCTGTCGATCTCCCCCCTTGCGGGGGAGATGTCCGGCAGGACAGAGGGGGGTGCCCAGGTTCGACTTCGGCAGCCTCACTCATGACCGACTACAAAACCCTCATCGACGCCGAGACGTGGGCCTTTATCGAGCGGACCAATTCCTATTACCCGCCGGATACAATCGACTACACGATCGCGCAGCAGCGCGGGATTTATGACCGCATGTGCCGCGAGTTCTTTGCCGGCCATCCCGAAGGCGTTGCTGTCGAAACCTCAGCCATCGCGACGTCCACGCACGATATCCCGACCCGTATCTATCGAAGCCCACTCCAGGCAGCCGTGACGGTGCTCTATGTCCATGGCGGCGGCTTCATCCTCGGCGGACTGGACAGCCATGACGATGTCTGCGCCGAGCTTTGTGCCCGCACCGGCTATGAGGTGGTCTCGGTCGATTATCGGCTGGCGCCTGAACATCTGCATCCGGCCGCCTTCGACGACGTGATGAGCGCTTTCGAATGGGCCGCCGCGACCCCTTCGCACCCGATCCTGCTGTGCGGCGACAGCGCCGGCGGCAATCTCTGCGCCGCCGTCAGCCATGCAACGCGCGGCCATTCGAAAACGCCGATCGGCCAGGTTCTGATCTATCCCGGCCTCGGCGGCGACCGGTCGCAAGGATCGTACATAACGCATGCCGAAGCGCCGATGCTGACCACGCGCGATCTCGAATTCTACAAGAACATCCGCACCGGCGGGCAAGACGGCACCGGCGACATCACGCAGTCGCCGCTTGCCGACGCCGATTTCGCCAACCTGCCGCCGACCGTACTGATCACCGCGCAATGCGATCCCCTGTCGTCCGACGGCGAAGCCTATCGCGACCGCATCGTCGCGGCCGGCGGACGGGCATATTGGTTCGAGGAACCAGGGCTGGTGCATGGCTATCTCAGAGCCCGGCACACGGTGGGCCGCGCCCGAGCGAGTTTTACCCGGATCGTCGACGCGGTGGCCGCCCTTGGACAGGGCGCCTGGCTCTGGTGAGTGGTTCTATCGTCTCGCGGTTTGGGCCTTATTGCACGGCCGCGGCCGCCGCCCGACCGGCGCCGCGGCCGGAAAAGATGCACCCACCGAGGAATGTGCCTTCGAGCGCCGCATAGCCATGCACACCGCCCCCGCCGAAACCGGCGGCTTCGCCGACGGCGTAGAGTCCCGCGACCGGCTGGCCATCGGCATCCAGCACGCGGCTGTCGAGGTCGGTCTGCAGGCCACCCAGCGTCTTGCGGGTCAGGATGTTGAGCCGCACCGCAATCAGCGGGCCGTTTGCCGGGTCGAGCATCTTGTGCGGCTTTGCCGTGCGGATCAGCCGGTCGCCGAGATAGGCACGGGCGCCGCGCAAAGCGGTGATCTGCATGTCCTTGGAGAACGGATTGTCGAGCTGCCGGTCGCGGGCGCGGATTTCGCGCTCGACCTGGGCCACCTCAAGCAGCGGCTCACCGCCGGCAAGCGCGTTCATGCGCGCGACCAGCGCCGGCAAATCGGCCTCGACGATGAAATCCTCGCCTTTCTCCATGAACGCCTTGACCGGACCCGGAAGGCCAGATGTGGCGCGGCCGAGCACCTGGCGCCAGCTCTTGCCGGTCAAATCGGGGTTCTGCTCGGAGCCCGACAGCGCGAACTCCTTCTGGATGATCCTTTTGGTCAGGATGAACCAGGAATAGTCGAAGCCGGTGCTCATGATGTGGGAGAGCGTGCCCAGCGTGTCGAAACCGGGATAGAGCGGCACCGGCAAGCGCTTGCCGCGCGCATCGAGCCACAGCGATGACGGGCCGGGCAGGATACGGATGGCATGGTCGGTCCAGACCGGTGCCCAGTTCTTGATGCCCTCGACATAGTGCCACATGCGGTCGCGGTTGATGATCGAGCCGCCGGCCCGTTCCGTGATCGCCAGCATGCGGCCGTCGACGTGATCGGGCACGCCGGTGATCATGCTCTTCGGTGCAGCGCCGAGCCGTTGCGGCCAGTTTTCGCGGACAAGCTGATGGTTGGCGCCGATGCCGCCGGAGGCGACGATCACCGCTTGCGCGTGAAGCTCGAAATCGCCTGATATTTCGCGCGAACTCTTGTGGCCGCGCTCGACAGCGCTGGGCTGCAGGATGTCGCCACGCACACCGGTCACAACAGCGCCCGTGCGGGTCAATTCATTGACCCGGTGCCGGAACCTGAAGCTGATCAATCCACGCTTTTCCGCCTCGCGCACGCGCAGGACAAAAGGTTCCAGCACGCCGGGGCCGGTGCCCCAGGTGATGTGGAAGCGCGGCACCGAATTGCCATGACCTATGGCATTGCCGCCACCCCGCTCGGCCCAGCCGACGACGGGAAAGAATTTCAGGCCGCGCTGCATCAGCCATGAGCGTTTCTCGCCGGCGGCGAAGCCGACATAAGCTTCCGCCCATCTGCGCGGCCAGAAATCCTCGGGCCGGTCGAAAGCCGCGGTGCCCAGCCAGTCTTCCAGCGCCAGGTCATGCGAATCGCGGATGCGCATGCGCCGCTGCTCGGGCGAATCGACGAGGAAAAGCCCGCCGAACGACCAGAACGCTTGGCCGCCGAGCGACTGCTCCGGCTCCTGGTCAATCATGATGATTTTCTTGCCGGCCTCGGCAAGCTCGGCGGCGGCAACCAGCCCTGCAAGGCCGGCGCCGACAATGATCACGTCCGCATCGTCAGCCATCTTTCCTCCCAGAATTAGCCGGCTACTTTATTGCCGGGGTCAGACGGTCTCCCAGCCTTCTTTGACGCCGGCGCGGAAGATGGCATCGATGACTTTCTGATTGAGCACAGATTCCTCCAGCGTGAAGACGCGCTCCTTGCCGCCCTGTGCCGCACGCGCGAAGGTCTCGACCTCCAGCCGGTATTGCTGCGTGCCGGGAAAGCGGAACACCTGCGCCTCGGAGTGGTTCTGGTTGTGCAGTTCGACGCGGTGGTGGTCGTAGAGCCCGGCATTGAAAGGCGAGAACAACTCGATGAAACCCTTCTCACCGTGGAACACCATGACCTGGCGCGCCGCCATCTGCGTCGACAGGTAGAAGGACAGTTCGAAGTCACCGAAATCGGCGCGGATCGAGGAGTAGATGTCGGTGCCGAATTTCTGGTCGCGCTCGATCGTCGCCTGCACGCGCAGCGGCTCCTTGCCGGTCGAATAGCGCGTCGACACGGTCGGGTAGACGCCGATGTCGGGCAGCGCGCCGCCGCCGAGGTCGAGCTGGTTGCGCATGTTGCTGGGGTCGACGTTGTAGTAGGAGAATGCGCCCTGCACATGGCGCAGCCGGCCGATGGCGCCGCTGGCGATCAGGTCGCGCACCTTGATCCATTGCGGGTGGTAGATGACCATGAAGGCTTCGCAGACCAGCACCTTTTTCTGGTCGCGCAGCTTGATCAGCGGCAGGATGTCCTTGGCGTCGAGCGCCAGCGGCTTTTCGACCAGCACGTGCTTGCCGGCTTCGATGGCCTTTGCCGTCCATTCGACATGCTGCGAGGTCGGCAGCGGGATGTAGACGCCGTCGACTTCGTTGGAGGCAAGCAGTTCCTCATAGGAGCCGAAGGCATGGCGCGCGCCGAAGCGGTCGGCGAGCGCCTTGGCCTTCGACAGGTCGCGGCTGGCGATCGCCGACAGCACGCCGTTCTCCGCCTCGACCATGGCCGGCAACAAATGCTCGCGGCCGATCTTGGCCGTCGACAACACACCCCATCGGAACATCAGGCTTCTCCATCACGATTACAGGCCACGAGGTTTGCCCGAAATCGGGAGAAAAGCCAATTAGAGACTGTCCAACGAACCGCGCCTTCGTCATCCTCGGGCTTGACCCGATGATCCATGCCGCGACATCCGCCAAGGAATGCAGCGCAACGGATTCTGGACCGTGGCAACGCCTTGATGTCGCGGCATGGATCCTGGGGTCTGCGCCGCGTCGCTTCGCTCCTTGCTACGCCCCAGGATGACGATGCGCGAGGTGTGTCTGCCAATCGCAAAGGTGCTGACAGAGAGCTAACCCCTTTTCCCCGTCAGCGTCATGTCGAAGTCGACGATGTTGGAATAGATTGGCGTGCCGACATCCATGCCGTAGCGTGACCTCAACACCTTGCCGGTGACATGGAATTTTATGGTGCCAGCCTTGAGACCGCCAAGCTCGGCCGTGAATTTTTCCGGGAACGTCTTGCCGCGCGCCGTCAGCCTACCGGAGACCAGGGCCGTGGTGTCGCTGGTTCGGGTCACACTGGTCGAGCGGAACTGGATTTCCGGGCTGTTGGCGGCATCGAACACCGCGTCGGAGCGCAGGAAGGCATCGATACGGCCCTGGCCGGTGCCGACGCTTTCGGGAAAGATGGTGAAATTGACCTGCGAGCGCCCGACATCGCTGTTGTCGATGCGGATCGACCCCTTGAAGCGGGCAAAGGCGCCATTGAGGCCGCCGCCGCCGACCTTGTCGATGGAGAAGCGGATGCTGGAGCTGGCCGGGCTGATCGAATAGCTGCCGGCGGCGTCACCAAGCGCGACGGCCGCTGAAACAGGCATGGCAAGGCAAGCGGCGACCGCCGCAAATCCGAGGATGCGCGTGTACATGGGATGTTCCTTGTTGGAGGCAGCGCATTTCTTGCGCCCTCACTCCATGAACGAATGAACCGCTCGCTCTATTCCGGATCTGACGAAGGCGTGATCATGCGCGTGAGCACGCCATCCCTGAGCTGGAAATGATGCCGCAGTGCCGCCGCGACGTGGAGAGCCACGAGCGCCATACCGGCATAGGCGAGATACCAATGCGCCGCCGCCCAGAAGCTTTCGGCACCATCCGATTCGGCCAGCGGCAGGTTCGGCATGATGAACAGGTTGAACGGCAGGCTGGGAATCTCCAGCATCGAGACCGACACCAGCGCCCAGCCGGACAAGGGCAAGGCAAGCTGGAATGCGTAGAGCGCAAAATGGGCCAACGGTGCTGCCCGACGTTCCACAGACCCGACCGAACGCGGCAGCGCCGGCGTTGCATTGCCCAGGCGCCAGGCGATGCGCAGGATGATCAGGCCGAGCAGCAGAAAGCCGAGGGATTTGTGCAGCTGGATCAGTTCGAAGGCGGTGCGCTGGCTGGTCACCCGCACCATGACGAAGCCGAGTCCGAACTGGCCGATGAAGATGAGCGCAATCAGCCAGTGAAGAATGATCGCGCCCCAGCCATAGCGGGTGATGCTGTTGGTGATCGATGTTTGCATGGGACGTGAACGAACGGTGAGGCGGCTTTCTTCCGACGCGCGCTTCACCCTCCCCCTTGTGGGGAGGGTCGGCTCGCGGTCGGAGCGAAGCGAAGACTGCGAGACGGGGTTGGGGTGGGCCCTACGAGACCCCCACCCCGCTTCGCAAAAGCCGCCTTCGCGGCATTTTGCTGCGCGACCCTCGCCACAAGGGGGAGGGTGGGCTATCCACTCACCTTGAAGAAATCGACAAACGCCCGGAGCGCCGGGCGCATCTGCCGGCGGCTCGGATAATAGACGAAGAAGCCGTCGAAGGGCGGGCACCAGTCCTCCAGCACGCGGATCAGCCTGCCGTCGGCGAGCGGTGCGCGGACATAATCCTCAAAGACGAAGGCAAGCCCGGCGCCGTCGACCGCCGCCTGGGCGATCAGATGGTCCTCGTCGAGGATCAGCGGTCCCTCCACCGCCATCTCGATCCTCTCGCGGCCTTTTTCGAATTCCCAGCGGTAGAGGATGCCGCTGGAGAAGCGGAAGCGGATGCAGCGGTGATCGGCAAGGTCACGCGGGTGGCGCGGCTTGGGGCTCGCCTCGAAATGGACCGGGGCGCCGACCACCGCGCCGCGAAGGTCCGGCCCGATGCGCACCGCGATCATGTCACCCTGCAGGCTCTCGCCTAGCCTGACGCCAGCATCGAAGCCGCCTTCCACCACGTCGGTGAAGCGGTCCTCGATGGCGATCTCCAGCACGATGTCGGGATAGGCCGCCGCAAAGGCGCCCAGCCGCGGCGTCAGCACCAGATGCGCTGCCGTGCGCGGCACGGTCAGCCGCAGATTACCGGCCGGCCGATCGCGCGCTTCGATTGCCGTCTCCAGCGCCAGGTCGATCTCGGAAAGCGCCGGCCGCAATCGCTCGAGTAGTTGCGCGCCCTCCTCGGTCGGGGCAACGCTGCGCGTGCTGCGTGCCAACAGGCGCACGCCAAGCCGAGCTTCGAGGCTGGATACCGCGTGGCTAACCGCCGAAGGCGCGATGGCCAATTCCCTGGCTGCGCCGCGAAAGCTGCCGCATTGAGCGACAGTCGCCAGCACCGCCAGTTGTGAAAGATGCGCTCGATTCATTGATCTATCTTTTAGTACAGCCTGTGCGGATGAAAACCGATTATCGAACACAAGGCAAGGCGCTATTTCTGCCACATCGCAACAAGGAGACGCGTTATGCAAACCCGCAAGCTAGGAACTGAATTGAACGTCTACCCCGTCGGCCTCGGCTGCATGGGCATGAGCTTCGCCTATGGCGGCCAAGCGGAAGCCGATGCGATCGCCACGCTGCACCGCGCCGTCGACATCGGCGTCAATTTCTTCGACACGGCGGAAGTCTATGGCCCCTTCGAGAATGAGATCCTGCTCGGCAAGGCGCTGAAACCGGTGCGTGACAAGGTGACGATCGCGACAAAATTCGGCTTCAAGATTTTGGAGGAAGGTACAGGCCTCGACCGCATGGCGGGCGTCGACAGCCGCCCCGAGCACGTCAAGGCGGTCGCCGAGGCCTCGCTGAAACGGCTGGGCACCGATGTGATCGACCTCTACTACCAGCACCGCGTCGACCCCGACGTGCCGATCGAGGACACCGTCGGCGCCATGGCCGAACTGGTGCGCGAGGGCAAGGTGCGCGCGCTTGGCCTGTCCGAGGCGAGTGCCGCGACCATCCGCCGGGCCCATGCCGTGCATCCAATTGCTGCCGTGCAGAGCGAATATTCGCTGTGGAGCCGCGACCCGGAGGACGAGGTGTTCGCCATCTGCCGCGAACTCGGCATCGGCTTCGTTCCCTACAGCCCGCTCGGCCGTGGCCTGCTGACCGGCACGATCGCCAAGCCCGAGGCCTTGAGCGACGACGACTGGCGCCGGACCTTGCCGCGCTTCCAGGCCGAGGCGATGGAAGCCAATGCCGCCGTCATCGCCACGTTGGAAAAGCTGGCTGCTGAAAAGGCCGTGACCTCGGCGCAGCTGGCGCTGGCCTGGGTGCTGCACCAGGGCGATTTCATCGTGCCAATCCCCGGTGCAAGAAGGATCCGCCATCTGGAGCAGAATACGGCTGCGGCCGCGATCGAGCTGAGCGCGGCCGAGGTGCAGGCGATTGGTGAGGCGCTGTCGCCGGACAAGGTCGTGGGTAAGCGCTACACCGAGGAGTTGCTGGCGCTGGTGAATGGGTGAGCCTGATCACCACTTGGTAGTCGAAAGGGGCGCTTCGGCGTCCCTTTTGCGTGGCGCGGGACGTAGAAGATTGTGAGACCCTGGCGCGAGACACCCCCCTCTGGCCTGCCGGCAATCTCCCCCGCAAGGAGGGAGATTGGCAGCTCCACTGCCGGCACCTCTCCTTCGATGTTGGTGATTGGCGAAAGCCGGCGTGACATCCGATCTCCCCCCTTGCGGGGGAGATGTCCGGCAGGACAGAGGGGGGTGACTCGCGCCGACATTCCGGCATTCCTACCAAGCCACCACTGAGATCTCCGGCCAGTGCTCCTTCGCCCGCGCACCCTTCACCTCATGCGTTCGCTGGTTGTCCATCACCCGGTTCGGCACGATGCGAAACGAGAAAATGTCGTCGAGCCCGAATGGTGCAACCAGATCGAGCTGCCCATCCGCGTCGTATCGGACACCGACCGCGTGGGTCTTCGACGCGAAATAGCTGACGGATTCGCTGGAGCTGGAATAGCGCGGGCACGGTTGCCCGAATTTCTGCGGATACCACAGATGCACCCGCGCCTGGTTGCGCACCTCGACCGGCAGCGGCAGTCCTTCGAAATGCGCCGCCGCACGGCGGATGACTGTGTCCTCCGCCTCGTAGGACAGGTCGCTGTCATCGAAATAGAACAGATCGACATCCCTAATGCCATAGCCCGGCGGCTTGCCGGTCAGCTGGTTCCAGACGGTGTTGTAGAGCGCGCCGGAGACAATCAGCCAGTTCGGGAGGTCGAGCGTGCGCGCGCGCGTCAGCGCCTCGCAAACAAGAGGATCAGCCGAGACGATCTCAAGAAACGTCGTGCGTTGCGTTTCGAACGGGAGCCCGGAATAACGCAGATGGTCCATCCCCCTTTGGAGGGCGATTCGCCATCTGCTCGCAAGGCTCAGAGCAATTCCAGGAAAAGTGTGAAACGGTTTTCCCGGGAAAAGCGCAGAGCGCTTTCCCTTGGGAGTTTCGTCAGAACAATCTACCCGCGCAGAACGCCGCCCGTCTGCTTGCCGACATTCTCGACGATACGCTTGGCCAGTGCCTCGAAATCCTCGTCGGTCAGCGTCTTTTCGACCGGCTGGATCGACACTTCGATGGCAATAGACTTCCTGCCCTCGCCGAGCGAAGCGCCTTCGAAGATGTCGAAGACCGAAACGCCCGTGATCAGCTTCTTGTCGGCGGCGAGCGCCGCGCGGACCAGCGTGCCGGCCTCGACCGACTTATCGACGACGAAAGCGAAGTCGCGCTTGACCGCCTGGAAGGGGGACAGTTCCAGTTTCGGCTTGGTTTTCGTCGGCTTGGCCTTCGGCTCGGGCACAGCATCGACAAACACTTCGAAGCCGCACAGCGGGCCGGAAACATCGAGGCCTTCCAGCGTCTTCGGGTGGAATTCGCCGTAGGTGCCGAGCACGGTTTTCGGACCGAGCTTGATCGTGCCGGAACGGCCGGGATGATACCAAGCCGGGCCGCCGGCCTCGATCTGCAGCCGGTCGACAGGCGCACCGCAGGCTTCCAGTGCGGCGATCGCGTCGGCCTTGGCGTCGAACACGCCGACCGCACCCGAATTGCCGGCCCAGTTGCGGCCTGAACCGTCGAGCTTGGCGGTGCCGCGGCGCACGCCGGCGGCGACGCGCCGCTGCTGGTCGGCGCCGTCGCCCTCATAGGTGCCCGACACTTCGAACAGCGCCACGTCGCCGATACCCTTGTCGGCGTTGCGCTGGGCAGCAGCGATCAGCCCGGGCAGCAGCGAGGGCCGCATGTCGGACATGTCGGCGGCGATCGGGTTGGCGAGCTTCAGCGCCGTCTGGCCACCGCCGAACAGCTCGGCATGCTTGGCCGGAATGAACGACCAGGTGACGGCTTCCATCATGCCGCGCACGGCAAGCGCGCGCTTGGCGGTGCGGGTACGGACCTGCAGCGTGGTCAGTATCCTTGCGTTGACCGCATCATGCGCACCGAGCGGCTGCGGCGCGATGTTGTCGACGCCGTGGATGCGCATGACTTCCTCGACCAGATCTGCCTTGCCATCGACGTCGGGGCGCCAGGACGGCACGGCGACATCGACGACATCGCCCGATCCCTTCGGCTTGAAGCCGAGGCGCGACAGGATGTCGAGGCTTTCCGCCCTGGGAACCTCGATGCCGGTCAGCCTCTTCACTTCCGAAAGCGGGAAGGAAACGATCTTCGGCTGATAGCCGGCATAACCGACGACTTCCATTTCGGTCGGCGTGCCGCCGCAGAAATCGAGCACCAGTTTCGTTGCCAACTCGACGCCGGGAACCATGAATTCGGGGTCCACGCCGCGCTCGAAGCGGTAGCGCGCGTCGGTGATGATGCCGAGCGTGCGGCCGGTGCGCGCCGTGGTGATCGGATCCCAAAGGGCGGATTCGATCAGCACGTCGGTCGTGTTCTCGTCGCAGCCCGAATGCTCGCCGCCCATGATGCCGGCGATGGACTCGACGCCATTGTCATCAGCGATGACACACATTTCCGGCGTGAGCGTGTATTCGCGGCCGTCGAGCGCCTGCACCTTCTCACCATCGCGCGCGCGGCGCACGACGAGATTGCCGGAAACCTTGCTGGCGTCGAACACATGCAGCGGGCGGCCGCGGTCGAAGGTGACGTAGTTGGTGATATCGACCAGCGCGCTGATCGGTCTCAGCCCAATAGCGATCAGCCGCTGCTGCAGCCATTTCGGCGACGGCCCATTCTTGACGCCCTTGACCAGGTTGAGCGCGAAGCCAGGGCAAAGCTCCGGCGCTTCGATCGTTACCTTGACCGGACACATGCCATTGCCGACATGCGGCATGATGGCGCCGCCGACGAGGCGGCCAAGCCCGCTCGCCGCCAGATCCCTGGCGATGCCGTAGACGCTGGTGGCATCCGGCCGGTTCGGCGTCAAATTGATCTCGATGACCGGATCGTCGATGTGCGCATAGGCGGCGAAGCTGGTGCCGACCGGCGCATCCTCGGGCAGGTCGATGATGCCGTTGTGTTCGTCTGACAGTTCCAACTCGCGCTCGGAACACATCATGCCGTGGCTTTCGACCCCCCTGATCTTGCCGACCGCCAGCGTCACGTCGATGCCGGGCACATAGGTGCCGGGCGCGGCAAAGGCGCCGATCAGGCCAGCGCGGGCGTTTGGCGCTCCGCAGACGACCTGCACGGGTGGCTTGCCGTCGCCCGTATCGACAGTCAGCACGCGCAGCCGGTCGGCATCGGGATGCTGGACCGCCGTCAGCACCCTGGCGATGACGAAGGGCTTCAGGCTCGACTTGTCGTTGACATGCTCGACTTCGAGGCCGATCGAGGTCAGTCGCTCGACGATCTCGTCGAGCGTGGCGTCGGTCTCTAGGTGGTCCTTGAGCCAGGAGAGGGTGAATTTCATGGGACTGTTCCGTCTGGTCTTTTGACGCTTGATTTCAGATGTCTCGGCAGGTCGTCGGACATATGCAGGTAGGGGAGCTGCTCGCCGACATAGGCATGCAGCGTCGGCTGGAAATCGGCCGGGATGTCCATGGCGCCGAGCATGAAGTAGATGTCATCCTCCAGTCGCTCATCGACATAGGCGATGGGCGAGCCGCAGGTGCCGCAGAAAGAGCGCGTCACCGGGCCGTTCTCATACATCTTCAGCGCCTTGCCGGTGAACGCAACCTGATCGACCAGGAAGCCGACAAAGGCCGACACCGGCGCGCCGCTGGCCCGCCGGCAATCGCCGCAATGGCAATAGCTGACGTGATGCGGTTCGACTGATGCCTCGAACCGCACGGCGCCGCAGCGGCAGCCGCCGGCGAAGGGCGCTGTCATGCGCTCAGGCCCCCAAACAGCGTCGGCATGTCGAGCGGCCTGAACCCGTAATGCGACAGCCAGCGCACGTCGGCATCGAAGAAGGCGCGCAGGTCCGGCATGCCGTATTTCAGCATGGCGATGCGGTCGATGCCCATGCCCCAGGCAAAGCCCTGATATTCGTCCGGATCAAGCCCGCCATGGCGCAGCACGTTGGGATGGACCATGCCGCAGCCGAGGATCTCCATCCAGTCAGAGCCTTCGCCGAAGCGCACTTCGCCGGGCCTGGAGCGGTCGCACTGGATGTCGACCTCGAGGCTCGGCTCGGTGAACGGGAAGAAGGACGGCCGGAAGCGCATCTTGACCTGCGGCACCTCGAAGAAAGCCTTGCAGAACTCCTCCAGCACCCACTTCATGTTGGCGACATTCGCCGTCTTGTCGATCACCAGCCCCTCGACCTGATGGAACATCGGCGAGTGAGTGGCGTCCGAATCCTGGCGGTAGGTCTTGCCCGGAATGACAATGCGGATCGGCGGCTTCTTCGTCTCCATGGTGCGGATCTGCACCGGCGAGGTGTGGGTGCGCAAAAGCTTGCGCTCGCCCTTCTCATCCGGCTGGAAGAAGAAGGTGTCGTGCATCTCGCGCGCCGGATGGCCTTCAGGGAAATTCAGCGCGGTGAAATTGTAGTAATCGGTCTCGATATCCGGACCTTCGGCGATGGAGAAACCGAGGTCGCCGAAGATCGCCGCAATCTCGTCGATGACCTGGCTGATCGGGTGGATACGGCCGCGCTCGGCCGGCGACTGCCGCACCGGCAGCGTCACGTCGACCCTTTCGGCGGCGAGGCGTGCGGTGATCGCCACATCTTTCAACTCGGCCTTGCGCGCAGTCAGCGCATCTGTGACGCGGTTCTTGAGCCCGTTGATTGCGGGGCCTTTGACCTGACGCTGCTCGGCAGTCATGGCGCCAAGGGTCTTCAGCATCTCGGACACGGCGCCCTTCTTGCCGAAAGCAGCGATGCGCACGGCCTCGATGGCCGGCTCATCGGCGGCCGAGGCGATTTCGGCCAGAAGTGAGTTTTCAAGCGTATCCAGGCCAGTGGCTGCGTCGTTCACGGTCAAACTCGCTACGTTGGAAATCAGCTGAAAGTGAAAGTCACTTTTAAGTTGAAAGTTCAGGCAAAAGAAAAACCCGCGCCAGCCGTGCCAGCGCGGGTTCCCCAAATCAGAATTGCGAATGCTTGGGAAGCGCTGGTCTTAGGCGACAGCGCTTTCAAAAGCGTTCGGCGTGGTGTTCTTCAGATATTCGAGCGCCACCTTGGCCTTGGCGACCAGGGCTGCGAAAGCCTGCGGCTCATGGATGGCCATGTCCGACAGGATCTTGCGGTCGATCTCGATGCCCGACTTGTTGAGGCCGTCGATGAAGCGGCCATAGGTCAGGCCATGCTCGTGCGTCGCGGCGTTGATGCGCTGGATCCACAAAGCGCGGAACGAGCGCTTGCGGTTCTTGCGGTCGCGGTAAGCGTACTGCAGCGACTTTTCCACCGCCTGCTTGGCGATGCGGATGGTGTTCTTGCGGCGGCCGTAGAAGCCTTTCGCGGCTTTCAGGACCTTCTTGTGCTTGGCGTGCGAGGTGACGCCTCTTTTTACGCGTGCCATGTCATGATCTCCTTAAAAGCAATTCCAGGAAAAGTGCCTTGCGGTTTTCCGTTCGGAATTGCGTAAAACAAATGCGTGTCCGGACCGAATGATCTTATTTTGGCGAATGATGTTTTCCAAAAAGTCTGCAACTTTTTGGCATCATTCCCTAGAGACCGTTCGGCAGAAAATTCTTGATGACCTTCTTGCCATCCGGTTCAGCCAGAACCATCGTGCCGCGGGCATTTCGAATGAACTTGTTGGAACGCTTGATCATGCCGTGACGCTTGCCGGCAGCAGCCGACAGGACTTTACCCGTACCTGTGATCTTGAACCGCTTCTTGGCGGCCGACTTGGTCTTCATCTTGGGCATTTTGCTACTCCGTATTGTTGGCGCACTATCGCGCTTCTTGTTCGCTTCGGGCCGACCAAAGCCCGAAAAGCAAATGAAACCGCCACGGCATGCCCTGCCGGGCGGTTTTCTTGAACGGCGGTGCTATACGTCAAAGACGGCCCGCGCGCAACACCTGTGGAGATGCGGCGCTGTGTCCTTGGTCAGGGCAGCGTGAACCAGACCGGCAACATGCCTGACAGCTGGGCTCCGTCTATCAGCTCGAAGGCCGGCAGGGCGACGAGGAAGACCAGGCCGTCGAGCAGCGTGGTCAGCAACAGGCGGGGCTTGAAGCTGCCCGTATCGCCCTCCTGGTAGAGCGACAGCTTCGGGAAGAAGCGCGGCACCTTCTCCAGATAGGCCTGGTACGGCGCGCCGAGCGCTTCCTTGAGGAACTTCTCTTCGCGCAGGATGACGATGTGGAAGGCACCCGCGCACAGCAGCGCAAAGAGGATGATGCCGGAGAACGAGCCGATCTGGGCGCCGACGCCGGCCGCGGCCACGGTCGAGAACACATAGAGTGGGTTGCGGGTGATCGAGTAAGGCCCGCCGGTCACCACCTCGGAAGATTTGCGCCCGCCTATGTAGAGCGTCGCCCAAAGGCGCCCGACGATGCCGAGGAAAATCAGCAGCACGCCGAACATTTCGATCGACTCATGCACCCAGGTTTCAGGCGGAAACGTCGACTGACCAAATAGCAATGCTGCGAACAGCACGACCACGAGAACGGCAAGCACTATCCGGCGCATATGCTGGTAGTTGCCCAGCCCGTGTGCCTCGACGGGCGCAGACTTGATTTCATTTACCATGGCGGATCCGATCGTCGAAAAACTTGCCGGCGATCGCAGCTTCTGGCCAAGAAAACAGGGCCCCGCCGATCGTTGGGACGGCTTGCAGGATAATTCAGGCGGATTTAATGCATGTCGCCTCTTTTGACTGCCTACCGCAGCTCAATACAGCCAGAAGAGGACGGGAATTACACCGCTTTCCTGTCCGGACTCGATGAGTTCGAAAAACGGTATGGAAACCAGAAACATCAAGCCGTCGCGCAGCGTGTGATTGAAGATGCGCGGTGTGAAGGTGACCTCGGCCTGATCGCGATAAAGCCGGGGATTGGGAAAAAAACGCGGTACCCGTGCAACGTAGTCCTTGTACGGCGCCCCAAGCACGGTCGTCAAATGCCGTTCCTCGCGCAGCGTGACGATGTGGAACGCGGCCGCGCACAAAACCGCCGACGCTACCGCGACGATCGCGCTGCCGGTCTGAGTGCCGATGCCGACGGCCGCTACGGTGGAGAAAAAATACAGCGGGTTGCGCATCACCGAATATGGGCCGGTTGCAACCACTTCGGCCGACTTGCGGCCGCCGATATAGAGGATCGACCAGAGCCGGCCGCCGATCCCGATCAGTATCAGGGCGATCCCGTGCGCCTCTATGCGTTCGTGGGTTAGTTCATCGTGCGGGGAGCCGCCGAAGATCAGCAAAGCGCAAAAAGCGCCGATTAGCAGCGCCAGCAGGACGCGCCGGCGCCGCTGATAGCGACCCATTTCACTCGTAGAACGTGCCGCAGCGGTCATGGGAGAATCCTTTCGCCGCAACCAGAATCCTTGTCGAAGCAACTTGCGGAGAAATCATGGCGGAGGCAAAACAAAACAAAAGCCGCCGAAGCGGCCTTTGCTTTTGACGGGGATCGCTCTAGCGCGGCGACAGCACCATCATCATCTGGCGGCCTTCGAGCTTCGGTTCCGCTTCGACCTTGGCAATCGTCGCCACTTCCTCGCGGACCTTGTTCAGAAGCTGCATGCCGAGTTCCATATGCGCCATCTCGCGGCCACGGAAGCGCAGCGTCAGCTTGACCTTGTCGCCTTCCTCGAAGAAGCGGCGAACCGCCTTCATCTTGGTCTCGTAGTCATGGCTGTCGATGTTCGGGCGCATCTTGATCTCCTTGATCTCGATGACCTTCTGGTTCTTGCGCGCCTCGGCCGCCTTCTTCTGGTTGGCGTATTTCAACTTGCCGAGATCGAGGATCTTGACGACGGGGGGCACCGCATTGGGCGATATCTCGACGAGATCGAGCCCAGCCTCTTCGGCGAGCAGCAACGCATCGTTGATGGAAATATCGCCGCGGTTCTGGCCATCGGCGTCGATAAGCTGGACCCGGGGAACCCGGATGTCACGGTTGGAGCGCGGGCCATCCTTGGTCGGCGCCGCTGCTTTGAAAGGTCTGCGAATGGTCGTGGTCTCCTTGGCCGTTTCGTTCAGGATCTGTCAGTGTTGATGTGTGGACGCGCCAATGTGGTGAGCGCGCGGGCGGAGTCAATAGCACAGCATTGACAGAAAATCACCCTGATCGCTGCTCTGCACCAAACAAACAACATCGTGAGCACTTTTCGCCACGCCACCGTCCGTGTCACAAGACCGGCGTTGAGGAAAAGCCATGACTGCCACGCCCCCAAGCTTTCTGGATGTAGATGGATCGCGCATCGCGGTGCGCCATACTGCTGGCTCTGCGCCAGGCATCGTCTGGCTCGGCGGCTACAAGTCGGACATGCTGGGCACGAAAGCTCAGACGCTGTCGGACTGGGCGGCAAGCGAGGGCCGCGCCTTCCTGCGCCACGACTATTCCGGCCATGGCGAATCCGGCGGCGCCTTTGCCGACGGCACGATTTCGACATGGCTTGCGCAAAGCCTTGCCGTGTTCCGGCATTTCACCCGGGGCAGCCAGATCCTGGTCGGCTCCTCGATGGGCGCATGGATCGCGCTGCGCATGGTGCAGGAATTGCGCAAGGCAGGCGATAGCAACGTCGCCGGCATGGTGTTGCTGGCGCCAGCCCCGGATTTCACCGCCGACCTGGTCGAACCGGTGCTGACCAAGGCGCAGAAGCGCGATCTCGCCCAAAAAGGTTTCTTCGAAGAGCCGTCGGACTATTCCACGGAATCCTACATCTACACCCGCGCGCTGATCGAGGACGGGCGCTACAACCGGGTTATGACAGGCCCGATCGACACCCATTGCCCGGTGCACATCCTGCAGGGCCTGGCCGATGCGGACGTGCCTGCAAGCCACGCACTGAAGCTGGTCAGCTTGCTGCCCGCCGACGACGTGACACTGTCACTGATCCCTGACGGCGACCATCGCCTGTCGCGACCCCAAGATCTCGACATGCTGGTGCGGGCCGTCGATGCGATGGCGCAGAGGGGAAACTGATGCGCCTTTCCATCCCGATATCCGCCTTCGTCGCGGCGATCGTCGGCTTCGGCGGCACGCTGGCCATCGTCATCGCCGCCGCCACCGCAGTCGGTGCGACGCAGATCGAGACGGCAAGCTGGGTGACGACGATCTGCCTGGCTATGGCGATCGAGAGCCTGTGGCTGTCATGGCGCACGAAAATGCCTGTCATCACCGCCTGGTCGACGCCGGGCCTGGCGCTGATCGCGGCATCGAGCGGCTTTTCGATGAGCGAGGCCGTCGCCGCCTTCATCGTCACCGGCGTCCTTCTGATCGCCACAGGGCTGTTTCGGCCCCTGACCAAGCTGATCTCGAGGATACCGCCCTCCGTTGCCTCGGGCATGTTGGCCGGTATCGTCGTCACCTTCGCGCTCAATGCGGTGAAGACCATTCCGATCGACCCGTGGCTGATCCTGCCGCTGATCGCCGCCTTCTTCGTTATCAGGCTGTTCAACCCGGCGCTGTCGGTGCTGGCGGTTCTGATCGGCGGTGGCCTCGCCGCTTTCCTCACCGGCCGTGTCGGTGGCCTGCCGACACCGGAACTGTCGACGCTGACGCTGATTGCGCCTGACTTCACCACCAAGGCGGTGATTGGCCTGGCACTGCCGCTCTACCTCGTCACCATGGCGTCGCAAAACCTGTCCGGCCTCGCCGTGCTGCGCGCCGCCGGCTATCACCCGGAGCCCGGCCCGCTGATCGGCGTCACGGGCCTGTTTTCGCTGCTGTCGGCGCCGTTCGGCGGGCCGACGACCAATCTGGCGGCGATCTCGGCGGCGATCTGCACCGGGCCGGACGTCCACCCCGATCCCGCCGAGCGCTGGAAGACCGGGCCGTTTTATGCGCTCGCCTATCTCATCTTTGCTATTTTCGGCGCTTCGCTGGTGGCGATCTTCGCGGTGCTGCCGCAGAGCCTGATCGTGCTGGTGGCAGGCCTGGCGCTGATGGCGTCGCTCGCCAACGCGCTGTCTATCGCGCTGAAGGAAGAGGCGGATCGCATGGCCGCCACCGTCACCTTTGTCGTCACCGCGTCGGGCCTGACGCTGTTCGGCGTTGGCGCCGCATTCTGGGGCCTGATTGCCGGGCTGGTCGTGCTTTCCCTCGATATGATCAAAAAGCGATAATCATTTCAGATGCTTGTCCGGATTTGGCGGACATTGTCTTGAATCGCCGTTTTTCTCTTCCCATTTCGATTCCACGCAGCCGGGTTTGGCTGTCTCCAACCGAAGGAATGGGAGAAAATGAACACATCCGCATTGATCCGTCCGGCCTGGACGCCGGCAACCATCGCGTTGATGGTTGTGGGTTTCATGGTGTTCTGGCCACTCGGCTTCGCCATGCTCGCCTACATCATCTGGGGCGACCGCCTCGATGGCTTCAAGCGTGACGTCAACCGCGCGACCGACGGCATCTTCGCCGGATGCCGCCGCGGTTCCGACAAGGCTGCGCGCTGGGGCAATGGCTCCGCCCGCACCGGCAACGTCGCTTTCGACGACTGGCGCGAAAAGGAACTGGAGCGCCTGAACGAAGAGCGTCGCAAGCTCGACGAGATGCTGACCCAGTTCGACGAGTATGCCCGCGAATTGCGCCGCGCCAAGGACCAGGACGAGTTCGACCGGTTCATGGCCAACCGCAACAAGTCGACGGCTCCGACGAAGACCGATCCGGGCACTGGGACAACGACCACCAAGCGTGGCAAGGGTTCGAACCTGCTTGACGACTGAGGCCCGACGCATAACCCCGAAAACCGGAACCGGTTTTCGGAAAGGGTCATGCGCCAACTTAAAGTGCTACAGCGTCCTTTGCGCGTCCCAGAGGACGCGCGGCGCTGTAGGACAGGCCAAGGTATGACGACGGCGTCGCGCGAGCGGCGCCGTTTCTTTTTTGTTCTAGTCGTTTTTCTCGAATCGCGTATCGTCCCGCCATGACTCTCGGCTTCTTTCGCAATCTGACAAAGCCCAAGCCCACGCCTGTCGTGGAACGCGAATATTGCGTCGCCGGCCGCACGCTGCCGCTCAAGATCGTCGAGAGCGCCAGGGCGCGCCGAATGACGCTGCGCATCGATTCAGGCGGCCAGGGTCTGCGCATCACCGTGCCGCCAGGCCTGCGCCGCGGCGAGGTGGACAGGTTCCTCGAGCGGCACCAGGACTGGCTGGAGCAGCGACTGGCCAAGGTGCCGACGCGGCCGCAGGTGCGGCCCGGCATCAGGATCCCGGTGCGTGGCGTGGCGCACCGCATCGTCCATGAGCCATCAAAGCGCGGGACCGTGACGGTGTCGAGCGATGAGCGCGGCCCGCTGCTGATCGTGCACGGCGATCGCATACACCTACCGCGCCGCATCGCCGACTTCCTCAAGCGCGAGGCCAAGAAGGACATCGAGAAGCTGGTGCTCAAGCACACCCAGGCGTTAGGCAAACGCGCCAAGGCCGTCCGCTTCAAGGACACGTCGAGCCGCTGGGGCTCCTGCACCTCCGAAGGTAATCTGTCCTTCTCCTGGCGCATCATGATGGCGCCGTCGCCGGTCATCAACTATCTCGTCGCGCATGAAGTGGCGCATCTCAAGGAGATGAACCACGGTCCGAAATTCTGGAAATTGTGCGAAAAGCTCTGCCCCGACACCGATCGCTGCAAGGACTGGCTGAAGCGCAATGGCGGTGCGCTGCAGGCGATCATGTTCGAGTAGATCGCTCAGTCGTCGTTTGCGGCGTTCAAGTCCTCAGGCCGCAACCCCTCATCGCCATGATGCGGCCACGGCAGGAAATTGCCGTCGAATTCATCGCCGCGGAAATAGTCGAGCGCCCGGTGCGCTTCGGCGCCGTTGAAGGCAGCCTTGTCGATCAGGTGCGCGATGACCTCGCGCGCCTGCGCTATCTTCTGCCTGAGTTCGGCAATTGTCCTGTCGGTCATGATCGTGCTCTCCCGCCTTGCATCCTGTCCATTCATAGGTAGCGCCTTTGGCGTTGGCGGCAAACAGCATGCTTTTTCTCGACTCTTTTCGCTTTTCATGCCAATTCCCGCGCCATGGCACTCGACATCAAGATCTGCGGCTTGAAGACCGACGGGGCAATGGCCGCGGCGCTGGCCGGCGGCGCCAGCCATGTCGGGTTTATCTTCTTCGCCAAAAGCCCGCGCTATGTCGAACCTGCCGAGGCTGGCCGTCTGCGCGAGACTGCGCGCGGCAAGGCGATGGCGGTTGCCGTCACCGTAGATACCAGCGACGCCTTCCTTGATGAAATCGTTGCCAATATGCAGCCTGACATGCTGCAGCTGCATGGTGCGGAAACGCCCGAGCGCGTCGCCGAGGTCAAAGCCCGCTATGGCCTGCCGGTGATGAAGGCGCTGCCGCTCAGCGAGGCCGCCGATCTCGAACGGATAAAGCCGTTCATCGGCATAGCCGACCGGTTCCTGTTCGACGCCAAGCCGCCGAAAGGCTCAGAGCTGCCGGGCGGCAATGGTGTGGCCTTCGACTGGCACATCCTCGCCGGCCTTGACGGCAGCGTCGATTACATGCTTTCCGGCGGGCTCAACGCCGCCAATATCGGCGATGCCCTTCGGCTTGCCGACCCGCCCGGAATAGACATTTCCTCAGGCGTGGAAAGCGCGCCGGGCATCAAGGATCCGGCGCTGATCGAACAGTTTTTCCGGGCCGTCAGGGCCGCGCGGAACACCCGCGCAGCCTAGTAGTGCCTTAAACCAGAGCATGTCCCGGAAAAGTGGGAACCGGTTTTCCGACAAGGACATGCTTCATAAGTCAAGATGCCAGGAGATCGGCGATGAACAAGCCGGCGACACCCAATTCCTTCCGCACCGGACCCGATGAACAGGGCATGTTCGGCATTTTCGGCGGTCGTTTCGTTGCCGAAACGCTGATGCCGCTGATCCTCGATCTGGAGCGGCACTGGAACGAGGTCAAGAACGATGCGGATTTCAGGGCCGAGCTGACTGATCTGTCGACCCACTATGCCGGACGGCCGTCGAAGCTTTATTTCGCCGAGGGGCTGACCAGGCATCTTCGTGAGGTTTCCTCGGCGAAGGGCCTCGGGGGCGGCGCAAAGGTCTATTTCAAGCGCGAAGATCTGAACCACACCGGTTCGCACAAGATCAACAATTGCCTCGGCCAGATCCTGCTGGCCAAGCGCATGGGCAAGAAGCGCATCATCGCCGAGACCGGTGCCGGCCAGCATGGCGTGGCCTCAGCCACGGTTGCGGCCCGATTCGGTTTTCCCTGCGTCGTCTATATGGGCGCCACCGACGTCGCCCGGCAAAGCCCCAACGTCTTCCGCATGAAGCTGCTAGGCGCCGAAGTGCGGCCGGTGACCGCTGGTCACGGCACGCTGAAGGACGCCATGAACGAGGCGTTGCGCGACTGGGTGACCAATGTCGAGGACACCTATTACCTGATCGGCACCGCCGCCGGCCCGCACCCCTATCCGGAGTTGGTGCGCGACTTCCAGTCGGTGATCGGCATCGAGGCGCGGGCACAGATCCTCGAGCAGGAAGGCCGGTTGCCCGACACCATCATCGCCGCTGTCGGCGGCGGTTCGAACGCCATCGGCCTGTTCCATCCCTTCCTCGACGACAAAGAGGTTCGCATCATCGGCATCGAGGCCGGCGGACGCGGCCTCGACGGCATCGAGCATTGCGCCTCGATGAATGCCGGCGCGCCGGGCGTGCTGCATGGCAACCGCACATACCTCTTGCAGAACGCCGACGGCCAGATCATGGACGGCCATTCGATCTCGGCCGGCCTCGACTACCCCGGCGTCGGGCCGGAGCATTCCTGGCTGCGCGATTCAGGCCGCGTCGAATACGTGCCGATCCTCGATGACGAGGCGCTGGAGGCCTTCAAGCTGACGACGCGCGTCGAAGGCATCATCCCGGCGCTGGAATCGGCGCATGCTATCGCGCATGCGGTGAAGATCGTGCCCGCCATGGACAAGGACCAGATCGTCATCGTCAACCTGTCCGGCCGTGGCGACAAGGACGTGCATACGGTGGCTTCGATGCTGGGCATGGAGATCTGATCATGGCCACCCGCATCGACCGCCGCATGGCGAAGCTCAGGAACGAAGGCCGCCCGGCGCTCGTCACCTATTTCATGGGCGGCGACCCCGACTACGACACCTCTTTGTCGATCATGAAGGCACTGCCCAAGGCTGGCGCCGACATCATCGAGCTCGGCATGCCGTTCTCCGATCCGATGGCCGACGGCCCGGCGATCCAGGCAGCGGGCCTGCGGGCGCTGAAGGGCGGCCAGACGCTGGTCAAGACGCTGAAGATGGCGTCCGACTTCCGTGCCGGCGACAATGAGACGCCCATCGTGCTGATGGGCTATTACAATCCGATCTACATCTATGGCGTCGACCGCTTCCTCAAGGACGCGATCGCCAGCGGCATCGACGGGCTGATCGTCGTTGACCTGCCTCCGGAGATGGACGAGGAACTGTGCATTCCGGCGCTCAAGGCCGGCATCAATTTCATCCGGCTGGCGACGCCGACCACCGACGACAAGCGCCTGCCGAAAGTGCTGCAGAACACGTCGGGCTTCGTCTATTACGTGTCGATGACCGGCATCACCGGCTCGGCGCTGGCCGACACCGGCAAGGTGGCGGCGGCGGTCAAGCGCATCAAGGGCCACACCGACCTGCCGGTCTGCGTCGGCTTCGGCGTCAAGACCGCCGAGCAGGCTCGGGTGATCGGCGCCAATGCCGACGGCGTCGTTGTCGGCACCGCGATCGTCAATGCGGTGGCCAATGTGCTGGGACCGAAGGGCGAAAAGACCGCCGATCCGGCCGAAGCCGTCGCCACGCTGGTCAGCGGCCTTGCGCAAGGCGTGCGCTCGGCCCGCCTTGCTGCTGCCGAATAGTTCTCCTACCTCAGCTTTTGCGCATGTCGTTATCCCAAAACCGGTTTCCACTTTTGGGCGACATGCACTAACTCTTCGTCAGGACAGGAGCCGAAGCGATGAACTGGATCACCAATTACGTTCGCCCGAAAATCAATTCGATGCTCGGCCGGCGCACCGACATGCCCGAGAACCTCTGGATCAAGGATCCGGAGACCGGCGAGATGGTGTTCCACAAGGACCTGGAGTCCAACCAGTTCGTCATTCCGTCCTCCGGCCATCACATGAAGATCTCGGCCAAGGAGCGGCTGAAATTCTTCTTCGATGGCGGCAAATACGAGACCCTGGACAACCCCAAGGTGATGCAGGATCCGCTGAAATTCCGCGACGAGAAGCGCTATGTCGACCGGTTGAAGGACGCCAAGGCCAAGACCGGCCTTGAGGACGCGATCATCAATGCACTGGGCACCGTCGAGGGTCTGCCGGTGGTGGTCACGGTGCAGGACTTCGCCTTCATGGGCGGCTCGCTCGGCATGGCCGCCGGCGACGCCATCGTGCATGGCTTCGAAGTGGCCCTGCAGCGCAAGCGGCCGCTGATCCTGTTCGCTGCTTCCGGCGGTGCCCGCATGCAGGAAGGTATTTTGTCCCTGATGCAATTGCCGCGGACAACGGTCGGTGTCGACCGGCTGAAGGAAGCCGGCCTGCCCTACATCGTCGTTTTGACCAACCCGACCACGGGCGGCGTGACCGCCTCCTACGCCATGCTGGGCGACGTGCACATTGCCGAGCCCGGCGCGCTGATCGGCTTTGCCGGACCGCGCGTCATCGAACAGACGATCCGCGAGAAATTGCCCGACGGCTTCCAGCGCTCCGAATATCTGATGGAGCACGGCATGGTGGACATGGTGGTGTCGCGGCTGGAGCTGCGCGAAACCATATCGCGGCTGCTCAAGATGCTGCTCAAGCTGCCGGAGGAGCAAAAGCCGCTGGAGCCGGAAATCCTGCCGCCGGCGGTGGTCGCCGCGGAAGCTCGGCCGCAAGCCTGAAGCGACACGAAGCGCCGCGGCCGCGATTGCACGACGGCTTCGGCGCGCTGTAGCTTTTGATTGCCATGGCCATCCGAGACCGATTTTGGTTTTCAGGCTCATGCGCTAGGATTCTACCCATGACGACGCTTGCCGCCGACCGCGAAATCGAAGCTCTGATGGCGCTTCATCCGAAAGGCTTCGACCTTTCGCTCGACCGCATTTCGCGGCTTCTGGAGCGGCTTGACAATCCGCAGGATCGGCTGCCGCCGGTCATCCACATCGCCGGCACCAACGGCAAAGGCTCGTGCGCCGCCTTTTCGCGCGCCCTGCTCGAGGCAGCGGACTACCGCGTCCATGTCCACACCTCGCCGCATCTGGTCAACTGGCATGAGCGTTACCGGCTGGCCGCCGATGGCGGCGGCAGGCTGGTCGAAGACAGGGTTTTCGCCGATGCTATTGCCCGTGCCGCCAGGGCCAATGAGGGCGAGAAGATCACCGTCTTCGAGATCCTCACCGCAGTCACCTTCCTCTTGTTTTCCGAACACCAGGCCGACGCCGCCATCATCGAGGTCGGGCTCGGCGGCCGCTTCGACGCGACCAATGTCGTCAAGGAGCCGGCCGTGTCGGTGATCATGCCGGTGTCGCTCGACCACGAGGCCTATCTCGGCGACCGGGTCGAACTGATCGCGGCCGAAAAGGCCGGCATCATCAAGCCCGGCTGTCCGGTGGTCATCGGCGCGCAGGAGAGCGAGACGGCGCTGCAGGTGCTGATCGAAACCGCCGAGCGGCTTGAATGCCCCACCTTCGTCTACGGCCAGGACTTCCTTGCCTTCGAGGAAAACGGCCGCATGGTCTACCAGGACGAAGACGGCTTGATGGACCTGCCGCCGCCCAGGTTGCCCGGCCGCCACCAGTTCGCCAATGCGGCGGCAGCGATCGCCGCGGTCAAAGCGGCCGGTTTCGAGATCAGCCATCGCGCCGCCGAAAAGGCGATGATCAATGTCGCCTGGCCCGGCCGCATGCAGAAGCTCGTGCAGGGCCGGCTGGCCGAACTGGCACCCAAGGGCGCCGATATCTGGCTCGACGGCGGCCACAATCCGGGAGCCGGCGTGGTGGTTGCCGAAGCGTTGGCCGAGCAGGAGGAGAAGAATCCGCGTCCGCTGTTCCTCATCTCGGGCATGATCAACACCAAGGACCAGACCGGCTATTTCCGTGCCTTCAAGGGCCTCGCCCGGCATGTCTACACGGTGCCGGTGAGCCTCAGCGAGGCCGGCGTGCCTAATGACGAACTGGCGATCCGCGCGACGGAAGCCGGGCTGACCGCCGAGCCGGTGAGTTCCGTCGCCAGCGCGCTGATGCTGCTGCGCGACACCTGGGACGGCCCGGCGCCACGCATCCTGATCAGCGGTTCGTTGTATCTGACCGGCGCGGTGCTGGCCGAGAACGGCACTCCGCCGACCTGAGGTCGGAGTTGCGAGGAACCCGTCATGATCAAGGTCAAGCAACTCGCCCACGTCTGCATCTTCGCGCATGACCTGGAGGCAACGCGAAGCTTCTATCGCGACGTGCTGGGCCTGGATACGCAGTTCAATTTCCTGCGCGACGGCAAGATTTTCGGGTTCTACCTCAATTGCGGCGGGCGCAGCCACATCGAGGTGTTCCAGAAGGACGGCACGGACTACACCGAGCAGAACCAGATCAACCATTTCTGCCTTGAGGTGGAAAACATCGATGCTGCGATCGATCACATCAAATCGAAGGGCATCGACGTCACGGCCAAGAAGCACGCCTGCGACGACACTTTCCAGGCGTGGATCCGCGATCCCAACGGCGTGAAGATCGAGCTGTTCGAATACACCGGCAAAAGCGCACAGTTCGCCGGCGGCGACCGCATCGCCGACTGGTAGAGCATTCCTCCTTTTCCGTGAAACGGTGAACGCCCTAAAGCGTGTCGCGTCTGAACGGTTCAGGTGACCCGCTTTAGGCCATTGTTTTTATGCATCTCGTCTTCCCAAAACCGAGATCACTTTTGGGCGACATGCATTAGAAATCCCAAGGTGAGATCAGCTCGAGGTTGGCCGGGCCGAAGTCATTCAGGTTACGCGTTGCCAGCCGACCGCCATTCACGCGCGCTATCGCTGCAATCATGCCATCGGGTGCCGACACGCCCCGGCCCTGGCGCGTCGCCGTTCCCATAATCTCGCCATAAGCCAGAGCCGCCTCCTCCGTCAGCCCAAAAATGCGACCGGCAAAGCGATGGCGCCATTGGGAGAGACCTTGCTCCAGGCGATCGGCACGCTCGTCAGGTCGTATCTTTTGGATACCGAAAGCGATTTCGGCAATCGCCACCGTGGGAAGCGCCAGTTCGGTATCGTTGCGGACCAGCCAAGCCATGACAGCCGCGTCAGGCGCCTTTCTAAGGCTCTCTGAAATCACATTGGTGTCGACGAAAATCAAAGCTCCGGCCCTGTATGAACCTTGCGGCTTTCCCGGATGATTTTTTCCAGATCGATGTCGACGCCAACGCTTGCCGTCAGGCGAGAGTAGAAGGCAGATGCCGGTTCTCGCCCGGCCTCGCGAATCTCATAGGATTCAAGCGCGCGTTCGACGATATCAGCTATTGAGCGGTTTTCGCGACGAGCGAGTCGATGCGCAAGATCACGTGCTTTTGCGCTGCGGACGGAAAGCTGGGGTTCGGCCATTTCAAACTCCCTTTTGAAAAAGATATAGCCTTTCCTGCCCCTGCCATCAAGATGGCAGATGATGGCACGCCATCACTTCAGCTCGATCTCGATGAAGGCGTATTCACCCTCATTGGCGCTGATCACGTCGTGCTCGACGCCTTCCTTGCGGAAATAGGGTGCGCCCTTCTTCATCTCGGCGAAGCTCTCGCCATCCTTGGTCACCAGCTTCACCTTGCCGTCCATCAGCGGCACCACGACATAGTCATGGCCATGGCGATGCCAGCCGGTATTGTCGCCGGGCTGGAAGCGGTATTCGGTGACGATGACGCGCTCATTGTCGATGAAGACGGTGGCCTTGGCGGATCCGGTCATATCATTTCTCCCTGCTTGCGCTGCCAACAGAAAACATGGATTGCCCGGATGTGAGGGCCAGAGCCTGTTACCAATGACGCCAACAAAAAGCCCGGCGCGAGGCCGGGCTTGATATCAGGAATTTCAGATAGGTCAGGCGAGGTTGCCATTGATCCAGTGCGACAGCGCGGTCTTCGGCGCCGCACCCACCTTCATGTCGGCCATTTCGCCGCCCTTGAAGATCATCAGCGTCGGGATCGAGCGCACGCCGAACTGGGCGGCAAGCTCTGGATTCTCGTCGATGTTGAGCTTGGCGATCTTGACCTTGGCGCCGAGTTCGGTGGCGATGTCTTCGAGCGCCGGCGCGATCATCTTGCACGGACCGCACCATTCCGCCCAGAAATCGACGACGACCGGTACGCTGGCGTCAAGCACGTCGGCCTGGAAATTGCTCTTGTCGACCTTAACGGTGGCACCCATGCGGAAAATCCTTTCGAAAGTTTTTGTCTCACCAAATGTGGTGGTGGTCGCGCCCTTCTTCAAGCAGGTGTTGTGTCACGCTCGCGTGAGTCGAGCAAGAGCGTCGTCCATGGCGCTCGCCGGCAGTTCGATCAGCCGCGGCGCCTCGGTGAACAGCAAAGCCGCCTTGACCGTGCGGCCGGGATAAAGCGGTTGCAACAAGGCGCGATAGAGAGCGAGCTGCAGGACATAGGCCGGCGGCACCTCGGCCAGAGTGGCGGGCGCCGGCCGATTGGTCTTGTAGTCAACGATCGACACACTGTCCGATGTCACCGCCAACCGGTCGATCTTGCCGGAAATCGAGCGCTTCTTGCCCTTGACCTCCAAGCTGCCCATGATCGCGACCTCGGCACGCGAGGATGGCGCAAACAGCTGACCGAAGCGGGGATCGGCAAGGATGGTCGTGACCGACGCCAGGGCCCTTTCCCGCTCTGATTGGGGCCAGTCCGCACCCGTTCGTGCGAGATAGCGCTCCGCCGCGCCCTGACGTTCGGGCTCGGCAATGCCGGGCAACATCTGCAGCAGTTTGTGCAGGGCAAGCCCCCGCAGCACGGCAAAGCCCGGCTCGGCATCGGCATCGAGCACCGGCGACGCCTTGTCGACCACGGCTTCCTTGCCTTCGTCGATCAGTGCCGAGGCGCCGGATGGCGACAGCGGGCGCGGCAGATCCTCGAAGGGCGGCAAGGGCCGGAACAAAGTCGCCGGCAAAGGTCCGAAAGCATCCGTCGGCCGCGCCTGCTCGCTGGAAGCCTGTGCGACCGGCGGCAGCTTGGTGACATGGAAACGATGCACCGGCTCGCCGCCGGCGGGATGCGCACGCTGTTCGCTTTCCGGCGCGCCGATCAGCGCGCGGCTGACGATCGAGTGCCAGGTGCCGGCGTTCGGCGCCCGCTTGCCGTGATAGCCGCAGACGATCAGCCGGTCCTCGGCGCGGGTCATGCCGACATAGAGCAGCCGGCGGTATTCGTCGTCGGCGAGTTCCCGTGCCCGCGCTGCCGCTGCTTTCGAAAAGCCATTGGCGACGTCGCTGGCCGAGCGCCAGAGATAGCCCTTGCCGTCCCAGTTTGCGCCGGAGCCGTCGAAGGGCATCAGGCGTGGCAGATGCTGGTCGCTGAACGGGGCGGAACCGCCATCGACCAGGAACACGACCGGCGCTTCCAGCCCCTTGGCAGCGTGCCCGGTCATGACCCGGACCTCGTCGCGGGTCTGGTCCATCTCCCGCTTGATCTCGGGACCGGCGTTTTCCAGCGTCGACAGGAAGGCTTCCAGCCCCGGCAGGCCGGTTCGCTCCTCGGCAAGGCAGAAGCTCAGGAACTCGTCGAGAATGTCGCCGGCTTCGGGCCCGAGCCGCGCGATCATCTTGCGGCGCACGCCATCGCGCGCCAGCAGGCCAGCGTAAAACTCGAACACCGGTTTGAAGGCGGCCTCGTTCGTCCAGATGTCGACCTGAGCGACGATCTTCGCCAGTCTCTCGCTCTCGCCGGCGTGCTGGCGCAGCGATGCGATCAACGACAGGCCAGCCGGCCTCTGCGCGGCGAGCGTGAAAAGCGTCTCTTCCGGCAGATCGAAGATCGGGCTGCGCAGCACGGCGGCGAGCGACAGGTCGTCCTGCGGCTGGATGAGGAGGTGACCGAGCGCAATCAGGTCCTTGACCGCGATGTGCCCGGGCAGGCTCAGCCGGTCGGCGCCGGCGACCGGAATGTCGCGGCGTTTGAGTGCGCGGGTCAGCGCATGGACAAAGCGATCGCGTTTGCGCACCAGCACCAGCACATCGCCCGGTCGCAGCCGCTTGCCGCGACCCTCGATGATCTCACCGGTGCCGATCCAGCCGGCTATGGTGGCGGCGACGTTCTCGGCCACGCGCACCGCCGGCGCGTGCGCATGGTCGATGGCTTGCGTCCAGTCGTCGGGCTCATCGACGACATCGGCGCCGACTGACGGCCACACCTCGACATAGCCCGGTGCGTCGGTGCGGATCGCCTGGTGGCGCAGCGGATCGGGATCATGGCTGATGCCGCGCCGCACGCTCGCGTCGGCAAAGACGCGGTCGACCGCGGTCAGAACATCGTCGGTCGAGCGGAATGACCAGGTCAGCTTGAGGTCGGCAAAGGACGCCTTTGCGTCACGCACTCGTCCCGCGAACAACAGCCGGCTGTCGGCGAAGGAGTCCGGGGCGGCACCCTGGAACGAATAGATCGACTGCTTCTCGTCGCCGACGGCGAAGACCGTGCGATGGACCCTGTCGCGCGCGCCCAAGCCGGCAAAGAATTCTTCCGCCAGCCGTTTCACCACTTCCCATTGGTCCGGACTGGTGTCCTGCGCTTCATCGAGCAGGATATGGTCGATGCCCTGGTCGAGCTTGTACTGCACCCAGGGGCCGGCGTCTGGTCGCGCCAGCAGGTTGACGGTGCGGGTGATCAGGTCGTTGAAATCGAGAAAGCCGCGGCTGCGCTTCAGCATTTCGTAGCGGGCGATCAGCCAGTCGGCGATGGTCAGCGCCGCTCTTGTACCCTCCAGCATCCGGAACAGGGCCAGCCGGTCGGTGGTTTCGACGATGGCGTTGGCGGCCGAGAAATAGCGCTCCGCCAGATCCGGCAGCCGGTCGACCAGGGCCTTCTTGAAGGCCTTTGCCGGGTCGTAGGCGTCGCCATCGGTCTTGAGGAAGGCTCGCGCGAGCAGTTGCAGGCGCCGAATGGGATCGCCCTCGGCGAAAGCCTGCCGCGCATAGGGCAGGATGTTGTTCAGCACCGATCTGGCGTCGGTGGCCTCGGCTGCGTGGGCGAAGCCGGCAAAATAGTCGGGCAGGAAACCCGGCAACGGCCATACCGAAGCGGCTATGCCCTCGGCCGTCTGGCCTGGATGGAAATGGAATTCGTCGAACAGGGCCTGGAAGCGCGTGCCGTCACGCCCGAGGGCGTCGATGAAATTGCGCAAGCCGTCGCGCTTGCGCACGATCTCACCCAGCAAGGCGTCTAGCCCGGCTTCGCCGCCCCGATCGAGAATGGCGGCAAAAGCCTCAGCCAGATCCTTGTCACCGGCGGATGTGCCCGAAATCATCTCGCGGCGAGCCGCGGCAAACAGCGAGGCCTCCATCTGGCCGTCGAGCATCTCGAAATGGGCCGGGATATTGGCTTCCAGCGGGAACTGGTGCAGCACCGATTCGCAGAAGGCATGGATGGTCTGGATCTTCAGTCCACCGGGTGTTTCCAGCGCCTCGGCGAACAGGCGCCGCGCCCGGCGCATGGTCTCGAGATCGGGCCGGCGGCCCTCCAGCGCCTCGACCTTTGCCGCAAGGTCCGCGTCACCAAGCGTCGTCCACTCCGACAGCGTCGAGAACACCCGGTTCGACATGTTGGCGGCGGCGGCACGCGTATAGGTCAGGCACAGGATCTTCGACGGATCGGTGCCGCGTAGCAGCAGCCGGATGACGCGCTGGGCCAGCACATGGGTCTTGCCGGATCCGGCATTCGCCGACACCCAGGCGGAATTGCCGGGATCGGCGGCGCGGGCCTGGCTGGTCGCGGTGTCGCTGGGGATCGGATAGGCCTTTTTCATGCCTCCCCTCCCTCGTCACCGGCATCGCCGCCTGCCGACCATTCGAGCACGCGGGCAAGATGGTCGTAGTCGCCATCAGTCTCGCCTTCGCGGAACGGCAGCGCGCGCGACAGATAACCCGTCGCAGGATCGGCATAGTGGATCAAGAGCTTTTCCAGCCGCGCCCAGGCCTCTTCGGCAAGATCGGTCGCGGTCCGCGGCTGGCGATTGTGTTCGAGGATGGATTCCTCGAACACCTCGCCATTCGGCTTCAGCCTGATGAAGGCCAGTTGAGAGGGCTCGCGCGGGCCCAGATCCTTGAAGGCGCCGCGCCTGAGCAGCGCGCCCTCCAACGGCAGTTGCGGCGCAAGCAGTGTGTGCGCCTGCGCCTTGGACGGCGAGGAGCCGGTCTTGTAATCAAGTATGTCGGCCATGCCGCCGGCCAGCAGATCGACCCGGTCGGCGTAGCCAGACAGAGTCACGCCGGATTGGCCCACGACAGTCTTGCCGGCGCGCTCCTCGGCATGGCGCCTTGTCACCGCATCGGCGCGCGTGCGCTCCCACTCGATGATGTTGGCGGCAAGTTTTTCGAAGCGCGGCCACCACACCGCCTCGACATCGGCCGGAAGGGCTGCTTCGGCGAAACAGGCGCGGCCTGCAGTGATAAGGCCGGCAAGCGCATCGGGCGCGCGCGGATCGGCGACGCTGCCTGAGAACAGGTGCAGGATGGCGTGAAACAGCGTGCCGCGCTCGGCGGCTCCGGGGTCGCGAATGACCGGATCGAGCGGCATCAGGCCGAGGATCCGTCTTGCATAGACGGCGTAGGGGTCACGGCGCAGGGTCTCGATCTCGGTGACCGAGAAATGCGTCGGGCGCACCGACAGCGGCGGCTTCGGCTGCGGCCGTGGCGCGAAATCCTGTCTTGGCCCGGTATCCAGCGCGCGCGCCCACGCGAGCAGTTCGTCGCCACGCCGGCGCAATTCCGCTGCCTGGTCGCTGCCGATGAAGGTCAGCAGTCGCTGCAGCCAGCGCGACGGCACGGCGGGTGCGTCGCCGGCCCGTGCCGAGCGGGACAGCACCACTTTCCCAGCGCCCATGGCCATCTGGAAATCATGCGCGGCAAGGCCGATGCGCCGCTCGGGCGGTTCGAGGTCGATGCCGGTCTTCATCAGCCGCGACATGAAGCGGTCGCTCTCGGGCTTGCGCGGCCATACGCCCTCATTGAGCCCGCCGATGACCAGCGTGTCGACGGTCTGCAAGCGCGCTTCCAGCGCGCCCCAGATGGCGATGTTCCGGTCGGTGCCTTGTGCCGGCTTGACCGTTTCAGGTGCGATCAGCGCCGCCATGATATCGGGCCACTCGGCCGCTGCGAAGGACAGCGAAGCCGAAGCCGCGACCAGCCCGCGCAGCAGTTCGGCAAGCTTTTCACCGGCGTCACCGGCATAGAGTTCGCCAAGGCCGCCGTCGGCGGTGCGGCCGAGATTTTCGAGTATGACGACACTGGCCCTGACAAGCGCGGCAAGGTCGGCATCATCCCGGCCGCGGAAGACTGCGAGCGGCGCCAGCGCCTGCTTGAGACGTTCGAGCAAACTCCGGGCGGTTTCGATGGCACGCACAGTCAACCGGGAAAACCAGAAGGGGGGCCGGCTGCCGCCACCCAGGCCGGTGAGGCGGGCCTCGAACAGTTCCGGTAGCGAAACGATGTCGGGGCGGCCGGTGCCACCGCGCAGCGCCACCAGTTCGATCAGCTCCGCCGCGTGGCGCACATCGGCCCGTTCAAGGCCAAGGCCAAGCAGCGGATGCTTGAGCAGCGACAACAGGCCAACCGGATCGCCTGGCCGGAACAGCGCCTCGAGCGCCAGCCTGAGCAGGCTGGCCGCCGGGGTGTTGGCGAGCGGCGTGCCACCGGAATCGTCGGCGACGACGCCGAAGCGTTGGAGCTCGATCGAGACGCGCCGCGCCAATGCGCGGTCGCCGGTGACGAGAGCCGCCCTTTGGCCGGGCTGTTCGACCGCGCGCTTGAGTGCGACGGCGATGGCAACGGCTTCATCGCGTTCGCTGGCAGCTTCGAGCAAGGTCACCTCGGCGAAGGCGCCGGCAATGTCGGACGCCGGGAAACCGGCACGTGTCTCGGCCCAGAGTTCGGTGGTTTCAGCCGGCCGCAGCGCTTCGCCGACAAGGGCGGCGCGAAGCGCAAGTCGCGGTTCGGCCACGCCAATCTCCTCGACGTCGCCGCGCAGCACGCCGATCTTGGCGATCAGCCTGGCCAGGCCATATTGCGGGTGGCCGAGCACCGCCGGACGTGCCCCGGGCGCGGCAATCGCCTGGAACGACGCCTCGTCCAGCGTCCGGTCGAGGCCAGGCAGCACGATGGCGCCGCCGGGCAAGCGCGCGATCGCGGCAAGCAGTTCGGCCGTGGCGGGGATCGAGCCGGTCGAGCCCGCGGCGATGACCGGGCCAGCGGGCGGATTGCGCAGCAGCCGCGCCGCCTCGGCGCGGATCAGCGCACTGCGGTGCGCGGCCGGATTGGAGCGATCGCTCTCTTCAAGGAATTTCGGCCAGGCTTCGGTGACGATGCCGAGGAATTCCAGCGTCACCTGCCACCATCCGGCAAGATTGCCGGTCACCAGATCGGTGAGCTTGGCCCAGTCGGTGCCTTCCGTCTCGATCTCGTCCATCAGCCGGGCGAGATCGCGCGCCAGCCAGATCGCGTCGGCGGTGGAAGCCGGGATGACGATCTCCTCGGCGAAAAGGGCGGCGACATGCGCCGGTAGCCGGCGTTTCCAGGCGCGCACCAGCGGCGTCAGCAGCAACAGGCGTTCGGTTGCCGAAATCGGCGGCGCGAGATCGATGGCTGCCGATGCCTCGGTCTCGAACGCGGCCTCATCCTCGTCGAACTCGCCGAGTGGCCGGATGACCGGCAGGATTGCCGAGCCGCCGCCGCCGCGTGCCGCCAGGCTGTCGACGAAGACACCCCGCAAGGCACGCGCGGCACGGCGTGTCGGCACATAGATGGTGACATCGGCCAAAGCGAGCGGGTCGCCGTCGAATCGAAACCCCGGAACAAGACGACCGGCAAGCAGCGCCTCGGCAAGCGTCGGCAGAAACGGCGCTCCGGGCGGGATCGAGAAAACGCGGCTTGAGCCGCTCATTGCGACTCGGTCAGTGCGCCGGCGACCGCCGCTTCCGCAGGCGCAATGGCATCGGGCGTGCCTACGGTGATCCAGTGGCCATGCATGGGCATGCCGAACAGGCGCCCCGCGGCGATGGCGGAATCGAAATAGGCGTTGAGCGAGTGTGGCCCGGCCGGTGCGCCCTTGAACAGGCGCGGATGGACGATCGCCGCGCCGGCATAGATCAGCCCCGCCGGGTCACCTTTCGAACGCCGCAAGCCGCCATCCGGCGCCACCAGGAAATCGGTGGAGCCGCTGTGTCCGGTCGCCTGTTGGAGATCCGCCAGCATCAGCAGAATATCCATTTTCGCCGCGTCCCATGCAAGGGCGAGGCGATCGAGATTGAGAGGACCTTGGTCAATCCAGAAGGTGTCGGCGTTGAGGATGTAGAAGGACTGATCGCCCAATTCCGGCAGCGCCTTGACGATGCCGCCGGCGGAATCGAGCAGTTGTTCGCTCTCATCGGAAATGACGATTTTTGGCGCGCGGCGGGCAGTGACATGAGCGACGATCTGTTCGGGAAAGTAGTGGACGTTGACGACCGCCTTGCCGACGCCGGCGGCTGCCAGGCTGTCGAGGCTCCAGTCCAGCAACGTCTTACCGGCAATCCTGACCAGCGGCTTGGGAGTGGTGTCGGTGATCGGCCGCATGCGCTTGCCGAGCCCGGCGGCGAGTACGATTGCGGTGTCCAGTCCTGCTGTCACAGCGCTCGCTCCTCCAGCAAACCATGGGCGTCGTAGAAGGCGCGCAGGCTTGCCAGCGCCGGATGAGACAAGGCCCGGCGCAGATAATCGCGAATGCGCGGCAGGTGCTTCAGATAATAGGGCTTGCCGTCGCGTTTTTCGAGGCGGACGAAGATGCCGAGGATCTTGGAATTTCGCTGCGCCGCCATGATGGCGTAGGATTCCAGGAAGCTTGCCTCGTCGAAAGCGCCGGCTGCGTGGCGCGCCGCGACATAGGTATCCAGCGTCTTTCTCTCGATCTCGGGCGACATCGTAACACGCGCGTCCATGGCGAGCGAGGCGACGTCATAGGCGGAAGGGCCGATCAGCGCATCCTGGAAATCGACGATGCCCAGCCGATCATGCCCTGAACGGTCGCCGCGCCAGATGATGTTTGGCGAATGGAAGTCGCGCAGCATCAGCGTGACCTCGCGGCCGTGCAGCCGGTCGAGCAGCGCATTCCATTGCTTGTGGTAACCGGCGCGCAAGGCATCGCTTGCCGGGGCGCCAGAGATTGCCGGCACGTACCAGTCGACCAGCAGATCGGCTTCGATCATCATGGCATCGCGGTCGAAAGGCGGCACCTCGTGGAAGCCGTCGTGTCCTGTTTCCAGGCGCCGGGGCCAGGTCCTGCCATGCATCATGGCCAGCAACTCGGCCGCCGCCGCGCAGCGCGCGGGCAGCGGCTGGCCATCACTGCCGAGGAAGCCTTCGGAACCAAGATGTTCGAGCAGCAGGAATCCCTGCTCCTGGTCCTCGGCATGGATTTCCGGAACGCTGACGCCGCCTGCCTTCAAGGCGCGGTCGATGGCGACGAAAGCGGAGACCGACTGGGCGGTGTGCGCGATCTCGGCATAGGGCCTGCCGTCGCGAACCGGCGGACCGAGCACCAGCCGTGGCGAGTTCATCAACACTTGCGGCTTCTGGTCCGGCAGCGAAACGATCTCGTAGGAGCGGGCCGAAGCATCGCCAATGAAATGGCGGCGCTGCGCTTGCGCCCAGCCGGCGCTCACGAGAAAGTCGCGCATGGCCAACGACCGTGCCGCCCGATCGAAGGCCGTTCCCTGCCCCGACAATCGCGCCAGCCGGCCGTCGCCATGCTGGACGAGCTCTATCAGGATCGTGGTTTTCGGCAGATGGGCTTCCGCCCGTTCCGGCCATTCGACCAAAGCAGCACCCTGCGCCAGGGCTTCGTCGAACCCAAGCTCATCGATCTCGGCCGCCGAGGACAGGCGGTAGAGATCGAAATGATGGACCGGAATGCGGGTGTCGTAGCTCTGCACCAATGTGAAGGTCGGGCTCGGAACGTCGAGACCGGTATCGTCGGCCAGGGTCCTGATCAAGGCCCGCGCCAGTGTCGACTTGCCGGCGCCGAGATCGCCCTTGAGGGCAAGCACGTCGCCCGGGCGCAGCGACAGCGCCAGATCCTCGCCCAGCCGCGCTGTGTGGGTCTCGTCGGCGAGTAATCGCTCCAGCACCAGTCCGGTCATCGAACGCGCTACTCGGCCGCGGCGCGGATGCCCGGCATGTCTGGAAAGGTGCAGATGACGGTCGTGCCCTTGTCCTTGCCGGTTTCGATGCGAACGCTGCCGCCATGCAGTTCGACAAAGCTCTTGACGATCGACAGGCCGAGGCCGGCGCCGCGCCGGCGGCCGCCATTGGCGCGCGGCTCGAAACGGCGGAACACCGAATCCAGCACATCCGGCGGCATGCCGGGACCATCGTCATGAACCGAGAATTCCACCCCATCCGCCAGATGGCGGCAGGTGAGCCGGATGATGCTGGCTTCCGGCGCGTAATTGGCGGCGTTGCTGAGCAGATTGTAGAGGATCTGGCGGACGCGGACCTCATCGCCGTGAAACGTCTTCGGCGCCGCGATGGCGTCGACCTGGAGACTGATCGAATGCTCTTCCAGCCGGTCGGCCACCAGCTCAGCCGCAGCGGCGATGGTGCGATCGACCTGCACCTCGGAAATGTCGAGCTGCATGATGCCGGCGTCGACCGTCGCCAGGTCCAGGATATCGTTGACGATGGTGAGCAGGACCGAGGAGGACGAGCTGACATGCTCGACATATTCGCGCTGTTTCTGCGTCAGCGGACCGGTCGTGGGTAGCGACAGCAATTCGGTGAAGCCGATGATATTGGTCAGCGGCGAGCGCAGTTCGTAGGAGACGTGCTGGACGAATTCGTTCTTGAGCTGGTCGGATTTCTGCAGCGCCTCGTTCTTGTCCTTCAGCGCCCGTTCGACATGGACGCTGTCGGTGACGTCGACGAAGGTCATCATCACTTGCCCGTTGGGCAGCGGGATCATGGCGTAACTCAGCACATTGCCGTTGTTGAGCTCGGTCTGTCCGTGGCGGTCGCGGCGCTCGTCGTCGAAGCCGGTGATGGCGGCAACGAAGCTGGGCCAGGGGCTGTCCGCGGCCTGCCGGTCGCAGAGGTCGCGTATCGTCGACACGTGGACACTGGGCTTGGCCGCTTCGCCGCTCAAACCCCAGAGTGTGGCAAAGGCAGGATTCGACAGCCGGAGCCTGCCGTCGGGTCCGAACACCGCCACGCCTTCGGCAAGATTGTCGAGCGTCTCGCCCTGGACCCGCACCGCTGTCTGGTAGCGGCTCTCGAGGTCCATCTTCTCGGTCAGGTTCTCGAACACCCAGGTCACGCCGCCCTTGGGTTGCGGATTGGCGACGACGCGGATGGTCTTGCCATCAGGCAGATGCCACCAATGTTCCTGGGATTCGACGGCGCGATAGGCGCCGAGCAGGCCTTCCTTCCAGCGGCGCCATTCAGGCTGTTCGGCGATCTTGCCTTCGCTGCGCAGCCGGTCGAGCAGCAAGGCATTGTCGGGTGCGCTGTGCAGGAAGCCTGCATCCAGACCCCAAAGCTTCTGGAAGGCCTGGTTGAAGAACCGCAGCTTCTCGTCGGTATCGAAGATCGCTACCGCCGTGTTGAGCTGGTCGAGCGTGTCGGCGTGGCTCCTGACGGTTCGTTCGTATTCGCCGCGAACGGTCTCGATGGCACTGGTGTCACAGGCAAGGCCGGCCGAGCCATCGCTGCCGGCGAAATCGGTGACCGCGAACACACGGCGGTCACCTTCGATCACGGTGGACAGCGACTGCTCGAAAACCGGATGCGTCTTGTGCTGGGCGGCAATCGCATCGCGCGCCTGGCCGCCGAGGAACTCTTTCTTCTCCCGAACCGCGGCTTCGGCATTTTCGGCTTCGACGGCATCGGCATAGGCGCGGTTGACCCACTTCAGCCCGCCATCCTCGCCGCGGAGCCATGCCGGCATGTTCAGCGCGTCGAGCAGGCCGATCATCGTGTCGTGGTCGGCGGCCAGCCGCTGGTTCTCGATCTTCAGCCTGGCCTGGCTGCGCTGCGTCTCCGAAAGCGAGACAAAACGCACAAGCACATGCGCGGCACTCTTGCGGCCATGCACTTCGAGCGGCGCGCCGGCCTGCGATTCGATGACGAGGTCGAAGGGTTTGGCCTTCTCGCGCAATCCCGCGACGGCATGTTCGAGTGCCGCCGCCGAACGCGGCATCAGCCAGCGGCCGAAAGCGAGAAAAGCGGCCCTATCCTCGGGAGCGCCGCTTTCGACGGGCAATGTGCCGATGAGCTCTGGCTTCTTGTTTTCCGCGGCCCAGACGACGACGCGCTGGTCGCGCAGATTGAGCAGCGCCTCGGAGCGGCGGAGCGCCGCGTTGATGTCGGCGAGGCGGCTCCTGAGTTCGACATTCTCCGCCGAGGTGCGGGCTCTTTCGCGGATGAGAACGATGGCCGATATCAGTGCGGCACCCGTCACGCCGACGAACACGGCAAGCTGCATGACCTCGATGGCGCTCAGCGACAGTCCAGCGACGCTGGCAGCAGCGGTTTCGGCATGCGCGACGGCGCCAGCCAAGGGGACCGCGAGCGCGGAGGTGGCAAGGAGTGTCGACGCACGGGCGCGCCAGGACAGGCTCCCGCCTTCCTGGGCGGAACCAGCAATCCCCGAATCGTCATGGCCGCCGGAAACGGCCCGTCCCGCTCTGTGCGGGTGTTGCCCCGGCATGTCTTGGTCCTCTCCGCCGCCTGAATGCAAGACCGCCCTGATGCGTGCCTCTCTTGACCCTCTCGGGCTGGAAGCATCGCCGAATCACCTGACAATAACCCCTCGCCGAATCGCCGTGAAGGCTGATGGCGCGCAAAAATAAAGCCGGGCGAAAAGTCAATCGCCCGGCCTCAATATCTGGTAGCAATTTTAGCTTTGGTTAATAGCGGTAGTGTTCCGGCTTGAACGGACCCTGCGGCGTGACGCCGATATAAGCGGCTTGTTCACCCGACAGTTCGGTCAGGCGGGCGCCGAGCTTGTCGAGATGCAGGCGCGCGACCTTTTCGTCGAGATGCTTGGGCAGGACATAGACCTGGTTCTCGTACTGGCCGGGCTTGGTGTAGAGCTCGATCTGGGCCAGCACCTGGTTGGTGAAGGATGCCGACATGACGAAGCTCGGGTGGCCGGTGGCGTTGCCGAGATTGAGCAGCCGCCCTTCCGACAAAAGGATCATACGCTTGCCGTCCGCGAAGGTGATCATATCGACCTGCGGCTTGACGTTGGTCCATTTCAGATTGCGCAGTGCGGCGACTTGGATCTCATTGTCGAAGTGGCCGATGTTGCCGACGATGACCATGTCCTTCATCGAGCGCATATGGTCGAGGGTGACGACATCCTTGTTGCCGGTGGTGGTGATGACGATGTCGGCGGTGGGGGCCGCATCTTCCAGCGTAACGACTTCAAAACCGTCCATCGCCGCCTGCAGGGCGCAGATCGGATCGACCTCGGTGACCTTGACGCGGGCGCCGGCGCCCTTGAGCGAGGCCGACGAGCCCTTGCCGACGTCGCCATAGCCGCACACGACAGCGACCTTGCCGGCCATCATCGTGTCGGTGCCGCGGCGGATGCCGTCGACCAGCGATTCCTTGCAGCCATATTTGTTGTCGAACTTCGACTTGGTGACCGAGTCGTTGACGTTGATGGCGGGGAAGGGCAGCAGGCCCTTCTTCTGCAGCTGATAGAGCCGGTTGACGCCGGTGGTCGTCTCTTCGGTGACGCCGCGGATCGCCGCCTTCTGCTTGGTGAAGAAGCCGGGCGAAGCCTTCAGGCGCTTCTTGACCTGGGCGTAGAAGTATTCCTCTTCCTCGCTCTGCGGGTTGGACAGCACGTCCTCGCCGGCCTCTGCGCGGGCGCCGATCAGGATGTACATGGTGGCGTCGCCGCCATCATCGAGGATCATGTTGGAGAGGCCGCCATCGGCCCACTGGAAGATCTTGTCGGTGTAGTCCCAGTATTCCTCGAGCGACTCGCCCTTGACGGCGAACACCGGGATGCCGGCTTCGGCGATGGCTGCGGCCGCATGGTCCTGGGTCGAGAAGATGTTGCAGGAGGCCCAGCGGATATCGGCGCCCAGCACCTTCAGCGTCTCGATCAGCACCGCCGTCTGGATCGTCATGTGCAGCGAGCCGGTGATGCGCGCACCCTTGAGCGGCTGCTTGGGACCGAATTCCTCACGGCAGGCCATCAGGCCCGGCATTTCGGTTTCGGCGATATCGAGTTCCTTGCGGCCCCAGCCGGCAAGCGAGATGTCGGCGACCACATAGTCCTTGCTACCCGTCATGGCAGTACTCCGATGCGAATGATGTGCTTGCGAATTGGTTGCGGATGCGCCCGCGCCGGTCGGCGCGTCGAAGGGCGCGAATAGGCGGCCTGACTAGCAGATCGGAGCAAGGACGACAATGGGATATAAAGAAATCTTTATCCCTGCATGTCTTTCGGACATGCATCGGCGCTCCACCAGATCAGCATTCCTCGCCGAAGCGGGACGCCACCAGCTGTTCCAGGGCGTCGATGACCTGCCGGGCTTGCGGCCCGCTGGCGGTGACACGAATCGAATAGCCGGGGCTTGCCGCCAGCATCATCAGGCCCATGATCGAGGTGCCGCCGACCTTGACGCCGTCCTTCTCGACATGCACCGAGGCATCGAAGCCGCTGGCCAGCTGGACGAACTTCGCCGAAGCGCGTGCGTGCAGGCCACGCTGGTTGATGATGGGAAAATCCCGGACTATCTGATCTTTTTCCGGGGACAGCGCGGTCATTTGCTGCTCAGGAGCTGGCTGGCGACATTGATGTATTTGCGGCCGGCAGCCTGCGCCTCGTCGAGGGCGGCGGCCATATTGTCGCCCTTGCGGATCGAGGAGAGCTTGATCAGCATCGGCAGGTTCATGCCGGCGATCACCTCGGTGCGGCCGGATTCCATCACCGAGATGGCAAGATTGGAGGGCGTGCCGCCGAACATGTCGGTCAGCACGATGACGCCCGCCCCGGTGTCGACACGGGCGACAGCGTCGACGATGTCGCGGCGACGCTGCTCCATATCGTCGTCGGCACCGATCGCCACGGTTTCGAAATTGTCTTGTGGCCCGACGACATGTTCGACGGCATGTCGGAACTCGGTGGCCAGTTGACCGTGCGTTACAAGCACGAGTCCGATCATTCTTTGGTGGCTCCCGTCATCGCCGCTTCACAGGCGCATTTTATGCTCGCCAGCCAATCCAGGCGGCGGGAGCGCTATCTTGTCGACGCACGGCCCGTTGACAAGCCCAAAATTGCTCAGGCGCATGCCATTTTGACGCATTGCAGCAAAAAACCCGGGACGGATCATAGAAAAGGCGCGATCGACAGCCGCGCCATCACGACCGGCAAGGCGGCAGCGACGTTGCGTTCGACCGTATCGATGCGCGGCACCCGACAGCCGGCGATGCTGGTGTCGGCATCCTCCTGAAAGCGTGCCGTTTCACCGGCCGGCGTCAGGCGGACATGCAAATCGACGATGGCGGCGGGCTCGAACGGCACCGCTCGCGGCCCGAGCCCAGGCACCTCGACGAGGCCTTCTATGGTGGCGGGAGCGCGGCACAGCAGCCGCCCGGCATGCGCCTCGACAAAGAGCTGATCGTCACCGACGAGCCGCGAGAACAGGCCGCGTTGGCGACAATGATCGATGAGCGCCAGCGCCAGCGTCGTCTTGCCCGAACCGGAGGCTCCGGTGACGAGAATGCCGCGCTCGCCGATCAAAACCATTGTCGCGTGAATGTTTTCATGCTGCACGGCTGGACCAGGCATGGTGGGATTCATGCCCTCAGCCTTCGGCCGGCAACGTCACCACGAAACGCGCGCCCTTGATCTCGCCGGGTTTGGTGCCGGGGATGTTCTCGGCGGTGAGCGTGCCGCCATGGGCCTCGACGATTTGCCTGGATATCGACAGGCCAAGGCCCGAATTCTGGCCGAATGCCTCGCCGGCCGGCCGATCCGTGTAGAAGCGTTCGAAGATGCGGTCGATGTTGTCGGCCCGGATGCCCGGGCCATTGTCATCGACGGTGACGATGTTGAACTTGCCGGCACGCGCCAGCGACAAGCTGATGTGGCCATGATCCTCGGGAACGAAGGAACGGGCGTTCTCGATCAAATTGGTGATGACCTGGCCGATGCGCAGATCATGCCCGACGACGACATAGCCTTTGACGCCCTGCGGCAGTTTGGCGGCCTTGAACTCGATCTCGACCGCCTTCTTGTTGCGCGTCGCTTCGCGCGAAACGGCGACCAGATCGGTGATGAATTTCTTCAGGTCAACCGTCCCCGCATCTTCACGCGCGAGTTCCGCGTCCAGGCGCGATGCGTCGGAAATATCGGTGATGAGCCGGTCCAGCCGCCTGACATCGTGCTGGATGATATCCATCAGCCGGCCGCGCGAATCGTCGTTCTTGGCCAGCGGCAAGGTTTCCACCGCGCTGCGCAGCGACGTCAGCGGGTTCTTCAGCTCGTGCGAGACATCGGCCGCGAAGCTTTCGATCGCCTCGATGCGGGCGTAGAGCGCGTTGGTCATGTCGCGTATGGCGATCGACAGATTGCCGATCTCGTCCTGACGGTCGGAAAAGTCGGGGATCTCCTCACGGCTCTTGACGCCGCGCCGCACCCGCACCGCCGCCGCCGACAGCCGGCGCAGCGGATTGGCGATGGTCGAAGCGAGCAGCATCGACAGGATGGCCGTGACAAGGGCCGCGATGCCGAAGACGCGCAGGATCGCCTTGCGCTCGGCGGCGACGATCTTGTCGATGTCGCCGCCTTCGGTCGACAGCATCAGCACGCCCAGGACGGCACGAAAGCGCTGGATCGGCACCGCCACCGAAACGATCTGCTCGCCCTGCTCGCTGACGCGCACGATGGTCGACGGGCTGCCGGTGAGTGCCTTGACCACTTCCGGGAAAGCGGCGCCATTGCCGCCCGGCTGCTCGTGGTAGACCGGCAGCTCGGTGTTGCGGAAGAAGTCGAAGACGAATTTCTGGATGCGCTCGACCAGATCGGGCTCTTCCTCCTCGACCGGCGGCAGGTCGTAGCGCAGGATCTGGCCACGCGAATAGAGGTGGCGTGAATCGAGCAGCAGGTTGGCGTCGCGGTCATAGATGCGGGCGCGGGTCCTGGTCGGCGAGATCAGCCTTCGCAGCACCGGGGCGACGCGCTCCGGGTTGATCGGGAAGTCGAGATTGTCGAGTTGGTCGGAGCCCGGCCCCAGGCTTTCGCCGGCCTGCAGTTCAAGCAGCTTTTCCGGGTCGATGCTGATCGAATCCGTCTCGACCGTCGCCGACGCGGCGATCGCACCGGCGATGATCTCGCCCTGGGTCATCAGGCTTTCGACGCGGGCGTCGATCAGCCCGTCTCGGAAGGTGTTGAGATAGAGGATGCCGGTCACCAGGACGGCGAGGCCGGCAAGGTTGAGGAACAGGATACGCCGCGTCAGGCTGGAAAAGATGTGATGGCCAAGGAAGCGGCGCATCGGCACCGTGATCTTCGAGACGAAGGACGGCATGATCCGCGACGGCCGCCTGGAGGCGCCCGCCGGTCTTGTTCGCTGTGCTTCCACTGCCATCGAATAGCAGGCCCTGCTACTTATGCTTCGCGGAACCGGTATCCGACTCCGTAAAGGGTTTCGATCATCTCGAAGTCGTCGTCGACGGCCTTGAACTTCTTGCGCAGCCGCTTGATGTGGCTGTCGATGGTGCGATCGTCGACATAGACCTGTTCATCATAAGCCGAATCCATCAGCGCATCACGGCTTTTTACGACGCCTGGACGCTGCGCCAGCGAATGCAGGATCAGGAACTCGGTGACGGTGAGCGTCACCGGCTCGCCTTTCCAGGTGCAGGTGTGGCGCTCCTGGTCCATGACGAGCTGGCCGCGCTCGAGCGAGCGGGCCTGCTGGCTTGGCGTCTTGGCGGCAGCCTCGCGGGCACTGGCGCGGCGCAGCACGGCGCGCACCCGCTCGACCAGCAGGCGCTGCGAGAAGGGCTTGCGGATGAAATCGTCGGCGCCCATCTTGAGGCCGAACAATTCGTCGATCTCGTCGTCCTTGGAGGTCAGGAAGATCACCGGAAGGTCGGACTTCTGGCGCATGCGGCGCAGCAGTTCCATGCCGTCCATGCGCGGCATCTTGATGTCGAGGATGGCAAGGTTCGGCGGGCGGGCCGCCAGGCCTTCCAGCGCTGACGCACCATCCGTGTAGGTCTCGACGCGATACCCCTCGGATTCCAGGGCGATCGACACCGATGTCAGAATGTTGCGGTCGTCATCGACAAGCGCGATTGTTGCCATTTCAAGCGGCTCCCTCATGAGCTGTCCCTTCTGTCGTAGAGAAGGGGCTTTTGCAGGACAAATTAGGTACAAAATGTGGCATAGGCCTTGTCCGCTGTCACGCGCGGCATGCCGGCGGCCACAATCCTACCTCGACATGGGTTGGACGAACGAACATCGCCAATCCTTTGGGCAACCGCGAAACTTTTTGCACATATAAACGATTTAAACAACTTTCAAAATATTTAAATCGATTAATGATTTGATATCATTTGGCTTTTCTGGTTCTGACCATCTCAGCCCGTGTAGTGGGCGTGCCGGAAACGTGCCGGCAAAGATGCGGCAAATCCAAGAGGGACACTCGATGTCGGAAGTCGGCAAACGCAATTCCGCCTGCGCGATCGATCATATCGGCCTGAAAACCACCGGCGTGGTGCGCTATAATTTCGGTGCGGCAGCCCTTTATGAGGAATCGATACGGCGCGGCGAAGCCCGCTTGACCGCACATGGCGCGCTGGTCGCCGAAACCGGACAGCACACCGGCCGCTCGCCCAAGGACAAGTTCGTCGTCCGCGACAGCGACACCGAACCACATGTCTGGTGGGACAACAACAAGGCGATCTCGCCGACCCAATTCGACACGCTGCTCGCCGATTTCCAGGCGCATGCCGCGGACAAGGATCTATACGTCCAGGATCTGGTCGGCGGCGCCGATGCGGGACTGAAACTGCCGACCAGGGTGATCACCGAATTTGCCTGGCACTCGCTGTTCATCCGCAATCTGCTCATTCGTCCCGGTGCCGCCGAACTCGAACAGTTCGTGCCCGAGATGACGATCATCGACCTGCCGTCCTTCCGCGCCGATCCCCTCCGCCACGGCAGCCGCACCGAAACGGTGATCGCCGTGGATCTCACCCGCAGGATCGTGCTGATCGGCGGCACCTCCTATGCCGGTGAGATGAAGAAGTCGGTGTTCACCATGCTCAACTATCTGCTGCCAACGAAAGGCGTGATGCCGATGCATTGCTCGGCCAACGAGGGTTCGGCCGGCGACGCGGCGATCTTCTTCGGCCTGTCGGGCACCGGCAAGACGACACTCTCGGCCGATCCCTCGCGCACGTTGATCGGCGACGACGAGCATGGCTGGGGACCGCACGGCATCTTCAATTTCGAAGGCGGCTGCTACGCCAAGACGATCAAGCTGTCGGCGGAAGCCGAGCCGGAAATCTTCGCCACCACGCAGCGCTTCGGCACGGTGCTGGAAAATGTCGTGCTTGACGCTGATGGCGTGCCGGATTTCAACGACGGAAGGCTGACCGAAAACACGCGCTGCGCCTACCCGCTGGATTTCATCCCCAACGCCAGCAAGACGGGACGCGCCAGCCACCCGAAGAATATCATCATGCTGACCGCCGATGCGTTCGGCGTGATGCCGCCGATCGCGCGGCTGACCCCGGCGCAGGCGATGTATCATTTCCTGTCCGGCTACACCGCCAAGGTGGCTGGAACCGAAAAGGGCGTGACCGAGCCGGAAGCGACGTTTTCGACCTGTTTCGGTGCCCCATTCATGCCGCGCCACCCTTCTGAATACGGCAATCTGCTGCGCGAGCTGATTGCACGCCACGGCGCCGATTGCTGGCTGGTCAACACCGGCTGGACCGGCGGCGCCTACGGCACCGGCAAGCGCATGCCGATCAAGGCGACGCGCGCCTTGCTTGCCGCCGCGCTCGACGGCTCGCTGAAGACGGCCGAGTTCCGCACCGATGCCCATTTCGGTTTCGAGGTGCCGGTGGCTGTCCCTGGCGTCGACAGCGCCGTTCTCGACCCGATGATTCTGGACCCCCGGGCGACCTGGGCCGACAAGGCCGGCTATGACCGGCAGGCGGCAAGGCTGGTCGGCATGTTCGCCGTCAATTTCGAGAAATTCGAAAGCCATGTCGACGCCGTGGTGCTGGGCGCCGCGCCGCGCATGCAGGAAGCGGCGGAGTAATCGCGCCACAGGGTTCAGCTTTCGTTGAAAGGCCCGGTTCGATCGGGCCTTTTCTTTTTCGATCCGCCGCGCCATGACTGCGGCATGGCGAGCGACGACAACATCATCATATCAGGCGATGCGGTGATCCATCCGGGCGACCTGCACGAGGACTTCATCCGCTCGTCGGGTCCCGGCGGCCAGAACGTCAACAAGGTGGCGACGGCGGTGCAGCTGCGCTTCGACGCGGCCAACGCAACGGGTCTGTCGGAGCGCGTGCGCGAGCGGACGATCAAGCTTGCCGGCCAGCGTGCCACCAAGGACGGCGTCATCGTCATCGAAGCGGGCCGCTTCCGCACCCAGGAACAGAACCGGGCGGATGCGCGGGCACGGCTGACGGCATTGGTCGCCAAGGCCGCCGAGCCGCCGCCGCCGCCGCGCAAGAAGACGCGGCCGTCGAAAGGTGCCGTGGAACGGCGGCTGAAGAGCAAGGCCGGGCGCGGCACGATCAAGAAGCTGCGCGGCCGGGTGGAGAACGATTAAGCACCGCGAAGCTGCAACGCGCGGGTGGCTTCCAATTCTGGGTTGCAGATGGCAAGCTGCGATCACCCACCACAGCAATGGAGACCAACGATGGGCATGTTCGATTTCGTCAAGAGTGTCGGCAAGAAACTGGGCATCGGCGGTGACGACGAAGCCGCACCCACGGCCGACACACTCAAGAAGGAGCTCGATTCGCACAAGCTCGGCACCGATGGCGTCGAGGTCGTCGTCAACGGCGATACGGCGGTGCTGAAGGGTGTGGTCAAGGACCAGTCGATTTTCGAGAAGGCGGTCATCGCCGTCGGCAACACGCTCGGCGTCTCCAAGGTGCAGGCGGACGAATTACAGGTCGCGCCAGCACCTGGCACGGCCGCCGCCCCCGCCAAGGAGCCCACCTTTTACACCGTGAAGAAGGGCGACAATCTCTGGAAGATCGCCGAGAAAAGCTACGGCAAGGGCCAAGGCGTCAAGAACACGGTCATATTCGAGGCCAACAAGCCGATGCTGACCCATCCCGACAAGATCTATCCGGGCCAGGTGCTGCGCATCCCCGACCTCGCCTGATCGGCGACTGCCAATTCGACAAGAGCGGCGGCTTTCGGGTCGCCGTTTTCATTTGATCGTGACATTTTACGGTTCCGAACCATCCAAGAGGCGATCGAATCCGTGCTTGTTCTGCCCAAAGGCGTCCGCCACATGCCGGCCTACCTGTCACGCACCGTGCAGGAAGAACTGGTCGACGAGGTGAGACGGATCGTGCAGCAGGCGCCGCTGTTCGTGCCGGCCATGCCGCGCACCGGCAAGGAGATGAGCGTGCGCATGACCAATTGCGGGCCGCTGGGCTGGGTTACCGACAAGGAGCACGGCTATCGTTACCAGCCGGCGCATCCGCTAACCGGGGAACCTTGGCCGCCAATTCCGGATGCGCTGCTCGACCTGTGGCGCGAGGTCTCGGGCTATCCACATCCGCCGGAAGCGTGCCTGATCAATTTCTACACGGCGGATGCGAAGATGGGCCTGCATCAGGACCGCGACGAGACCGATTTTTCGGCGCCGGTCGTCTCCGTCTCGCTCGGCGACGACTGCCTGTTCCGGGTTGGCCAGACCACGCGTGATGGCGCCACCAAGTCGTTCAGGCTGCAAAGCGGTGATGTCGTGGTGCTCGGCGGCGAGGGGCGGCTGTGCTTTCACGGCGTCGATCGGATCTATCCCTCGACCTCGGCGCTGCTGAAAAACGGTGGGCGGATCAATCTGACATTGCGACGGGTGACGAAGCCGGCCGTCACAGCTTCCTGAGCGCCACTTCCTCGATCAGGTGGTCGGCGCCCTTGCGCAGGATCAAGTCGGCGCGGGCCCGCGTCGGCAGGATGTTCTCGCGCAGATTCTTCAAATTGATGTTGGTCCACAGGCCTTCGGCGATGGCGCGCGCCGAACCCTCCGACAGCTGCGAGTAGCGGTGAAAGAAGGAGTCCGGATTGCGGAAGGCGGTCTCACGCAGCCGCATGAAGCGGGAAATGTACCAGTTGTGGATCAGCTTCTCGTCGGCATCGATGTAGATGGCGAAGTCGAAGAAGTCCGACAGGAAAGGCACGATCTTGCCGTCCTGCGGCAGCTTGCCGGGCTGCAGGACATTGATGCCTTCGAAGATCAATATGTCGGGCCGGTCGATGGTGACGAACTCGCCGGGAATGACGTCATAGGTCAGGTGCGAATAGACCGGCGCGCGGACATCGGGCAGCGCCGACTTGATGCCCGACAGGAAGCGCAGCAGCGCGCCGACATCGTAACTGTCTGGAAAACCCTTGCGCTCCATCAGGTTCTCGCGGCGCAGGACCTCGTTGGGCAGCAGGAAGCCGTCGGTGGTGATGAGATCGACCTTGGGGCTCGACGGCCAGCGCGCCAAAAGCTCCTTCAGCACGCGTGCGGTGGTCGATTTGCCGACCGCGACGGAACCGGCGATGCCGATGATGAAGGGCGTCTTGACCACGTCGACCGCGTTGAAGAAGGCCTGGCGTTGCCGGAACAGCAGCTGGCTCGCTTCGACATGAGCCGACAACAGCCGCGACAGCGACAGATAGATGCGCGTGACCTCTTCGAGATCGACCGGATCGTTGAGCGAGCGCAGGCGGCGGAATTCGTCCGCACTCAGCGTCAGCGGCGTGTCGGCGCGGAATTGCGACCATTGCTCGGCGGAGAAGAAGCGAAACGGGGAATACTTCTCGGTCGGCGCGAGCTGATCCATCGAGATACCTGCCCTTCCTCGCGGTCAGCCCTTGGGCCGTGACGCCTTCTCGGCGATGCCCGAACGCCGGGTGCGGCCTTCGAGCTCCTTGAGCACGTCGCTCAGCGAAACCCCCGAGAGGCCGAGAACGACGAGCCAATGATATATAAGATCGGCACTTTCCGAAACGAGGGCCTGTTTGTCGCCCTTGACGGCGGCAATCACCGTCTCGACTGCTTCCTCGCCGAGTTTCTGCGCCGCCTTGTCGATGCCGCGCGCGAACAGTTTTGCCGTCCACGAGTCCGGGTCGCCGGAATGGGCGCGTTCCCTGATGGTTTCTTCAAGATCTGACAGCGAAAACTCAGCCATGGCGCCATCTATCTGCTTGTTTAGGCATGATCTTTTCCGAAAACCGGTTCCCACTTTTCGGGATCATGCTTTAGGGCCGATTATTCACAGAGTCCAGCCGCATCGGCAGCCCTGCGGCGGCCATATGCGCCTTGGCCTGCGCTATCGTGTAGGTACCGAAATGGAAGATGGACGCGGCCAGCACCGCACCGGCATGGCCGTCGCGAATGCCTTCGACCATGTGGTCGAGCGTGCCGACGCCGCCGGAAGCGATGACCGGCGCGCGCACGGCGTCTGATATCGCGCGGGTCAGCGCGATGTCGTAGCCGGCCTTGGTGCCGTCGCGATCCATCGAGGTCAGCAGGATCTCGCCGGCGCCGCGATCGACCATTTTCCGCGCGAACTCGACCGCGTCGATGCCGGTCTTTTCGCGCCCGCCATGGGTGAAGATCTCCCAGCGGTCGGCCTCACCGGTGGCGGACACTTTCTTGGCGTCGATGGCGACGACGATGCACTGGTTGCCGAACTTGCCGGCGGCCTCGGCAACGAAATCCGGGTTCTTCACCGCCGCCGTGTTGATCGACACCTTGTCCGCGCCGGCCAGCAGCAGCTTCCTGATGTCGGCGACCTGGCGCACGCCGCCGCCGACGGTCAGCGGCATGAAGCATTGTTCGGCGGTGCGTGCGATGACGTCGAAGATGGTTTCGCGATTGTCCGACGAAGCAGTGATGTCGAGGAAGCAAAGCTCGTCGGCGCCGGCCGCGTCATAGGCCTTGGCCGCCTCGACCGGATCGCCGGCGTCGACGAGATCGACGAAGTTGACGCCCTTGACGACACGGCCGTTCTTGACGTCGAGACAGGGGATGACACGGGCTTTCAGCATCAGCGGCCCTCTATCGTGGCGATGAGATCGTTCAGCAGTTGACCGACCAGCGGCGGCACATCGGCCTGCGCGTCGAAAGCCGGGTCGTAGGCGGAGACGGTGATGCCGACGACCGGCACCGCAAGCGCCATGGCGCAAGTGGCGTCGCGCAACTGCTCCGGGCTCGGGCCGCCCGAAGTGATATAGCGGTTGGCCTGCAACTCCCGGGGATCATGCACGTCCATGTCGAGGTGCATGTGCACGCGTTTGGCGCCGGCGATCTTCAGTCTTTCGGTCGCCTGGGCCACCCCGGAGCATTCCGTCCGCACGATCGGCAGCGTCTCCAGCAGCCGCTTCTCGTCCGGATCGAGATCGCGCGCGTTGACGAGCACGCAACGCGACGGATCGATCGGCTTGAAGCCGGGAATGGCCGACGCCATCGGCCTCCAGCACAGGCCAAGCACCGTCGCCAGCGCCATGCCGTCGAGAAAGCCGTATGCCGATGTCTCGGGCGTGTTGAGGTCGCCATGCTGGTCGGCCCAGATGATCGCATCGGCGTCCTCGCCGGCGACCGCACCGGCTGATGTCAGGCAATTTCCCGCAAGGACGATGGGAAACCGACCGGTGTCACGGGCAAGGCGAACCTCGGCTGAAACCGCGTTGCAGACGGCAAAGCCGGTGGCGATCTCGCGCTCCTGGATGTCTCCGACCTTGCCGATGTCTTCCACCGTAACGTCATGGCCGGCCATGGTCAGGGCGTCGACGAGACCGCCTGATATCAGTGCGTCCGGGCCCTGGCCCATGCCGCCATGGTAGTGGCCGCTGTCATAGGACGCGAGGATAATGGAGATTTTCACGGCCGCGTCTCCGCCCTGCCCTGCAGGATCGCCAGGGCGCCCGCCGGATCGATACGGCCATCATAGAGCGCGCGCCCGGAGATCGCGCCTTCGAGCTTTTGCGCATCGGGCATGGTCATGCGCACGATGTCGGCGATCGAGGCGAGACCGCCCGACGCGATGACCGGGATCGACACGGCATCGGCGAGGTCGATGGTGGCGTCCCAATTGATGCCGGTCAAAACGCCGTCGCGGTCGATGTCGGTGTAGATGATGGCGGCGACGCCGGCGCCCTCGAATTTCCTCGCCAGTTCGACGACGCCAAGGCTCGACGCCTCGGCCCAGCCCTCGACGGCGACCTTGCCGCCCTTGGCATCGATGCCGACGGCCACCTTGCCCGGAAACGTCTTGCAGGCTTGCTTGACAAGGTCGGGATCGCGGACCGCCACCGTGCCGAGGATGACGCGGGCCAGCCCGCGATCGAGCCAGTCCTCGATCTGCGCCAGCGTGCGGATGCCGCCGCCGAGCTGCACCGGGTTCTTCGTCGCCTCGAGGATGGCGCCGACCGCTGCGCTGTTGACGCTCTGGCCCTGGAAGGCGCCGTTGAGGTCGACGACATGCAGCCATTCGAAGCCCTGTTGCTCGAAGGCTCGCGCCTGAGCGGCAGGATCGTCGTTGTAGATGGTCGCGGTCGCCATGTCGCCGTGCCTGAGGCGCACGCACTGGCCGTCCTTGAGGTCGATGGCGGGGAAAAGGATCATCCGTTCAGGCGCCTTCCACAATGGCGAAATGCGACGTCGAATAGAGGCGTCGGAATTTCAGCGCCGCCTGGTATTCGGGCGAATGGAAGCAGGCGAGTGCGACCGCGTAGCTCTCGAACTCGATGATGACATGGCGATTGCCCGACGGCCCTTCCGGGCTCGACGACTGACCGCCGCGGGTCAGGAATTTTGCGCCATATTTGTCGAAAGCCGCTTTGTTGGCGGCAATGTATAGCGGATAGTTTTCCGGATCGGTCACCTCGACCATCGCCATCCAGTAGCCCTTCTTGCTCATCGGTTTTCAGGGCCTCCAGCGCATGAAATTGGTGATCAGCGCCAGGCCGAGCGCCTGGCTCTTTTCCGGGTGGAACTGCGTGCCGACGAGATTGTCGCGGGCGACAGCCGCCGTCACCGGGCCGCCATAGTCGGCAACCGCCAGAACCTCGTCCGCCTTGCGCGCATCGAGATGATAGGAATGCACGAAATAGGCATGCAGCCCGCTTGCGCCAGTCGGTATGCCGGCAAACAGCGGATGCTGGCGCTTGAGCTCGATCGTGTTCCAGCCGATCTGCGGGATCTTCAGCGCCGGATCGGAAGGCATGATCTCCTTGACGTCCCCCGATATCCAGCCGAAGCCCTCGGTAATCGTCTTTTCGAGGCCGCGCTGCGACATCAGCTGCATGCCGACGCAGATGCCGAGGAAAGGCCGGCCCTTGACGATCGCGACCTCTTCGACGGCTTCCCACATGCCTTCGACGGCCTGCAGGCCGGCCGCGCAGTCGGCATAGGCGCCGACGCCGGGCAGGACAATGCGATCGGCCGTGCGCACCCGCTCGGCATCTGCGGTCAGGTCGATATCGGCCGATATGCCGGCTTCGCGCGCGGCGCGCTCGAAAGCCTTGGTGGCCGAGCGCAAATTGCCCGACCCGTAGTCGATGATCGCAACCCGCATGTCAGCTTCTTCCCGGAATGTGGGTCAGCCCCAGCGCCATGCCCGGCTGCGCTGGCCGCGCCAGGGCAGCATCGGGGACCATGCGCGGCGCCGGCACAACCTCATCGGCAAGCGCTTCCGCTTCCAGCGCATAGCGTGTGTCGGCGTCGTCGAGCCAACCGGCTTCGACCGCGCCCCATTCGTGCCAACCGCGCCGGCGAAGTGCCGCGATGCGCAGGCCTTGCCCTTCCAGTCCGACATAGAGCGAAACCAACAGTGACAGCAGCGAGCCGGCCAGACCAAGGCCGAGCTTCTGGCCCAGCATCGAAAGCAGGCCCATGACGACGAAGGCAAGCGCTGCCTCGATCCACAACCGATGCCAGGCGAACCATAGCGGCGGCACCAGCAGGCCCAGCCAGGTGAAGCCATCGCGGACAAAGGCCGTTGCATCGGCCTTCTCGCTGCGGCCTGGCGGTTCCATCACGACATAGGTGGCCATGGCCTTATCCCTTCAACGATCCCTTGGTGGAGGGAACCGCATCCGGCTGGCGCGGATCGCGTTCGAGAGCAGCGCGCAGCGCGCGCGCCACCGCCTTGAAGCAGGTCTCGGCGATGTGATGGTTGTTGGCGCCATAGTGATTGGTGACATGCAGCGTGATGCCGAAATTCTGCGCCAGCGCCTGGAAGAATTCGCGCACCAGCTCGGTGTCGAAAGTACCGATCTTCGGCGATGAGAAGGAAACGTTCCAGACCAGGAAGGGACGGCCGGACACGTCGATCGCGGCGCGCGTCAGCGTCTCGTCCATGGCAAGGTCGATCGAGGCATAACGCATAATGCCGCGCCGCTCGCCCAGTGCCTTGGCCAGCGCCTGGCCGAGCGCGATGCCGGTATCCTCGACCGTGTGATGATCGTCGATATGCAGGTCGCCCTTGGCTCTGACCGTCATGTCGATCAGGGAATGGCGCGAGAGCTGGTCCAGCATATGGTCGAAGAAGCCGACCCCCGTGGCGATATCCGACTTGCCGGAGCCGTCGACATGGACCGACACAGAGATGTCGGTTTCCTTGGTCTTGCGGCTTGCTTCGGCGGAACGGGGCGGCATCACTCTATCCTTGTCCCAGAGGTTCACATCGTGACCGGCTCAGAGGCTTCAAGCGCTCGCAGGCTTGAAAACGAAAGCCTTCTAGCAGCATGATCCGGCGATTGCCAGTTGCCTCTGACAGCGGTATCGGCCTTGCCAGAGAGCGATTTGCAATCACCGGCCCCATGCATACATATGGCCGATCAAAGTTACTCGTACCGCGCCAATCGCCTTATCGGGATGGCGCTGCTCGGAGCCAGGAAATGTCCAATGAACTGACCATGCACGCCACGACCATCGTGACGGTGCGCAAGGGCAACAAGGTGGTGATCGCCGGCGACGGCCAGGTCAGCCTTGGCCAGACCATCATGAAGGGCAACGCCAAGAAGGTGCGCCGCATCGGCAAGGGCGGCAATGTGATCGCCGGGTTCGCCGGCGCCACCGCCGACGCCTTCACGCTGCTGGAACGGCTCGAGGCCAAGCTCGAACAATATCCCGACCAACTGACGCGCGCCTGCGTCGAACTCGCCAAGGACTGGCGCACCGACCGCTATCTGCGCCGGCTCGAGGCGATGATGCTGGTGGCCGACAAGTCGGTCTCGCTGGCGCTGACCGGCACCGGCGACGTGCTCGAACCCGAATTCGGCGTCATGGCCATCGGTTCGGGGGGCAATTACGCGCTGGCGGCGGCCCGCGCGCTGATGGACAGCGACAAGGATGCCGAGGAGATCGCCCGCAAGGCGATGCAGATCGCGTCCGATATCTGCGTCTACACCAACAACAATTTCGTCGTCGAAACGCTCGATGTCGGCTGAAAAGCCGGCCATGACCCCGAAAAGTGGAAACCGGTTTTCTCAGACGAACGGTTCCGTTCGTCCAGAGATCATGGCCGAACAAGAAGATAGCTACGATTTTCGGCCGGTGACGGAAAAAGACCTGCCGATGATCGCCGGCTGGCTCGCTGAGCCGCATGTTGCAGAGTGGTGGGACGATCCGGAGACGGAAATCGCCGGCATTCGCGAGCACATCGATAGCATTTCCGTCGAGCCGCTGATCGTCGAGCTCGACGGCAAGCCGATCGCCTATCTGCAAAGCTACGATCCGCACCTGGAAGACGACCACCCCTATGCCGACCAGCCGTTCGGCACGCTCGGCATCGACGTGTCGATCGGCGTGCCGGAGCTGGTCGGGCGCGGCCATGGCTCGGCAATCGTGCGCCAGTTCGTCGAACAGCTTTTCGAGGAAGGTGTTCCGCGCGTCATCATCGATCCGGATCCCGCCAATGTCAGGGCGATCCGTGCCTATGAAAAGGCTGGCTTTGTTGCTTTTGACACCAGAACATCGGAGTACGGGCCGGCCTTGATGATGGCGCGCGACGCGACGCAGGAGCCCAATTGATCAGCGCCGAAACCCTCGACAAGGCAGTCGCGAAAGGTTTGATCTCGCAGACCCTTCGCGATCAGTTGGAGGCCATGGAACGCACGGTCGCTCTCGCCCCCGAGGCGAGGAGCGTCGATGACGAGGGTGACGAGGAAAACCTGCGGCTGGTGGGCGGCGGCAACGATCTGTTTGTCACCGTGGGAACCGTTCTGCTCAGCGCCGGCTTCTTCTTTGTCCTGACCACCTTGCTTCCAGGCCAGACATTCTGGATCGCCGGCATCCTCGCGGTTTTCGCCTGGGGGCTCGCCGAAATTGTCACGCGTCAGCACCGGATGAAATTATCGTCGTCCGTGCTTGCCCTGATTTTCATGGCCGCCATTCTGGCCGCTCTGGCGCTACAGGTGGAGTCCAGCTTCGGCATACGCAAGCCGGAGACTATCTGGCAGCTATTGGCGTTGCGCCAGACGGCGTCCCAGGCCGGATATCTGTTCCTGGGCGGAGGAATAATCGCGGCGGCGATCTATTTCTGGCGTTTTCGCGTCCCCATCATTGCCGGGGCTATCGCCATCGCCTTTACACTGCTTGCCTTCCTGCAAACGGCGATAATCCTGTATGACAGCGTGACAACGGGTGCGATTGCGCCGCCGCGCCTCGAGGATGTTCCAGAACTGCTTCGCGCGGCACTTTACATGCCGCTGATCTGCGGCCTGATCGTGTTCGCAACGGGTGTAGCTTTTGACATTTACGATAGGGATCGACGCAAGATCTGGTCCGATTGCGCTTTCTGGCTGCATGTCGTCTCGGCGCCCATGCTGGTGCATCCGCTCTTTATCATGGCAACCGGCCAGAACGTCGTATTCGGACATATCGCGCCGGATGCCAATGCAACCATCATGCTGACGATTCTGATCCTTGGCTTCCTCTATGTCGCGCTGGCCATCGACCGCCGTTCGCTTCTGGTTCCTACATTGGCTTACTTCGGTTCGCTGGGCATCTATTATCTGGTGAATTCCGCCTCCGATTCGACGGGCATCCCGCCTTTTGCCTTGATCCTGGTCGTTGTTGGCGCGCTGATCATTCTGTTCGGGGCTGGCTGGCAGCGTATCCGGCGGATTGTGGTCAAACCCACCTTGCCGGCTGCCGTGATCCGCCGGCTACCGCCGCTGAAGGCGTGACAAAGCTTTGTGATGATCGACACGACGACGCGAAACGAGGGGGAATGAACCGATGACGACACCGGCCACGGAGAGCAGCTATTCGGCCTATGAAGACAGCTGGCGGATGGGGCTTCTGCTGGTGCTTGCCCTGGTCATCTTCCAGGCCGGGGCGCTCTATGGCATGGGGCGAACGCCGATCTGCACCTGCGGCTACGTCAAGCTCTGGCATGGTGTCGTGAACAGTTCGGAGAATTCCCAGCACATTTCGGACTGGTATACGTTCTCGCACATCATCCACGGCTTCCTGTTCTATGCGCTGGCAAGATTCCTGTTCCCGCGTTCGCCGATCGGACTGAGGCTGGCGTTCGCCGTCTTCATCGAAGGCGGCTGGGAGCTGCTCGAAAACAGCCCGTTCATCATCGAGCGCTACCGCGCCGGCACCATCTCGCTCGACTATTACGGCGACAGCATCATCAATTCGGTGTCCGACACACTGGCCATGGTGCTGGGATTTGTGATGGCGCGAAGGCTACCTATATGGGTGATCGTCAGCCTGGCCATCATCTTCGAACTCGGTACCGGCTATCTCATCCGGGACAATCTGACACTCAACGTGATCATGCTGCTGCATCCGTTCGAGGCCATCAAGCAGTGGCAAAGTGGAATTTAGTGATATGAGCACATTTTCTCCCCGCGAAATCGTTTCGGAACTCGACCGTTTCATCATCGGCCAGAAGGACGCCAAGCGCGCCGTGGCCATCGCCTTGCGCAACCGCTGGCGCCGCCAGCAGCTGGAAGGCCAGATGCGCGAAGAGGTGATGCCGAAGAACATCCTGATGATCGGGCCGACCGGCGTCGGCAAGACCGAGATTTCGCGCCGCCTGGCGCGGCTCGCCGGTGCGCCTTTCGTCAAGGTCGAGGCGACCAAGTTCACCGAGGTCGGCTATGTCGGCCGCGATGTCGAACAGATCATCCGAGACCTGGTCGAGATCGCCATCGGCCTGGTGCGCGAGAAGATGCGCGAGGACGTCAAGGCGCGCGCCCACGTCAACGCCGAGGAACGGGTGCTGGAAGCGCTGGTCGGCAAGACGGCGAGCCCGGCCACCCGCGATAGTTTCCGCAAGAAGCTGCGCGACGGCGAGCTCGACGACAAGGAGATCGAGGTCGAGGTCGCCGACACCGGCGCTGGCGGCATGCCCGGCTTCGAAATCCCCGGTATGCCGGGCGCCAATATCGGCGTGCTGAACATCAACGACATGCTGTCGAAGGCGATGGGCGGCAAGAAGACCAAGATGCGCAAGACGACGGTGAAGGAATCCTACGACCTGCTGGTCAATGACGAGTCTGACAAGCTGCTCGACCAGGACGAGGTGGTACGCCGGGCGCTCGATGCGACGGAGAATGACGGCATCGTCTTCCTCGACGAGATCGACAAGATCGCGTCGCGTGAAGGCGGCATGGGCGCCGGCGTTTCCCGCGAAGGCGTGCAGCGCGACCTGCTGCCGCTGATCGAAGGCACCACGGTGGCGACCAAATACGGACCGCTGAAGACCGACCACATCCTGTTCATCGCCTCGGGTGCGTTCCACGTGTCCAAGCCGTCAGACCTGTTGCCGGAATTGCAGGGCCGCCTGCCGATCCGCGTCGAATTGCGGGCGCTGGAGAAGGACGATTTCGTCCGCATCCTGACCGAGACCGAAGCCAGCCTGATCAAGCAGTATATCGCGCTGATGAAGACCGAGGGCGTCGACCTGACCTTCACCGACGACGCGATCGATTCGCTGGCCGGCATTGCCGTCGACCTCAACGCCAGCGTCGAGAACATCGGCGCAAGGCGGCTGCAGACGGTGATGGAGCGGGTGCTGGACGAAATCTCCTACGACGCTCCCGACCGCAACGGAACCAGCGTCACCATCGACGCCGCCTATGTGGAAAAGCATGTCGGCGACCTGTCCAGAAATACCGACCTGTCGCGGTTCATCCTTTGAACGACGGCGCCGGAACGTTCCGGCGCCGGTCCAGGCAACATTTTCCGGCCAGCAAAATCATGTGTGGCCAGATGGTATCATCTGGCCAGCTTTCGTAGTGCCGGGTGAAGGGGCGCTCTCGACTCGACCAAGAGCTTTACCTAGTTTGCGCGGCAATTCTCGATCTCTTGGTTTGACGCAATTCCGGAAAACCGTTTCACACTTTTCCTGGAATTGCTTGGGCGGCGGGTGCATGAAAAAACTGATCCTGGTCATTCTCGGCTTGACGCTGGCGGCGACGCTGTTCGCCGCCGAGGCAGCGACATTGGTGCCGCCGGGAAATCGCAATGCCGTGCAGCCCGATATTCCCGGCGCCTCCAGCCGGCGCACGCAAGCGACCAACACCAGCTTCCAGGCGAAGTACCGCAAGGTCTACGCCCTGCTGCAGAACGACGCCGAATTGCGCGGCAAGATCAAGAAGGCAGCAGCCACCTACGGCATCGATCCCCTGCACATCGTCGGCGCCATCGTCGGAGAGCACACCTACAATGTCGATGCCTATGACCGGCTGCAGACCTACTATGTCAAGGCGATCTCCTATCTCTCCAGCAAGCTTTCCTTCGCCTATGACGGCGAGGACATCACCGATTTCGTGCAGCGGCCGGAATTCAAGAAATGCGCAGGGATGTCCGACAGCTACGATCTGTGGGAATGCCGCGAACAGGTGTGGAACCGTTCGTTTCGCGGCAAGAGCGTCGGCGGGACGAGCTTTCCCGACGATCGTTTCGGCGCCACCTTCTTCCAGCCCTATTATGCCGGCCAGACCTTCGGCCTTGGCCAGCTCAATCCGCTGACCGCCTTGCAGATGAGCGATCTCGTGCACAAGGTTTCGGGCCTGCCGAAGCTCGACGTCGGCGATCCCAATTCGGTCTACAAGACCATCATGGATCCCGACCTGACGCTGCCCTACGTCGCGGCGACGATCCGGAAATCGATCGATGCCTACAAAAGCATTGCCGGCTTCGACATTTCGGGCAATCCCGGGCTGACCGCCACGCTCTACAATGTCGGCAATCCGGAGCAGCGCGCCGACGCGCTGAAGGCGGAGAACGACAGGCGCCGCGCCGCCGGCGAGCCGGAAAAGCTGCCGGAAGAGAATTACTATGGCTGGCTGGTGAATGACAAATTGGCGGAGCTGAAGGCGCTGTTTTAGCGGGTTTGAGCTCAGGCCTCTACCTCCCGCTTGTGGGGAGGGTATCGCATATGGATTCTTGCGAAGAAGGACCCCCACCCTAACCCTCCCCACAAGGGGGAGGGAACGCTGTCGCGTGCCTTTTATTCTTCTTTGGCGCCGAAAAGTCAGGCGACTAGAGCGGGATGAATTTAGGTTGGGCATAGCCTGCCTCTGTGAAGTAATTTCGGCATTCGGTTGACGTGACGGTGCCGAGGATT